>JAOAPH010000051.1 GCA_025462835.1 Candidatus Angelobacter sp. | reverse complement strand
CCATTACGATGCCCGCAGAGAGCGGCGCAATCTTGTGGATTACCCGGGGACGCCCCTCAGCCAAAACCAATACGATCGGTTTTCCCGCTTTGGCCAACTCGGTCACTAGATGCAACTGCGCGTCGTCCAGCGTGAGGTCATCGATACTGCCGGGACCTTCGGTATACGCTTTTTCGCCGAGGGCAGCGATAACAATGTCGGCGCTGCTCGCCGCCTTCACTGCAGCGGCAATGTCGACTTCCTTGTCTAATGTCGTGCCCGGCAAGTATGTAACGTTCTCAGCGCCTGCCGCATTTTCAATCGCTCGCAGGATTGTGAGCTTGTCCTTTGGGTAGCTTGCCTCTTCATTGCCTTGCCATGTAAAGCTCCAACCGCCATTTAGGACGGAAAGAAGATTGGCAGTAGGGCCGGTGACCAAGATCTTCTGTCCCTTCTTGAGCGGAAGAACGTTGCTCTCGTTCTTTAACAGAGTTATGGCCTCGCGGGCGGCGTTGAGGTTAGCTTGTTCAAATTGGGGTTGATTGAAGCGCGCCGACAAGTCCGGATCAGGTCGCGCACTCTTGAATAATCCAGTCATGAACTTGACGCGCAGGATGCGCCTGACCGCGTCGTCGATACGCGACATCGGGACCGATCCGTCTTTTACATTCTCCAGCAGCAATTCATAGAAAGTGAAATCGTCTGGAACCATGCTCATGTCCACGCCAGCCATGACGGACATGCGCACCGCATCTTTCGGCGTGGCTGCAACGTGATCGCGGTTGTAAAGATTCTGAATGTCTGCCCAATCGGAGACCGCAAGCCCGCGAAATCCCCATTCTTTCTTGAGGACATCAGTGAGCAAGTGATGATTGATGTGTCCGGGGATCCCATTGACCTCCGACGAGTTCACCATCACAGTTGGCACTCCAGCGCGAACGCCGGCTTCGAATGTCGGCAGAAAATATTGTTTCATCATGCGTTCGTCGATAATCGCCGGAGTTCGATCTCTCCCGTTGAATGGAAAGCTGTAGCCGACGTAATGCTTGAGACATCCTGCGACTTTGTCCGGTGAACCTACATCCTCGCCTTGCAGTCCGTGAATGTAGGACTTTCCCATCGCAGTGGCCAGGAGGACATCTTCGCCGTAGGTCTCCCAAAATCGCGACCACAGCGGCTGCCGGCCGATATCCATTACCGGATAGAAGGTCCAAGGAATTCCTGCAGCCCGGGTTTGCAAAGCTGAAATCTCCCCCGCCCGCGCCGCCAGTTCGGGATTCCAAGTTGCAGCCATTGCGATCGCCTGCGGAAACAAGGTTGCGCCAATCACATAATTTGCGCCGTGAATCGAATCGATTCCATACAGGACAGGAATTTTCAACCGCGTCTTTGCCGATTCGTCTTGTATGGAATAAATGACTTCATGCCAATGATCGAGCGTATAAGCATGATCGTCGGCTACGTTCAGGATCGATCCCACGTGATACTTCTGGATCGCGGTCTGGAGTTTTGCAGGGTCGAGATGCGGCGTACGAGGATCGGAACTCTTCACGGAGACGACCTCAAGAGTCACCTGAGTCATCTGCCCGACTTTTTCCTCGAGCGACATGCGCTTCAAGAGCGCCTCGACTTTTGCATCAACGAGCTGGTCGCTCTTTTGTACAGCTTGCGCAGACAATAGTGCCGGAAGCGCAATAAAACTGAAGAGAAAGAAAGCCTTTCGAAACATTGGCCCACCTTGTACAGAGAATTGATTTAGAAATGCGCGCCGAGTCACTGCTTTGCTGCCTGATTCGTGTTCTTCGTGGTTTCTATCTTCATTTAGAAACTGAAGTGAAAGTTTGTTACGGGTTCGACGGTTGAAATGCGCAACCGCTCGCCGCATGCTTCGCGTTTTCCACTGGCGACAGAACCGGGTCGGCCCGGAGCTGTCACCCAATTCGGCTCCACTTCCAGTTTTGCCCCTGACGAGCTCCCGAAATGGGCGATTATCGGTGCGAAGACAGTTCTTTTGTCGCCATCTCTAAAAATGCCGATGCGGCATGGGGCAGACTACGATCCTTGCGATAGATGAGGCCGAGTTCCCTCCACACCGCCAAATCTTCGATTTCCAGGAGCTTTACTTCGCCTCGGCGCACATTGTCGCGGGCGAAACTCGCGCTGATGAATGACACCCCAAATCCCGCAGCGACGAATCGCTTGATCATCACGACGCTCGTCAGTTCCATAGTGATGTTGAGGTTCTCGCGATAAGGCCGAAGATTCTTTTCCATAATCCTTCGCGTCGCCCCGATTGTCGGAAGCACCAGAGGCTGTTGCGCAATCTCTTTCAACGAAACCGTCCTGCGGCGATAAAGCGGGTTACCGCGTCCCACCATGAGCAGGACGCGATCGCGAAAGATCGGCACCTCATGCAGGCTTGAGGACTTTACCGGCAGCGTCACCACGCCGACATCGATGGCAGCATCCTCTACCTTCGAGACAACTTTGTGGGTAAAGCTCCGGTAAACGCTGATCTTCACCTTCGGATAAGCGCGATGGTACTTGGCGAAGACTTTCGGCAGGACATAAAGAAACGTCCCTTCATTGGCGCCGATCGAAAGTGTTCCTGCGGGAACGCCATCCTGTTGCGAGACTGCCTGCAACGATTTGTTGCGCAATGCCATGAATTCATTTGCGTACTCAAACAGAATTTCGCCTGCGGGAGTAAGCCGGACAGATCTTGCGGAGCGATCAAGAAGTTTGTGTCCGTATTCCTGCTCGAGCTGCCGGATTTGCGCGCTCACCGCCGGTTGTGAACGCAAAACTTTTTCGGCGGCCCGCGAAAAGCTACCCAACCTTGCAACTTCAATGAAAGTGTATAGCTGATCAAAATCCATAGGCGACGCTCGGGTTTCTGCTATCACGGGTTATTTCTGCGCTTATTTCATTGACCCGCGTGTGATTAACGTTTTAGCATGCGACGCTGATTTTAAGAAGTAAAACACGCAATTGAGAGGCGAAAGGTGTTATGCAAACATTCCGTTCCACCAGTCTAGCGGTACTCGTCCTCGGCTTATGCGCCCTAACACTTGCGCAAACTGCAGACAAGAAGGTACAAAATCCCTAACCGGAGTCACTGGCGGATCTTGAACGACTGATTTGAATGCGCAGTTCTTCAATATTGTTGTCGACTGCCACTTCCGCCAATGATCCAACACTAGCATCCGCTGCTGTCAGCGCTTCTGCTGGGTAAGTGCTCCTCACAGCGATGGTGCGCATGCCGGCCGCATGTCCGGCCTGTATTCCCGCAGGCGTGTCCTCAAAAACAATGCAGTTTCCAGGCGGAATGCCCAGCAGTGCTGCGCCTTTCAAGTACGGCTCCGGAGATGGCTTGCCATTCACAACGTCCTCCGCTGAGATGAATCTCTCAGGCAAGGGGAGCCCGGCAAACTCCATTCGCGCTTGTGCAAGGGCCCGCGTGGCGGAAGTTACAATCGTGTACCGTTCTTTGGGGAGACTCAGCAACAATTCTCGCGCGCCTGCGATCGCGACCACGCCATCTTTGTCCACTATCTCCATTCCTTCGACGATCTCATTTTCGCGTTCGGCGTCAAGAGTTGGTGCCAGCTGTCGAATGGTCTCAATACTGCGTCGACCATGCGCATTCTTGACCACAAAATCCGCGTCGAGTTCGTGCTCTATCGCCCAGCGACGCCACACCCGTTCTACCGCCGCAGTGGAATCCACAAGTACACCGTCGAGATCGAAGAGAATGGCTTGGCAGGAGAAGTTCACGCTTCAGGATAGCAAAGCAACAGCGCAAGGGTATCGTTTTCAGCATCGCTGTAAAAATTGATTTTGTTCTGACTTTCATCGAATCGTGGCACTATGGAAGCCGATGCAAACAGTTCGCAAATCAGACCGGCATGTCACATTCGCCAAAGTCGCAGCGCAATTGGGAGTGGAACCTTCCTACGTGCAGCGGGTAGCAGCAGGCGAGGTTGAATCACGCGAGGTCGACGACGCGCTAAGAGCGGAGCTGGATTCACTCACGCACAGCTATCTTGAAATGCGAACTCGGGAAGCGCCCAGAGATGGCGAGCGTCGGTCGCCTCTGACGTCGAAACATCGAGAAGACTGATGCACGGCATTTTCCAAAAATCATCTCGTGATTGCTGGTAGCACACATGGCATTCATCACTGAAGATTTCGCAAGACGGCCAGGCATCTTTACCATACCTACGCCTGCGAAGAACCGATCCGGCATTCCTGATGCTCTTCTTTGGCCATCTCGATTCAGAAAAGGGTTGGACCAAGCAATTACATCTTGGTGCTTTTCGCAACGTGAACACGAAAAAGTGCGCGAACTTGGCGCGGACGTTGGGGTCGATTCCGTTGGCGATTGGTCGCAAGCGCAGTCTCTCGGAACTTATCTAGGCCGGCTGGAAGAGGAAAACGCATTGCCGAAAGTCGTCCTTTACAACTTGAATCCCGCCGATAACTACGTGCTCGCGACGATGATCGGTAACTTTCAGGACGGAAGCACACCCGGAAAGATTCAATTTGGCAGCGGATGGTGGTTCCTCGATTAAGAAGAGGCAATGGAATGGCAACTGAATGCGCTGTCTAATGCGGGCCTGCTCAGTCGATTTGTCGGGATGCTCACCGATTCGCGATCTTTCATGTCATTTCCGCGACATGAATACTTCCGCAGAGTGCTTTGTAATCTGATCGGCGATGACGTGGAAAAAGGACTCCTTCCGGACAAAAAGGAGTTGATTGGGCCGATGATAAGCAACATCTGCTTCAGCAATGCCGCCAATTATTTTGGCCTCGAGCTTCCTGGCCAAATGAATACCTCCGCCTCCGGCACAAAGCGGAGTTAGATTCCGGCGGTTCTCCGAGCTCGACAGATTGGTCTGCTGACTCAGTTTCTTGCGGACACTCAAGAAGCGCACGCCGCAATAACTTTTGGGGCCTTCTCTGTGGAGCGCGGAACCAGGGTTCGCAACCATGTGGTAAATGCGCGCATGGGCTTGCTGACGAAATGTCGTCGCGCTCGCAAATATCCGATGCGTCTAACGTTACTTCCATGCAACGGAATTAGCTTGCAACCGGTCGCATGGGACGATGCCATCGCAGGTACTACGGTCACCCCAAAACCTGATTTCACAAGCTGAAAAATACTGGCAAGCTGGTCTGTCTCAAACACTGAGGGCAGATCTGCTTTCGCACGCCTGCAGGTCATCAGTACATCTTCGCGCAAGCAGTGTCCTTCTTTAAGCAGTAGAAGGCGCTCGCTTCGCAAGCAGGGCAAATCGATGCCCTTTTGTCGGGCCAGCGGATGATCATCCGCCACTGCCAGAAACAGTGGTTCTCTTGCGAGTTCGCTACAGACGATGTCGGGATTTCGCATGGGAAGTCCGGAGACGGCGATATCGAGATCGCCAGATTGCAGACCTTCCAGCAATCGAACCGTTGTCTCTTCTCTGAGTTGTAGATCAACATCCGGGAAGCGTGCCAAAAAGTCTCCGATGCGAGGAGCAATGAGATAAGGCATGATGGTTGGAATCACGCCTACACGAAGCTTTCCACGGACTCCTTCCTGCAAATTCGCCAAGGAAGATTTCGCTCCGGCGACCTGATTCAGTATCTCGATAGCAGGCAGACGCAATTGCTCACCATACTCTGTCAGCCGGATGGAACGACCCAGTCGCTCAAACAATGGATAGCCAATCCGTTGTTCCAGCGCCCGGATTTGCTGTGACAGCGATGGCTGCGTGATACCTAACTCTTCCGCAGCGCGAGTGAAACTGCCGGTGCGGGCGACGGCGCAGAAATAACGTAATTGATGAAATTCCACAGCAGATCCCTCTATCCATTCACAGATGCCTGAACCTACTCATAGTTTCTTTCTATTTCACACATTCAGTTTGACGCCTTCCTCCTATGAGTCAGAACGCCTAGATTAATAACAGTACCGAGAGGAGAAACTAATGGAGAAGGATAAATTGACAACTGCGTCGGGTCGACCAGTTGGCGACAATCAGAACTCGTTGACGGTGGGACCGCGCGGGCCGGTCGTGTTCGAGGACTTCCAGCTTTTTGAAAAGATGGCTCACTTTAACCGGGAACGCATACCCGAGCGCGTGGTTCACGCGAAAGGTTCCGGCGCACACGGCCATTTCACCTGCACGAATCCGGATATGGCCAAGTACACCACCGCGAAATTGTTCGCCGGAGTCGGCAAAAAGACCCCGACATTCCTGCGGTTCTCCACTGTGGGCGGTGAAAAAGGGTCTGCCGATACCGAACGCGATCCGCGTGGTTTCGCCTTGAAGTTTTATACCGAGGAAGGAAACTGGGACATGGTGGGCAACAACACCCCTGTCTTTTTTATCCGTGACCCACTAAAGTTTGGCGACTTCATCCATACCCAGAAGCGTGACCCCGAAACCAACTTGAAATCCCCCACAATGATGTGGGATTTCTGGTCGCTCTCCCCTGAATCGCTTCATCAGGTGACCATTCTCTTCTCCGACCGCGGCACTCCAGATGGATATCGCCACATGGACGGTTTCAGCAGCCACACATTCAGTCTGATCAATAGCAAGAACGAACTGTTCTATGTGAAGTGGCACTTCAAAACGAAGCAGGGCATCAGGAATTTCACTCGCGAGCAGGCTGATGAAATCAGGGGCAAAGACCCAGACTATGCACAGCGCGACCTTTTCGGTGCCATCCAGAAAAAGGACTTCCCCAAGTGGCGTGTCTGCATTCAGATCATGCCCGAGAAAGAAGCCGAGACATACAGCATCAATCCTTTCGACCTAACCAAGGTGTGGCCGCATAAGGATTACCCGCTGGTCGAAGTGGGTGAGCTGGTTCTCGACCGTAATCCTGAAAACTATTTTGCTGAAGTGGAGCAAGCAGCGTTTGCTCCTGCGAACATCGTGCCGGGGATGGGATACTCGCCGGACAAAATGCTTCAAGGCCGATTGATCTCGTATCCGGACGCGCACCGTTACCGGCTCGGCGTCAACTTTGACACGCTGCCAGTCAACAAGCCACAGTGCCCCATGCACCACTATCATCGCGACGGAGCAATGCGCGCTGACGGCAACTTCGGCTCAACGCCAAATTACGAACCGAACAGCTTCAATGGAGCGACCGAAGATCCCGCATATCGCGAGAGGCCTCGGACGATCACCGGATCTGTTGACCGCCATAATCACCGGTTGAACAATGACGATTACACACAACCGGGCAATCTGTTTCGTCTGATGCCGCCGGATGCACGGCAGCGACTGATCGACAACATCGTGGGCACAATGAAGTCGGTGCCGCAACCAATTCAGGAGAGACAGATCCAGCACTTCCTGAAGGCCGATCCGAATTACGGTTCCGGTGTCGCCGAAGGATTGGGTCTCAAGATTGGGAAGGTCGTAGCCTCCACGCGCTAACCAGATTGCGCTTTAGGGCCTGGTTGCTCCGGCGATCGTTATCGCCGGAGCAGCTGTCATGTTGGCTTTCTCAGTTGTGCGTTTAGCTGGTTCCGCGCTTTGCGTCGTCAGCTTCCACTGCAAGGCGATTGACCAACTCAAAGAACGCCGGTGACTGGCCTATGAAGACCCCCATGCTCATGAAACCTTGGAGAGCAAGCTTCGCTGCGTCCCTGGTGGATGTCGGACGAATGATCGAACATGCAGGCAGCTTGCGGCTGAGAAATGCAGTCAGCTCGGGCATGATGAGGTTGGTTTGAAAATCTTCCCCACCAAACGGTGGGCTGTTCAGGTCCGGGAAGGTGACTTTTACTCCTGTGACTGGATCCATAGCCGTGAGCGGAGGGGCATTCCCGGCTTTATCATGCCAAGTTTGAAAATGCGTGATCTCGGTGCCGCCGATGCTGAGCAGGATGCGCAAGACTTCTACGCTCGTAACCCTCTGCGCCAGCCCGGGATACATGCTCGCTCCTCCTACTTCTATGTTGGCGAAGTGAAAACCGGCAGTATTGGCGATGGCCTGCAAGAAGTTTGGATCGGTCAAGTCACTGTCAGTGCGAGGAATTCCCGGATGCTGACCCACCGCGAGGCTGGGAATAGCAGGTGGGAATGTGTCGCCCAGATCGGGATTGGCTGTGCGGCTGCGGTAACGCGTCCACCAGGTCGTGTCTACTGTAAGCTGCGTCAGATTGGTAAGTCGTCCTATCTGTTGGGCGCCTGTGGCTTTACTGCTCGGCAGGGTGCGGAACTGATCGAGGCTCACAGGAGACGCGCCGTTTGAAGTCAGATACGCATTGATGAAGGTTTCGTGAGACAGCTCGTCTTCAGTGTTGTCATGAATGTATTGATCCATGTCCCCGTCGAGTTGTTTGATGGCGTTAGCGTAACTCTGGCTTCCGCTGCCGCCGGGGACCTCGGCATCCTGGATGCCGCCAAGTTCGTTGTATTGCTGCCATAGATCGGTTTCAATGATCTCGGCTGCAGCGAGCCAGCGCAGGATCGCCGCGTCGCCGCGTGTGAGGTGACCATGGCCCTCCTGGGCAAGAGCAGACGGAATGCTTTCTAACATCACAGCGCCGGCTGTCACCGCAGCTCCGGCGACAAGGCTGTTCCTCAGGAAGGAACGCCGGTTAAGGTCCTTCATCGCGGCGTGCGGAACATCTTGCCCGGAATCTTGTATCGAATTGGAGGGTATGTGGTCTGGGGGAGTTTTAGTTTTCATGTGTATCGGCGTCCTTTCTAGATCGTCGGTTGTCGTGCACCAAGTCAGTTGGACGCAGGCGACGCAAGCACGCTGTAGGAGAGGCGTCTCGCTCGCGCCGCCCGCGAGGAGGTGTTACACATGTAGAAAGTCGAACTGGGCGGGATTTATTCCACTGGGATTGTTTTTATATACGGCCGGAGCCGCGGAAATAAATTTGGGAAAGATAGCAAGTGGCGAATCGAACCAGGGATGTGTAACAGCGCGCAGTGAGCCCGCATTTCGGACAGCATTCAACTACACGCGCCGCCACGGCGGCCAATTCTCGGCGCTGATTTCTCTTTTACTGTCCTCTTCACACGTGCAAATCAGGGCCTGGTAGACAGCAGTCTTGTCTAGGCCCATATCTTCGGCTGTGGTGCACACGATGCATTTCTCGGTTTTGGATGTTTGCATGATTTCGCTCCTAATATCTAAAACCACATTAGGAGCATGTTTATTCCCCCGAATATTGCCTTAACACCAATGCGAAAATTCCAAGTCGCTATCGCGATCGCACCTCCGCCAGTGTCTGGGTTCCAATCACTTGCTCGCCGAAGCGCTCCATCTCCTCCAGTTGAGGGCTGAATTGTAGTAGGAGCAGGTCGACCCCTGCCTCTTCGAACTCCGCGATGCGCTCTGCAACCTGTTCCGGCGTACCCACCAGACCCGAGCGTAGTCCCCGGTTTGACACGGAATAATCTTCCAATGAGACTTGCTTTTCCAACTGCGTGCCTGAGAGCCATTGCTGATAGTTGTTGTACCCGGCTGCACTCTGGTTCACGTCTGTGATGCGCTGAACTTCTCGTTCCGCATCTTCATGTGAATCGCGCAACACAACGAATCCAGCCATGCCGAAGGTCATCGGCGGCAGGCCGTGCTTGGCGCGACGCTCGGAAAGGTCCGCGATCTTCTTGCGAATGACATCCGGCGGATCTCCGTGCATCACATACGCGTCACACTGGCTGGAGATGAGTTCCTTCGCTGCATTCGATTCCCCTCCCGCATAGATCGTCGGGTGCGGATGCGATACCGGCTTCGGCTGCAGCAATGTGTCAGACACTCGATAGTACTTGCCTTCAAAACTGAATTGCTCTTGTGACCACACTCCCTTCACAACCTCCAGCCATTCCGCTGTTCGCGCATATCGGTCGTCGTGCTGGTCGAAGTGGACCCCGTACTGCTTTGCCTCCTCCGCCCACCAGGACGACACAACGTTCAGCGACACTCGCCCATTGCTGATATGGTCGATGTTCGCCGCCTGCTTTGCCAGCAGCGCCGGCAAGTGGAATGTCGGCCGCACGGCCACCATCAACTCCAGCCGCTTCGTCACGGCAGCCAGCGCCGCAGCTGTGGACCACGCATCGAGGGAAGGAGCGCGCTCACCCTTGATGTCATTGAGGTTGAGTTCCGCGATTAGCGTCAAGTCGAAGCCGATCTCTTCACTTCGGCGGGCGAGCCGGCTCACGTAATCCCAGCTCGCCTCCATATTTTCATCTTGCACATTGCGCAGCCAGCCGCCAAAAACGGGAAGCCAATATCCGTATCGCATTAGCGGGCCTCCTGTTCCAGGTAGTCCACAAGTTTGACGAACGGATCGAAACCCACAACTTTTAGCCCGTCGGCGACAAAGTTCGAAAGCGCGTTGATGTCGTAGTAATAGAGCTGGCCATCGCGCTCATCTTCTATATACTCGACTCCGCCAATCTCAATCTGTGCCGTCTGCATGATTTTCTCCACGGCATCGATCACCTCTTTCGGCGGACGATACGCCTCCACTTTCAGCCCATTCTTAGGCGCGTCCACCGCGCAGGTGCTGCGCTGCAATTCCGCGCCTCCGGCGTCTTGGCAGATATCAGCGGGGCACAAGTTGTACGTGTCGCCGGTCAAATGGACCTTGATGGCGTACAGAAACTTTCCGCCTAATACTTCCACGCGCGTGATGTGATTTCCCTTTGCCGGGATGAACTCCTGCACCAACCCGGTGCTATCAAGACCGAGATCGATCTTCTCCTGGTCGATCGCCTTGGCGAGCTCCTTCGCATCATTGAACCGAAGTACGCCCGCACCGCTGCCGCCGATGTTCGGCTTAACGACTATGGGATAGCGCAGACCCGCCGCCGCCTTAAGGGCCTGCTCCGGATGATTGATGACGCGCGCCTTGGGATAGGACAGATTCAGAGAGTCGAGAAGTTCCAGCTGCTGCGCCTTGGAGGTTTCCACGCGGAAGGCATGATGTCCGTTGACGACCCTTACGCCGCCCTTTTCCAGATGTGCAAGGTAATTCAGCGTGTAGAAGATGCCATGCCCATTGCCGCGCGTGTACGCTGACGGACTCATGCGGTTGAAGAGCAGCGAGTACCCCGCGTCGCCGTTCAGCGCTCCAGCGTCATAGCGGTGTCGTCGAGCGTCGATAAGTACGTACGGGATATTGCGGCGTTCCAATTCCGCGAAAAGAGGCTTGAACCAGTCGGGATGCTCGTAGTAGATCGCGATCGGTTTCGTTACGGGTGCGGTAGCCATGTTGCTCTCCTTTTTATTTGAATATCTTTGGCGCAAAAACAAAAAGGCCGCTCGGAATGAGCGGCCTTGGAAATCTGCTGTGTTAGCTAAAGCTTAAGAAAACGACAGCCCTCCATTCCGCTCACGCGTGCAGCAACACATACACATGCACATAGCCATGGAGACGCAGACGGAGGCATTCGCCGTGCCGGCGATGGTCGTTTGCGTTTTGGAGTATGTCGCGTTCACAGAATGTTTGGCTAGAAACCTAGATGCCGAATCTACCAAAAGGTTTCGGCTTTTGCAAATCCGGCGCGCTCGGCTTGCGCAGAACATGACGTTAATTAAGTGCAGCGTCGTGGGATTAAAACAAACTCAGCCACGGTTATAGAGATGTAAATCGAGAATGGACGAGGGGCGACGGATGGACGGGACCATAGTTTCAGATCACTCAAGCGAGCCTCGTGAGAACCTCCTTTTGCGTAGAGCGAAAGCAGGAGACTCTGAAGCGTATACAACGATCATGGAATCGCAGCGGAAACGAATGCTAAGGCTCGCATGGCGAGTGACCAAAAACCATGAGGATGCCGAGGACGCAGTTCAGAATGCCTTCGTTAAAGTTCTTATGCACCTGCACGCTTTCCAGGAGAGAAGCAGGTTCTCAACCTGGGTGTTGCGGATCACTCTGAACGAATGCTTGTCACAAGCACGGCAGAAGCATGGCCATCCATGGATTTCACTGGATCAGGACACTTCCTCAGAGCAAGGGCATGTTCCTGAAATTCAGGACACCAGACAAGATCCTGAGCAATGCCTCGGTAATCAGCAATTGCGATCGATTCTTTCCCGGGCCATCAGCCTGCTAAAACCAACTCTCCGCAGCGTGCTGGTGATGCGCGATATCAAACAGCTCTCGATCAAGGAGACGGCGCTAGCCCTAAACCTCAAAGACTCTACGGTAAAAATAAGATTGATGCGAGCGCGTCTGAGTGTCCGCAATCAGATATTCCGCCTGACCAAGCCGTCAAAACTGGCTGCCAGCGGCTTAGACCCAATCCAAGCGTCGCATTTGCCAAAAAAGCGTGCAACATTCAGACCGATTGTCCGAGTAGAGCCGGGGGAACTGATGGGTGATTCAATTATGGAGTCTCGCGGCAGCGCCGATTGGGCAATGTTGGACACGAACCAACCGCATAAGGCAAAAACATTTTTCTTGGTACATGGATGAATCCGTGTGCCTTGAAGGTTATAGCAAGGAAAGCCTTTTTTTCATCGGCTCCTCAGGAGGATTATGACGAAGCAAAATCAACATACCAACAAGAGTTGGTTTCAGTTGTTTGGTCTAGTATTGATGTGTTTGCTAGCCCTTCTCCCAATCGCAGTGCGGGCGGCCGACAAGGCATTGGCGGTCGGCAGCAAGTCACCAGAATTCACGTTGACCTCTCAGGATGGCGTTTCCACTAGCTTGTCTCAATTCAAAGGCAAGTGGGTTGTTTTATATTTTTACCCAAAAGATTTTACGCAGGGATGCACCATCGAAGCTCATAACTTCCAGCGTGATGAGCAGCAATACGAAAAGAAGAACACCGTCGTTCTAGGGGTTAGCTTGGATTCTGTTGATTCGCATAAGAACTTTTGCGCCAAAGAGGGACTCAGCTTTAAATTGCTAGCCGATCCAAGCCATGAAGTGGCAGCAACGTACGGATCATTGATGGATTTCAAAGGCACTACTTATGCAGCACGGAACACCTTTATCGTGGATCCTTCTGGAGTCATCAGAAAAATGTACAAGGGAGTTAACCCGAACAAGCATAGCGAAGAAGTCTTAGCGGCTCTTTCGGAGTTGCAGGTGTCACAATAGAAATCTGAATTGAGGATTGCTAAATCAGGGGCCCCTTCAAACACCGGGACGGCGACTTCGAAGAACTGGCAATGCCGCATGTCCGAAGTCTGATGAGGGTCGCGATTCGCCTTGCTCGCAGCCATGCCACAGCTGAAGATCTGGTACAGGAAACGATGCTGCGGTCATGGCGTTCCTTTCATCAATTTGAAAATGGAACGAATTGTAAGGCGTGGCTGTTTCGGATAATGCTGAATCACTGGAGTGCGACGCGCAAAAGGATTCAGCTTGAACTGGCCATTGATGACGACATCAGCCAAGTTCACAAAGCCATGCAGTATCCCGCTCGGCAAGGAGCGGCGCTTGACATTGTGCGGGCGATAGACGGGCTATCAGTGAATTACCGGACGGCCTTGCTCCTAGTGATTGTGGAAGGATTCACTTCCAAAGAGTCCGCTGAAATGCTAGGTGTGCCCATTGGTACGGTAATGTCGCGCGTAAACCGGGCGCGGAAAATAATTCGTCACAAATTGCGAGCCGAAGTGAAAGAAGCTTCCGAATCGAAGGTGGTTTATGAACTGTAGCGACCTGGAACGCAATGCGCTGCTGTTTTTCGCTCATGATCTTGACGCAAAACAGAGTGCGGAGTTTTTGGTTCATGTTAGTTCCTGTGTGGAGTGTAAGAAAATATTTCGCCCTCAACAGGAACTCAATGTGTTAATCAGGCAAACAATTTTGGATGAAAAGCTGGACACCTCCAGCCTAGAGCAGCAGATTCTTTCTAAGATCGATAACCTTCAGCTACAACAACGCGGCCTTCGATTTCCAACGGTATTCGGACTGGCCGCAGCGGCTGCCATTTTAGTTGTTGTTGTCGGGCTGGCTTTGTTCTTCTCGATAACAGCGAAGGAACTCCGTTTGTATGCAGATGCAAGTACGGATCACCACGTCGAAGTTGTTGAAAATGCCAGAAGAGAATGGACCTTTCAGCCCGAACTTATTTCCCAACTCGGGAGACAAGCTACCGGAGCGCCAACCAAAGTCCCACTATCACTCCAAGGATACGTGCTGACGCGTGGAAAGATTTGCTCCCTCCAAAATCGCCGATATCTCCATCTTGTCTACAAGAGCAATCAAAATGAGATTTCGCTGTTCATTACTCGCTCAGACGATAACCTCGCTTCTCTCGCATTATTGCGGCATTCAACCCGCTACCTGAGTGAGCGACAGAAGAACGTCAGCAATGTTGCTGCGTTTCGCGAAGCGCAGATGCTCTTTGTCGTTGCGAGCGCCAAGCCCGACGACGATGTCGCGGAACTGGCTAGACAAGCTGCTGAGCAGTTGAGAAGTTAGCGTAGATGAAAACGCTGCTGAAGTGTGGCATCGAGCAAAAGCGATGTCACTATGCGTTTCGCACTGCACATTGATTGTCGAAGCACACAATCCCGCCGAATTCCATTTGCGAAAAGCCAAATGCAGTTAACAAAATACTCCTTGCACCTCTGCCCCTCTTTCTTCCAAAAATAGAATCATTCCAAAGCTAATCTGCAGATATCCATAGATTGAAGCGTGGGATTTACATCCCTCTTACATGCAACAAAACCTCGAATTTCTGCTGACAAGAATGCGCGTCGTACTGCGTCAACACTATTCGCACGGTCACTATTCCCGTATTGTTGGCGATTTTGGCTAAGGCATTGCAACTCTGAAAATGCTCGGTGCAGTTGCGCCGAAGCTTTAGGAGAAGCAATGAATTTAAATAAACCTGCAGCATTCTTGATTGCGTTTATGCTCCTGTTGACGTTTGCGCTGCCAGTCGGCGCGCAGACGATTTCAACAGGTGATATCGCCGGTACGGTAACAGACTCTTCAGGCGCCGTGGTGCCCAATGCCACTGTGACCGTGAAAGATGTTGGCACGGGCGCCGGCCGAACCGTAGCCACCAACAGCTCGGGCGCTTATCGTGTCCCGCTACTCAAGCCCGGCACCTACAACGTTTCAGCAGCAGCAACTGGCCTTACAACGCAAACGTTCAAGGCGGCGGTTGCAGTCGGCCAAGTGCAAGTTGTAAACCTAATCGCTACACCGCAGGCCGCGACTGAAGTAGTCGAGGTCACCAGTTCGGCACCGCTGCTTAACACCGAGAACGCGAACCTCTCCACCAGCTTTAACTCCACGCAACTGTCGCTTCTGCCAATGCCCGGCGGCGACATCACGACCGTTGCCTTTACAGCTCCCGGAGTGGCAGTAAGCACCGGCGCTGGTTTTGGAGGCTTTAGCTCATTCGGTCTTCCTGCCACTTCCAACTTATTCACTGTGAATGGCAATGACAACATGGATCCTTACCTCAACTTGAACAACTCTGGCGCCAGCAACCTCACTCTGGGCAGCAGCGAAATTCAAGAAGCAGTCGTCGTGCAAAACGGCTATGGCGCGCAGTATGGACGCCAGGCCGGTGCGCAGGTGAATTTTACGACGAAATCGGGAGGGAACCAGTTTCATGGAACCGCGCAATATAACTGGAACGGCGCTGTGTTGAACGCAAATGATTGGTTCAACAACAACACCGGCACGCCAAAAGGGAAAGCGAATTCGAACCAGTGGATGGGTTCGATCAGCGGGCCTATCAAAAAAGACGAGCTCTTCTTCTTCTATAGCAACGAAGGTCTGCGTTACATTCTGCCTTCCAGTGGGACAGTTTCACTGCCGTCACCTTTGCTCCAGCAATACATACTTAGCAATGTCAGTGCTGCGCAAGTGCCGTTCTACACTTCGGCCTTCAAGCTGTATAACAATGCGCCTGGCATCTCGCGCGCAGTTCCAGTTACCGGCCCGGTGAATAGCACTGGAACGCTGCAAGATGGAACAGGTACTCTGGGCTGCGGCAGTTTTTCAGCGGCTGCACCGGGCGGTGGAACTTTTGGCGTTGATCAGTCCTGCGCGATTGCCTTCAATACCAACGAAAGCAACTTGAACAAAGAATGGCTCCAAGTCGGACGCGTTGACTGGAACATCAACGACAAGCAAAAAGCATTCTTCCGCTTCAAGATGGATCACGGTGTACAGCCCACCTTCACCGATCCTCTCAATCCGGCCTTGAACGTCATCAGCACCCAACCTTCTTACGAAGGCCAATTCAATCACAGCTACATCATCAGCCCCATCGCTGTGAATAACTTCACGGTCTCCGGCAATTACTATAGTGCGATCTTTTCGCCAGCTGACCTTCCGGCTGCAATCGCTTTGCTTCCGGACTACATGCGCTTCTTCGAGGGCGGAGCCAATGGGAGCGGTAGTTTTACCAGTGTCGGCTTGAACTACGGCAGCTTTCCCCAAGGTCGTAACGTCGGGCAGTATGCGGTTCTGGATGACGTTTCGATCAACAAAGGCAGCCATGCTTTGAAGTTCGGGGTCAACTTTCGCCGCAACAATGTCACCGATAGTACTCCGTTAATTCTTCAGGATGGCGGACGATACAGCTTCTTTGATGTGACTGAGTTTGCCAATGGTTCCATTAATCCTGCGAGCGGCAGTTCGTTCCAGCAGCGTTTCTCCTCTATTCAGTCTGCGCACATTGCCCTGTACAGCCTTGGTCTTTACTTACAGGACGAATGGGCAGTCAAACGCAACCTGAAGTTCTCGTTCGCCCTTCGCGGGGACATCAACGAAAATCCGAAATGCAACACCAACTGCTTCGCGCGATTCAACAATACTTTCTCTGATCTCGCAAAGGGAATCGCGATTCCTTACAACCAGTCAATCACGACCGGTCTGGATTCTGCCTTCCCTCAAATCGAGAAGGTAGCCTGGCAGCCGAGATTTGGCTTTAACTACAGCCCCTTCGGAAGCCAAACGACAGTAATCCGTGGTGGTGTCGGCGTATTCGCAGATCTGTTCCCGGGCACTCTGGCGAGCAGCGTTTTCGGCAATTCACCGAACATCTTCACACCTTCGCTCCGCCTAGGTACGGTGAATTCGGGCGGCGCGGGTAGCTCACCTGTGCTTGCCGCTCAAACCAACGCAGCATTCCAAAGCGGTTTCACCGGCGGACAGACCAGGGCACAGATTGGTAGCGCTCTGGCAGCCTTAGGAACTACATTTACAGAACCCGGCTATTTCGCGACTCCTGACAAGGTATTGAACCCCAAGTACCTGGAATGGAATTTCGAAATCCAACAGGCTATCGGCAAAAAGAACGTGCTTACCATCAATTATGTTGGAAATCACGGGTATGACGAGTTCCTTCGCAATGCGGATGCAAATGCCTGGTTGAATACGGGCGGGTCCGTTGGAACATCGTTCGTCAACGCCGGACTTCCGACAGGCACCTCTGCAGCACCGGGTGCACCTGATCCGCGTTTCCGCATCGTCACACAGCTCACTAACTCGGGCGTGTCAAACTACAACGGCTTGACCACGACCTTCCGTCGGTCGATGGGCTACGGTTTCCAGGGTGAAGTCAGCTATACCTGGAGCCACTCGCTTGACGACATCTCAAACGGCGGCTTGGGTGAATTCTTCAGCGGTGACTCCTTCACGACTCAGAGTGAGCCTGGCAATCCAAATCGCTTGGGATATAGCAACTCAGATTATGACATCCGTCATAACCTGACCGGTGACTTCGTTTGGCTGCTCCCGTACAAATTCCAGAACCGTGCAATGGAATCTGTGCTGGGAGGGTGGTCACTGGCGAGCAAGGTGTTCTGGCGCTCGGGAACTCCGTTCAGCGTCTTCAATTCCAGCTTAGCGGGTGCTATCTCCAACTCCATCGGCGGCACCGTGCTTGCTGATGTCAGGAATCCAAACGTAATCAGAAGCTGCCAGAATCCGGCGGATCCCTGCTTCACGGCTGCGGATTTTGCTCCGACAAAGAACATTGTGGATCCAGTCACCAAGCAAATTACAACCCCAGGACAGGCGGACTTCGGAAATAACAAACGCAACACCTTCCGCGGTCCTCACTACGCTGATGCCGACATGACGATCAACAAGCAAGTATTCAAGGTCGAGCGTTTCGGTATGACGGTTGGTGCGAATATGTACAACGTATTCAACCACCCGAACTTCGCCAGCCCCTTGCAGAACGTCTCCGGAAGCGGCTTTGGCAGCATCCAGTCAACCGTTACAGCCCCGAGCAGCCCTTATGGCTCGTTTCAAGGCTCTGCGGTTTCTGGACGTGTGATTCAGCTAACGGCCCGCCTTTCGTTCTAAGACAGCGAATCGGCTATGGTCTGGGGAGGGCAGTCGCCCTCCCCATTTTTTATGCTCCAGATAATGCCTTGCAAGATCTCGAATGGCGCTTTCTAAAAGGCCGCATTCGCGGTTTCTTTTTTTTTGCGCGCCGAGGTGTTCAGATGACGACAACAGGAACTTCCACCCGAGCTTTGGGTTTTTACAATCAGCGGTATAGCAGAACTTATTACTTACATTTTACATTCGATAATCTATGAACCTAACACTCTCGTTCTAGAATCGAATGTGTGGAGTAACACTCTCGCAAGCGGTGAAACGGTGAAACGGCGACAGCCGAGCTCGCTATTGAATCGGGAATTCTTACAACTCCCCGTCGCCGGATTACAGATTCACCTCTCGAGGACAGGACAGTCCTTATCGTGCTTCTTCAACGATCAGGATTATTTTTTTCTGTGAGATTGAAATAAAAAAGCTTGCGGACTGGTTTGAATAGATAAGCAATTTACCCCAGGGCCAGAATTATGCAAATATGTGAACCAGAGTCGCCGCAGTCATTAGAGTCGTCTAATAAGGGGCATATTCGCTGTGTTGTTGCAGACCCCATCTCATCGGATAGAGGGCGGTTGATTTCGCTTTTAGAACGACAGCCGGATTTTCAAGTTGTAGCTGAGTGCCAAAATGGAGCGCAGGCACTGGCCGCTGTGGAGGCAACGTCTCCGGATCTATTGTTGTTCGACATCCAGCTGCCGACAGTTCGCAACATCGATGTTCGTAAGAAACCAAAGACCCCACCTCACCAGCCACTAGTGATTTTTTTCGGTGCTTCGAAACGGCATGCGCACGAGGCCTTCAATCGCAATGCAATTGACTACTTACTAAAACCTGTAGACATCGGTAAGGTCGAGCATTCTCTGCAACGCGCTAAGCAACACCTTCTAATGAACAGACAAAATACAGTCATGGACAGCGATGGAGATTTCGGTATGCCTTTTTCTGTTGCCGCGCATGGAGCGAGCAATACGGCATTGCATAGTGGTCAGGTTTACCGCGAACGATTCGCTGTGAAGTCCCGCGACCGAATATTGGTTATTCCCGTCGGAGTGATCGAGTACGTGCAGGCAGCTGGCAACTATGTCGAGTTCCACGTGGGAAAAGAGGTTTACATCTCCCGCGCATCCATTGCCTCCACTGAGGCTCTTTTGAACCCGTCCGAATTCATGCGTATTCATCGCTCGACAATTGTCAATCTGTCGTTCGTTCATGAGATTACATCGCGCGATACGGGAGACTTCACTGTGCGACTCAAAGGCGGACAAACCCTTACACTCAGTCGCAATTATCGTAGCCAACTCAATAGGCTGTTTTGACCAACGCGCCCTCTTCTCATAGTTGAAGACCATGTCATCCGGAACACGCCTAGGACCGGTGGTTCGTACGCAAATCTCTCCAATGGATTGCGCTGATTTTTTGCAGATTCCCTTCCAGAACCGGACCGACGGTGTTACATATGGAGTGCAAGCAGAGACTTGGCGGTAACACCCGAGGTCAGACAAATGGTAGGTCAGGGACCAGCAACAGGGATGCAAAGCGTTTCGGCGCCTTCAGTCATTCAAAAATTCACCCGTCCACTCGCAGTCGTCACCACGCTATTTTTCATGTGGGGCTTTCTCACTTCTCTGAACGACATTCTGGTGCCGCAGATGAAGTCGGTCTTTGACCTCAGCTACGCAAGAGTCATGCTGATCCAGTTTGCGTTCTTCTCGGCGTACTTCTTGTTTTCGATTCCTTGGTCGAAGGTAGTGAACGCGATCGGCTATCAGAAGACCATGGTATCTGGATTGCTGATCATGGCCGCGGGTGCATTTCTGTTCGTGCCCGCCGCAACCTCTGCTTCGTTTCCGCTTTTCCTGGGGGCGCTGATCGTTCTTGCCGCAGGTATCACCGGTCTGCAAGTGGCAGCAAACCCGTACGTGGTGGTTCTTGGTAAACCTGAAACCGCCTCGAGCAGATTAGTCCTCACGCAGGCTTTCAACTCGCTCGGAACTACTATCGCACCCAAACTCGGCGGGCTGCTGATGCTCAGTGCTGCCCCGCTCGCCATCGAAGAATTGCACCGGCTCTCACCGCAAGCTCTGCATCTGTATCGCGTGCAAGAGGCTGCCTCGGTGAAGATGCCATACGTTGTCATCGGTATCGCGTTACTGTTGCTGGCAGCGCTGATCGCCTCATCGAGGTTGCCGAATATCGAGGCCGCGGCAAATCCCACGGTTGAAAAGGTCAGAGATTCAATCTGGCGGCATCCCAACCTGGTCTTCGGCGCGCTCGGGATCTTCACGTATGTAGGCGCAGAAGTCTCGATTGGAAGCTTTCTGGTGAACTATCTCGGCCAAGCGGATATTGCGGGCCTGTCCGCAAAGACCGCGGCAGGTTACGTTTCACTCTATTGGGGCGGCGCCATGGTGGGGCGCTTTCTGGGAGCGGCGGTTTTGCGCAGGGTCAAAACCGGGCATCTCCTGGCATTATGTGCTGTCTGCACATCAGCCCTGGTCATCATTTCCATGTTGAGCAGTGGGCACATCGCTATGTGGAGCATTCTTGCAGTCGGATTCTTCAATTCCATCATGTTCCCGTGCATCTTCAGCCTAGCCGTGGCCGAGCTTGGGCCTCTCACGGGGAATGGATCAGGCATTCTGAACATGGCGATTGTAGGCGGCGCCATCGTGCCAGTCATACAAGGAGCGATTGCCGACCGTATCGGAATTCACCACGCATTCTTTGTGCCCGTGATCTGCTACATGTGCATCTTGTTTTATGCGCTGAGCGGATCAAAGCCGAACAGCGAACGCTACGCCAGTGCCTGATTCCGGAGATCTTCTTCGAACTTGCTACAGAGCACGTTACTTGCTATGAGTATGCACGTGAAGATGAAAGGAAGATCTGCATGGCATCCAACGTTCAATCATCGGCAAAACGGGTTCCGACCACACGTCCGGCGTGGAATGCTTTAGCCAGGCATCATGAAACCGCTTCAAAGCTGCATCTTCGACAGCTTTTTGCGGACGATCCGAAACGCGGTGAGCGTATGGCCGTCGAGGCTGCGGGCCTATATCTCGATTACTCCAAGAACCGCATAACCGACGAAACCGTCAGTCTGCTGCTGCAACTCGCGGAGCAATCTGACCTGCGGGCTCGCATCGATGCCATGTTCCGCGGGGAGAAGATCAATGTTACGGAGAAGCGGGCGGTCTTGCACGTGGCCCTGCGTGCTCCGCGCGGAGCTTCCATCCTTGTCGATGGTAAGAATGTGGTGCCCGAGGTTCATTCGGTGCTCGACAAGATGGCTGATTTCTCAGAGCGGGTGCGGAGTGGCGCATGGAAAGGTCATACCGGGAAACGCATCCGCAACGTTGTGAACATCGGGATCGGCGGCTCTGATCTCGGGCCGGTCATGGCCTACGAAGCACTCAAACACTACAGCGAACGCGCCATGACCTTTCGATTTGTTTCCAACATCGATGGTACCGACTTCGCTGAAGCAGTATGGGATCTTGACCCTTCCGAGACCCTGTTCATCGTCTCATCAAAGACTTTTACGACACTCGAGACAATGACGAATGCCCAGACGGCTCGCGCCTGGTCACTCGCAGCACTGGGAGGCGATGAGAAGTCGGTCGCAAAGCATTTTGTGGCGGTTTCGACTAATGCCGCGGAAGTGGCAAAGTTTGGAATCGACACGGCCAACATGTTCGAATTCTGGGATTGGGTTGGCGGTCGCTATTCAATGGATTCGGCAATCGGCCTTTCCACCATGGTCGCCATCGGCCCGAATAACTTTCGCGCCATGCTGGACGGCTTTCACCAGATCGACGAACATTTCCGCACCGCCCCATTCGAAATCAACCTGCCAGTACTCATGGGCCTATTCGCTATTTGGTACAACGACTTTTTCGGTGCCCAGACAGTCGCCGTCTTGCCCTACGAGCAGTACCTGAAGCGGTTCCCGGCTTATCTGCAACAGTTGGTTATGGAGAGTAATGGGAAACACGTCACTCTCGAGGGAGACGCAGTCGGGTCCGATACCTCACCCATCTACTGGGGCGAGCCAGGAACCAACGGGCAGCACTCGTTTTATCAATTGATCCATCAAGGGACCCGGCTGATTCCTTGCGACTTCATTGCATTTGCCAAGCCGCTGAATCCGCTTGGCCGACATCATGACATGCTGCTGGCCAATGTCTTTGCGCAGACCGAAGCGCTTGCGTTCGGAAAAACGCCTGAGCAAGTGAAGGCTGAAGGCACGCCGGACTGGCTCGTGCCGCACCGGGTCTTCGAAGGCAACCGCCCGTCGAACACGATCATGGCTGAACAACTCACGCCGGAAACGCTGGGAAAGCTTGTCGCTCTTTACGAGCACTCCGTCTTTACACAAGGCGTTATCTGGAACATTGATTCATTCGACCAGTGGGGCGTCGAACTCGGCAAAGTCTTGGCACAGCGCATTATTCCAGAAGTTGAGAACGATGCCGAACCTGCGCTGAGCCATGACAGTTCAACCAACAATTTGATTCGTCGCTATCGCAAACTCAAGAAGTCGTGATGACTGTTCTCGACTTTCGCTGCCCATGATTACGGTGTCACGGCCTGTTTAAATGTGGGGTTGACATCGAGCTGATCTATATCTTTGCGATCCCAGCCGCCGCCTAGTCCCTTCACCAGGACCACTGACGCTAACAACTGCTGGCCCTGTATCTGTGTTGCGAGTCTCTGATTCGTCAGCAAAGTTTCCTGTGCTGTGACTACATCCAGGTAACTTACCAGCCCTCCAACATAACGATTGGTCGCGATGTCCAGCGCTCGCTGTGAAGATGCGACTGCTCGTTGCTGCGTGATAGCGGCATCGTTCAAGGTGTTCAAGCCGGTCAAGCCATCTTCCACTTGCTGGAAGGCGACCAACACAGTCTGGCGATATGCAGCAACCGAGGCCTGATTCCCTGCCTCAGCGAATCGCACTTGCGAGCGCACCCTTCCTCCGTCAGCGATGCTTTGCGCCAAGGAAGCGCCCAGAGACCAGAACGTGCTCGGCAGATCGGCCAACTTCGAAATGTTGCTGCTCTGCCATCCACCGCCTCCGCCAAGAAGGATGCTGGGGTAGTAGCCTGTCTTTGCCACTCCGATAAGTGCGTTACTGGAAGCGACCTGACGCTCTGCTTCGGCGACATCCGGACGACGCTCCAAGACATCACTGGGAACACCGAGTGGCACCGCAGGAATTGTTCGCGACAAAGTGCCCGGCGGCACATGAAAACTAGACGCCGGCACTCCAACTAGTACTGCGAGAGAATGCTCAAATTGGAAGCGATCCCTTTGTAGAAGTGCAAGCTGTGCCTCTGTCGCTTCCACCACGGCTTGTTGCTGTGCTACGTCAAGTCCAGACGCAATCCCCTCGGCGTGGCGATTCTCCACCAGTTGAAGCCCTTTCCGTTGATAACCGATAGCCTGTCGGACAACTTCTATCTCGGAATCCAATTCGCGCAACGAAAAATAATCCGCAGCAATCTCGGATGTCACGAGCAGGCGAACATTCTCGAGGTCCGCGGCTGAAGCTTGGAAGGATGCCTTAGACGATTCAATGCTCCTGCGTACGCGCCCAAACAGATCGACCTCGTAATTTAGGACGAATGGAATAGAAAATGAGTTCTGGGTGACTGCGTTAGTGGATGGCACACTTACAGCAATGGGACGGTTCGCCGAGAGACGCTGCCGTTGCGCTACAGCTCCACCGCTCAACGAGGGAAATAACCCGGCCTCGCTGTTCACCGCCACTTGTCGCGCTTGCTCCAGACGTTGAATTGCGATTTGCAGTGACTGGTTATCTGTGGTTGCTTGGTGCTCGTATGCATTGAGCTGGTCATCGCCGTAGATACTCCACCAGTTACCTCTTGGGATTGCATCCTTCGGCGTCGCTGCTCGCCATGGCCCTTCGGTAGACCAACTTGGAGCAGTGGGCACGGTGGCTCGTTGATATTTAGGACCAACGGTACAACCAGCTAATGCGAGCAACATGAAAGAAATAGCAAAGCTCTGAACACGCCGCATTACTTGCTTCCTTGCTGAGGGGTTTGCTCGTGCCGGACTTGGACCTGTTGACCTTCTTCGAGCGAGTCCGCGGGATTGATGATGACGTTGTCTTCCGCTGTCAGTCCGGAAAGAATTTCGATGTTGATGCCGTAGTCGCGTCCGATCGTCAATGGTTTCAGGCGAACACGTCCCTCGCGGTCAACCACGGCAGTTCTGGCGCCTTCACCCCGAAACAGGACTGCATTCACCGGAAGCGTCAAGCGGGATCCATCGACATGCATGGCCAAGTGAATCTGGGCATAGGATCCGGGGAGCAACTTGCCCTTCGGATTTGGAACATCGACTTCTGTTGTCAGAGTTCGTGTTGCCGGATCTATTGAATTGGCATTGCGCGCGACCTTACCTTCGAATTTCTGGTTCGGGAATTCATTCAGTGAAATATAAGCTGACATGCCAGGCTTGATGGAAGGTGCATAAGTCTGGGGAACACTTACATAGACACGTAACGGGTCAATTTGCGCGATGTCAAACAACTCCCGGTTCGTGCCGCCGTTGCCGGCATTGATCAATGCCCCGACATCTATGTTGCGCTTCGTTATTACGCCCGAAAACGGAGCGTAGATGTGTTTGAAAGACTCGAGCTGCTCCAATCGCCGCACGTTGGCTTCTGCGGCCGCGAGATCCGCCTGCCCCTGTTGCAAGGTACTGCTGCGCTCATCCGCTTCTTGTTGCGAGACTGAATCGCTCTTTCGAAGGTTCTGCCATCGTTCAGCGGACGTCTTCGCGATGCTCAACCTGGCGGCCGCCTGTTCCCGCGCAGCGCGAGCCTGACTCAGTTCCTGATCGATCTCCGGAGTGTCTATCTCCGCCAGTAATTCGCCCTTGCTTACGCGGCTTCCAATATCTTTTGTCCAGTGCCGAAGGTATCCATTGGTCCGGGCATAGATCGGCGATTCGGTGAATGCCTGCAAATTCGCGGGCAGCAGGACTTCGTCTTCAGGCGACTCCGATTTCGGATGAATGATTGCTACCGTTGGAACCGCAAGCCGCTCCGTTTCAGCGGCAAGCGTTCGCCGTTCGACGACCCTGATACCGGTTATAACGCCCGCTGCTACAACGAACACGAACGCTGCAACCACTCCAATTTTGAGGAGTAAGCCGCGCCCGGACTTTTGAGGCTGCCTCTTCGCGTGTTCCAGATTTTCCTCGGATAACGAAACGTCTGTATTAGACACGTGCATTCTCCTGTTCATTGCTGCCATGGATGATGGTGAATATTGACGGCACAAAAAGAAGGGTTGAAACCGTAGCAAACAGCAGCCCGCCGATCACAGCCCGGCCCAACGGAGCGTTCTGCTCGCCGCCTTCTCCGAATCCGAGCGCCATGGGCAGCATGCCAATGATCATTGCCAAAGCTGTCATGAGCACCGGGCGCAAACGTGTGAACCCAGCCTGCAGGGCCGCTTCCATCGCTGTTTCGCCGGCGTCCATGCGCTGCCTGGCAAAAGAGACCACAAGAATACTGTTCGCGGTCGCCACTCCCATGCACATGATCGCGCCCGTCAATGCGGGCACGCTTAAGGGTGTTTGCGTGACCAGAAGTATCCATGCAATCCCCGCCACAGCCGCCGGAAGTGCGGTGATGATGATGAAAGGATCTGTCCAGCTTTGAAAATTAACAACGATCAGCAAGTAAACAAGCACGATCGCTCCGAGTAATCCGATACCCAAACCGATGAACGACGAATTCATCGTTTGCACCTGTCCCCGGACGACTATCTGAGAGCCTCTTGGCAATTGCGGTGTGTATTCAGCAAGAACGCGGTTTACATCGCGTGCCACGCCGCCAAGATCGCGATCTTGCACACTGGCATATATATCGATAACCGGTGCAATGTTGTAATGCGTGACTACCGCGGGTCTAACCGCGGGTGTAACTGTCACCAGATTTGAAAGTATTTGTGGACTAGCTGGTCGCGCTCCGGAAATGGGTGTGTTGAGCATGGCCTGCATGGAATCAACCCGGTACTGAGGTGATTGCACAGACACGTTGTAATTCACGCCATTTTTGGGATTTACCCAGAACGTAGGTGCAGTCTGGAAACTTGAACTCAGGGATACGAGGAGGTTTTGTGCTACATCGCGCGCATTGACGCCGACCTGCTGCGCCCGCGAACGGTCTACATCAACATGTAAAGTGGGCTCATCAAGAAGTTGTTGCACATGAACATCCGCTGCGCCGGGCACGTGCCGCACCTCACGGGCGATCTTCTGCGCGATCTCGTAATTCTTGGCGGTGTTCCCATTTGGCCCCACAACCTGTACATCGATGGGAGCAGGCAATCCAAAGTTCAATATCTGTGTGACTATGTCTGAGGGTTGGAAGAAGAACTCCACTCCGGGAAACCGTTTCGGAAGCTCTTCGCGCAGATGGTGAACGATTGCCGCAGTGGACTGGTGATGTTCAGGCGAAAGTGAAACCAGTATCTCTCCATCGCCGGTGCCGATCGTGCCGGCGTTGCTATACGAAAGATTGATCCCGCTATAGGGCAGCCCAATGTTGTCCAGTATTCCGCCGAGCTCACTTGGAGGTATCTCCTGACGCAGATAATTCTCTACCTCATCGCAAAGTTTCGCCGTCTCTTCAATTCTTAGTCCTGACCGTGCGCGCAAATGCAGGCGGAACTGTCCAGCGTCAACACTGGGAAAGAAGTCACTCCCTAGCACGAAAAAAAGTCCTGAAGAAACGACGCAAAAGGTCAGAAAGCAGGCGACAAAGGCCTTGCGGTGGTCGAGACATGCCTGCAATAGATTTTGATAATTCTCGCGAAACTTCTCAAACCCCGCTTCGAATCGCTTCTGATAGCGAGCGAAGAAACCGTGCCGCTTGTTATCGGACGACTCGGAGTGCTCGGGGATCAAGTACATCACCAGCGTGGGCACCAGCGTCCGCGAAAGAACATAAGAAGCCAACATGGCGAAGACTACGGATTCGGCGAGCGGAACGAATAAGAATTTTGCCACTCCGGTCAGGAAAAACATCGGGACAAAGACGATGCAGATGCAGAGAGTTGATACCAACGCCGGCGTTGCTACTTCATGCGAACCGTCCAGGATCGCTGCGCGCAGCGGCTTTCCCATCTCCAAGTGCCTATCGATGTTTTCGATGGCAACGGTGGCATCATCAACCAGTATCCCCACAGCGAGCGCCAGTCCGCCCAGAGTCATGATGTTGATGGTCTCGCCGAGACTGCTCAGCACAATGATCGAGGTAAGGATTGAAAGCGGGATAGAGATGGCAATGATCAGCGTGCTGCGCCAGTCACCGAGGAACAGCAAGATCATCAATGCGGTCAGGCAGGCTGCGATGAGCCCCTCGCGGACCACGCCTTGCACCGCAGCACGGACGAATAACGATTGATCAAACAAGGGTGTGATCTTTAAATCTTCCGGAAGCGACTGCGCGGCGATGGGCAAGACGTTGCGGATGTTCTTGACGATGGCGAGGGTAGACGCTCCGCCGTTCTTGACTACGCTGAGAAGAGATCCACGGGTACCGTCTTGCCTGACAACGTTAGTTTGCGGAGAAAATCCATCACGGACGTGCGCTACTTCGCGCAGGTAGATCGTACTTCCATCTGCCGTCTTCACCGGCAGGTCATTCAATTCGGCGATGCTCTGCGGCGCGCCGTTCAACTCAACGTTATATTCCGTCGGGCCAAACTTGGCCGTGCCCGAGGGCAGAATCAAGTTTTGTGCGCTCACCGCGTTGACTATGTCTACCGGAGTCAAACCCTTGGCTTGCAATGCTCTTGTATCCAAATCAACCGTGACCTGGCGGGCCTTCCCACCATAGGGGAACGGGACTGCTGCGCCTTGCACTGTAATGAGACGCGTGCGCAAGGAATTCAAGCCGATGTCATTAAGTTCTTGTTCGCTTAGTGTGGAGCTGCTTAATCCAACCTGCAAAATAGGCACACTGGATGCCGAGTATGTGATGACCAGTGGTGGCGTTGTGCCTTGGGGTAGTTGACGAGTTGCGGTCTGCGATATTGCCGTAACTTGTGCAATGGCGGTTGGGATGTTGGCTCCCGGGCGGAAGAATATCTTTATGACCGCCACACCAGGCAATGATTGTGATTCTGTGTGCTCGATATCGTTTACTGTGGTGGTGAGGATTCGCTCGTAAGGAGAAACTATGTGGTCCGCCATCTCCTGCGGTGGTAATCCGCTATAGTTCCAGATCACACTCACAACCGGAATATTGATCTCCGGGAAGATGTCTGTGGGCGTTTGCAGTACAACGATCGGGCCGATGATCAGTATCAACAACGCCATTACAATAAAAGTGTAAGGGCGCCTAAGAGCTAACTCCACAATCCACATGGTTCGTTTCCGTAATACCTGAGAATGATTTCTGCCGCGAGGTACTCGCAGTACGAATGTATTGATTCGCTACGTTGTGTATCGATTCAGATAATGTAGCATCTAAAGGAGCGGAGGTTAGCTGTGGAAAAAAAGTTGGAAAAAGTCGAAAACCGTCCCGGACGGCCTCGCTGTCTCGATGCCCGTCGCGCGATCCTTGATGCAACCTGGCAGATATTAAGCGGCGAAGGGGGTTTTGCGGACCTCACTATGGAAGGGATAGCCGAACGTGCCGGTGTAGGAAAGACCACCGTCTATCGGTGGTGGCCCAATAAAGCTTCTGTTGCCGCAGAAGCATTCTTCACGCGTATTGAGCCGAAAGTCAGGTTTCGTGACACTGGATCGCTCAGGGAAGATATCCGCTTGCAAATAAAAGAGCTTTGCAAAGTGCTCACAAGCCGGAGCGGCCGGGTCTTGCGCGCCCTCTTGGGAGGTGGCCAGTCAGATCCGGAACTCATTGACGCATTCCGTTCGCAGTGGATGGAGCCTCGGCGTGTTAAAGGGCGGGAGATCCTGTCGAAAGCCGTACTCACTGGCGAGATGCGTTCCGATATCGATCTTGATGTCGCGCTTGACGCACTTTATGGACCAATCTATCTCCGGTTTCTCGTAAAACATCTGCCACTTGATAACTCCTTCGTCGATCAGTTGTGTGATTCCGCCTTCGAGGGACTGCTGGCAAAAACGCCTGCTCAACGCCGCTCGCGGGCTCACTAACGGAAACTGCGTAATCCAGCCGGGGGCAGCCAAATCCTCCGGCACCGATTTATGGCCTAACTGGAGTGGTACCCTGAGGAAGTCGTCAGCCGCCGAGAAAAGCTGAAGCCCTACACTTCTTTGAATCATCTTTAGAGCCCAATGCCAGCAGACACCGATAAGACGCAAGACGCTTCCCTGCCTCAATCTTCATTAGACCAACCAGTTGGCACAGTCACGACAATGCCCGGAGGCCCGATGTTGAACCGGATGCTGGCGGCATTCGCTTACCGCGATTTCCGGGTACTCTGGAGCGGCTCCTGTGCGTCCAGCATTGGCACGTGGATGCAAAACATCGCAGAGAACTGGTTGGTTCTCTCACTGACTGGATCGGCATTTTATTTAGGCCTTGATGCATTTCTCCAACAACTTCCGATCATCCTCTTCATGCTTATTGGAGGTGTGTTCGCGGATCGATTCGACAGGAAGCGCACTCTCATTGTTTCGCAGTACATCCAGATGACCTGCGCCTTCACCCTGGCGATGTTGGTATTCTCTGGCCATGTTCATGTTTGGCAAATACTCTGTCTTTCGTTCATAACCGGATCGGCGCAGGCGTTCGGCGGGCCCGCATCTCAGGCATTGATCCCATCTCTGGTCGACAAAAAGGCCTTGCCGAATGCAATCGCTCTGAACTCGATCCAGTTCAATCTTGCGCGTGTGATAGGACCGCTGCTTGCAGGAGTGACATTGGCAACATTCGGGATGTCCCTGTGCTTCTCCCTTAATGGCTTGTCATTCCTCGTCGTGATCGTCGCTTTGATGTCTCTTCGTGTGCAACACATCCCTCCGGTTGCGCCCAAGCGCATGCGTGATGAACTGATAGGCGGCCTATCGTATGTGAGGAATACAAAAACCCTGATGGAACTCACAATCCTGGCAGCGGCGCTGACTCTGCTCGCATTTTCGACGCTGACTTTTCTTCCTCTCTTCGCTAAGGAAGTGTTCCACCAGGACGTGCGCCTTTATAGCCGACTGATGGCGTTCTCCGCCTCCGGCTCGGTCATTGGCGCTCTGGTGATTGCCTGGAAGGGCAAATATAAAGGAATGGGAATTACTTCTCTGACCATGCAGGGACTGGGCGGGATCCTGATGATAGGTTTCGCTTTATCTAGAGTTCTATGGCTAAGTGAGATCTTGTTATTCGCCTTCGGTCTTAGCCTCATAATCGTCTTTTCAACAGTGACATCCCTTGTGCAGTTGATCGCGCCGGACGAATTACGAGGACGCGTGATGAGCATCTACATGGTGGCGTTCCGCGGCGGGATTCCCTTGGGAGCCTTAGCAAGCGGATATGCCGCTAGTAAGATTGGCGCGCCCGCAGTGATGATGTTCAACGGAGTACTGCTAATTATCGTTGCCATATATTTTTCTATTAGAAGCAAGCTGGTGCGAGAACTGTGAAACAAGAAAGCCGTTAGTCGGCGGCCACTTCAGTTCCGTATTCGATCTGCGATGGCTTTTTTTGCAGCAGCTCCTCTCGCAGCCGCCGCTCGTATTCGGCGATCTCCCTCTCTAACTGGCTACCCGCATCGGTCTTTTTCGTCAGGTCCTCGCGATAGCGCTTCAGGAAATAATCAATGGTCTCCACGCGGATCTTGATCGAACCCGTCGGCTTGTTCTCGTCCAAATCCTTGAAAGCGAAATACGGAGTACCGGATTGTTCGATGATCTCTTCGATCACCGTGTAGATAGGCGCGTCATGGCCACACTTGAAGTTGGAGACTTCCAATGCAACCAGGTTGGGATGTCGAGCGGTAAACTTTGCCGCCCAGATCTTGTGGTTGGTGCTGGCCGAATAGGCGTTCTTCCAAACATCCGTAATGTCTGTGGGATGGGTAATCACGCCGGCGCGCACTTCGTCGCCAAATAAGCGATCCAATAAGTCTTCGTCGAACGGCAGTGTGCTTTGCGAGAACACTGGATAGCCCAGCTTCTGGAATTCATCCATGATCTCGTGGTTCACTCCCGGGTCGTGGTGATAGACGCGGCCGAGCATGACGATTCCGATCCGGTTTTCACGCTCCAGCATGTCGAGCGTTTCTCGCGCCCGCTTACGAATGCCGGTCTCATAATCGTCCAGCGCATTGTATCCGGCAGCGATGGCGCGCTCGTTCTCTTCTTCCGAAAGTCCGAGCACCGGTGCCCAGCATTCGAACATCTGGTGCGCGAGCAGTTTCCGGTCGGAGAGATTCACGACCGGATCAAGATAAGTTATACCGTGTTCGGCGAAGACGTCCGTTTCTTTCGTGAAAGCAGCCTTCACCGCCTCCGGAGTGGCGGTCACCGTGGGACACGCATTGTGGCCGCTGCAATTCTTCATTGGCGACTGCAGCACATCCACCATTGGGAAGAAGATGTGAGTCAATGGCTTCTTCGCATGCTTCACCCAGATGAGGTTGTAAACGTGAGGAATGCCGATCTTCGACGGGAAGCACGGATCGATCGCGCCCCTGCCCGCGCCCGCCCGATACATTTCCCGAGTGGTGTAATCGGAATAGACAAGGTTTTCGGCCGAAACCCCAAGGCTCTCTAGATACGCACTGAACAGCGGCGCATAGACGTACATGTTCAAGACCTTCGGCATTCCGATGCGCAGGTTTGCACGGTTCTTCATCAACTCGATTCGGCGCTTTGTTGCTGCGGTCCATCCGCGGGACGGAATGGGATCCGCCACACTTGCCGGACTACGCGTCTTCCACACTTCGCGTGATGCGATCTCCACATAGTTGGGATTCGCGGCCTTGATCGCGTCCAATCCGGACTTGATGCCTCGCATTGCGCCGACATCTTCCACTTGACCCTTCTCGCAAGTGGAGATGATCAGCCGCTGCTCGCCAGCTTCCAGTGCTACCTTGGACTTGAACGCCGGTTGCTTCCAGTTCTGCACGTCACCGAGTTGAACATCTATGAACGTGCGCAGGCAGTTGTTTTTGCAGAAGTAGCATCGCGTGTTCTCATTGCGAGTGGTTCGGTACTTGATGTTCTCGACTGCGTCCATCCCGATGAACGTCGTCTTCTTACCGTTGCGCCACAGGCGTAGCGATTCCACCGCGGCGCCGATCGCGCCGGATTCTCCGCAGTGCTCATGCACGATGATCTCTGGCGCATGCTCGGTTCCATGAAAATGTGAGCGGATGAAATCCACTTGCGACTTCACAGCCGCAAGGTTCTTCTGTGTCCCGCCCTGGAGGATGAATCGCGAGCCCAACTTGGCGAGATTTGGAATGCTGGCGATGTATAAAAAGATGTTTTTCGGCAGCACTGCCGCGAGCCCCGCCAGGATTTCTTGCGGCTGCCAGCCCTGGCGTTGAAAATTGACGATGTCAGACTGCATGAACACCGCGCATCCGTAACCGAAGAGCGGCATCGATTTCGCGGAGAATGCGATGTCCGAGTACTCGTCCACCTTCATCCCAAAGCCCTCGGCCGTTGATTGCAGAAAGTAACCATTGCCCGCCGAGCACTGCGTGTTGAGTTTGAAGTCCTTTACGCGGCCGTCTTTAAGGATGATGAGTTTGATGTCTTGCCCGCCCACGTCGACAATCACGTGCGGGTCGTCGTAGAACCGCATCGCGGATTCCGTATGCGCTACGGTTTCCACCAGTGCGACGTCCGCATTCAGCACATCTTTCAAAACGTCTTTCGCATAGCCTGTCGTTCCTACGCCAAGAATCTCAATCTTCGCGCCCTTCGATTCCACCTGCTCACGAAGCGCAAGAAACATGTCGATAGTGTCCTGAATGGGATTGCCATTAGAGAGCTGATAGGCCTTGCAGAGGATGTCACCAGACTCGGAGATCAGGACCGCCTTGGTCGAAGTGGAGCCGCCATCGACGCCGACGAATCCGCTGACAGTTGTGCTAGGCGAAAATGGCGCGGGGATAAACTTCTTGAGGGTGTACTGCTTTTTGAATTCGTTAAGTTCTTCTTCAGAATTGCTGAGACCTTGCCCGCCGGATTGCGCCTTCTCTTCCGCGCGGCCCACTTCAATGTATTCAACCAGTGATTCCGTCCCGCGATATCGGCCAACTTCCTCTTCCTCGTCTTTCCCGAACTCCACCGCGCCGATAGCTGCAAAGTATTGCGCGTTACCAGGAACTTTGATCAGGTCTTCCGGTTTGGCGCCGTCAGGAATGGGGACCTTGCGTTCTTCCCATGTCTTGGGAATGTTGTACTGCCACGCCTCTTTCATGCCGCGAATGAAACTGTTCGGCCCTCCCAGCAACAAGACGTGAGGTCGCATAGTGTGGCCGCGAGTCAACACAGACAGGTTTTGCAAGACGATGGCATCGAAGAGCGATGCCATTAACTGATCGGGAGGGATTCCCTGTTTCTGCAAACCATTGATGTCGGTCTCAGCGAAGACACCGCACTTGCCTGCAACGGGATGAAGCTTGATGCCGTGATATCCCT
>JAOAPH010000039.1 GCA_025462835.1 Candidatus Angelobacter sp. | reverse complement strand
TGAGTTTCTATTTGTCGGGTGCGGCGATCGCGGACTTTACTGCTGCAATGAGTTTGGCCGGGCCGTCGAACGAGTCAACTGAGGCGTCCGCTTCCGGGACCGGAAGGTCTCCATGGCGGCGAATGGAGAGGACGGGGGCTTTGCAAGCAGGACGCAAGGTTGCGACCAGAGCGGATTTGTCCTTGCGAGGCATGGAATGGCCCATAACGATCAGATCGAACGTGGAACCATTGCTGCAGATCTCCATAGCCTCAGCAAATCCAAGCGCAGCCGTGACATCATAGCCAGCCTGCTCAAGCAACATCTTGCGCGTGAGCAGCAAGGATTCGTCGTAAGAGATACAGAGGACGCGCTTTGGGGTTTTCAGAGCTGAGAGCCTATCCGGTTGTGAGGTGATTCAGCAACGAGCAACTTACGCCATCTCGTCAGGCTTTTCAAGTCAGCCAGCGCGAGAGGTTTCCAGTTTCCAAGGTCGGCATTCAGAAGCGTGCAAGAGCAGTGCGCGAAAAATCCCGCAGACATCGCGCCCCTTGGCATCTAATTTCAGTGCATAGACTCCCGCCGCACTAGCTCCAGAAGATCCGGAGAAGAATGTCTCCTGCAGACCAGTTCCTCGAGTCTCTGCAGGAGTGCAACATGAAAACAGAAAAAGCTAAAACAATTTTTGGTTTAGTGTCCAGGGTGCTGCTGTCACTGATGTTGGTTGCGATTTCCGCGAAGGCTCTGGCTCAGAATCCTCCTCGCTGGGTGCAGCCGGGTGACAGTCTTCTGACTGCAAAAGTTGTGGACGTGGAAGCGCATCCGGAAGGAAGGCCGTATGCTTACGCCGGTGACGGCAGTATCTTCACCAAACTTTACGATAACTATCCGTATTACTACATCACCCTGCAGGTGGGCGACAAAACGTACGTAGTGCAATACGACAACATGGGCGGTTATTACCCGAGCGCGTGGAGAGCGGGCCATGAAGTGAAGATCCGCAAGGACCATGGGATATCCATTCTTCGATACGACGGCGTGCTGGTTCCCGTCGGCGTGGGGCCGATTCGTGAAGAGGACGAAATGGTGCGGTGAAAGCTAGTCTTCCACCTCCACCAGTTCACCGCGTTCGGCTTTCGCTGTGGCCACGATCTTTTCCTGGATCGCGATAGGGACGATGTCGTAATGCGCCATCTCCATGTGGAAAGTTCCGCGGCCCTGCGTCATCGACGTGAGTTCGACGCCGTAAGTGAGCATCTCTGACATCGGGACTTCGGCCTTGACGATGGTGTTGTGTCCCTTGTTGTCCATGCCCTGAATGCGGCCGCGACGCGAGTTGAGGTCGCCCATGATGGCGCCGGCGAACTCTTCAGGAACGGTGATCTCAACGTGCATCACGGGTTCGAGCAGTGTCGGCTTGGCCTGCTCCATGGCTTTGCGGAAGGCGATGCGTCCGGCGGTCTTGAATGAGAGTTCGTTGGAATCGACGTCGTGATACGAGCCGTCATAGAGGATGACGCGGAAATCGACGACGGGAAATCCGGCGAGGAATCCGCGCTCGGCGGCTTCGATGATCCCCTTCTCCACGGCGGGAATGTAGTTCTTGGGAATGGCGCCGCCGAAGATGTCATTGACGAATTCGAATTGTCCGCCGCGCGGCAGCGGTTCCATCTTGATCTTGCAATCGCCGTACTGGCCGTGTCCGCCGGATTGCTTTTTGTGGCGGCCTTGCACGTCAGCCTTGCCGCGAATGGTTTCGCGATACGGAACCTTCGGCGCTTTGAGGATGACCTCAGTGTTGTAGCGCTTCTTCAGTTTGGAGACGATGACTTCAATGTGTTGCTGTCCGGTGCCGGCGATGAGGAATTCTTTGGTCTGGGCGTCGCGGAAGAAACGCACCATCTGGTCTTCTTCCATCAGCTTGTGCAGTCCGTTGGCGAGCTTGTCTTCGTCGGCGCGGGTCTTGGGTTCGATGGCAAAGGTGATCGCGGGTTCAGGGAGCGAAATTGTGGGATAAGCGACGGGATGGGCTTTGTCACCGAGGGTGTCGCCGGTGAGTGTGTTCTTTAATTTTGCGATGGCGCCGATGTCGCCGGCGTGCAGTTCGGTGACGGGGATGGCGTTCTTGCCCTGCATGATGGAAAGATGCGCGAATTTTTCCGGGCCGCTGCGCGTGTAGTTTTGTATGGCTGCGTCGTTCTTCACCGAGCCGGAAAAGACTTTGAAGAATGAGATGTGTCCGGCGAACGGATCGGAGATGGTTTTGAAGACCTGCATGGTGAGCGATTCGGCGTCGGAAACGTGATGCTCGGCCGGCTCTCCGGGCGCGAGCGGCGTGTCCTTCACCGGAGGACGCTCGACGGGTGCGGGCGCGAATTCGGCGATGAAATTCAACAGTTGATCGACGCCGAGATTGCCGAGTCCGGAAGTGAAGAGCACGGGAAAAATCTTGTGCTCGACGATAGCGGCGCGAAGTCCAGCGACGAGGTGGTCGTCGGGGATGGTGCCGGTGTCGAAGAACTCCTGCATGAGTTCGTCGTTGCCCTCAGCGACGAGTTCGACGATGGCTTCGTGTCCTTTTTTTGCGGCGTCGGCGAGGTTGGCGGGGATCGGGACTTCATTGCCTTTGCCGTTGCCGCCGAGTTCGTAGCTGCAAGCCTTCATGCGCAGCAGATCGACGACTCCGGTCAAACCTTTTTCCGCGCCGATGGGAAGTTGGATGGGAATGACTTGGCGTCCGAAGGCGGCGATGAGCGATTCGAGAGTGCGAGTGGCGTCGGCACGATCGCGATCCATGCGGCTGGCGATGATGATGCGCGGCAATTCGAATTCTTCCGCATAGCCCCAGGTGCGCTCGGTGATGACTTCAACGCCGGAGACACCGTCGACAACGACGACGACCGATTCCGCAGGGATCATCGCCGCTTTGGCTTCGTGGACGAACATGTTGAATCCGGGCGTGTCGAGGACGTTGATTTTTACTTTGTCATTGCCCTTCGTCCATTCGGCGAAGGCGACGTTGGTGCTGAGAGTCATTTGTCGCGCGACCGATTCTTCGTCGTAGTCAGTGACAGCGCTGCCGTCGTCCACGCGGCCGAGTCGCGGAGTGGAGCCCGCGGTGAACAGCATTGCGGAAACGAGCGAGGTCTTTCCTGCGTGCGCATGGCCGACGACAGCAATGTTGCGGATATTAGGGCTCTCGTAAATTTTCACGGAATGCTCCTTCTTTGTCTCGTGATGATGTATTGGGAACTTGGGCGAGGGCGGCGAGTGTTGGTGCAGGAGATTCGATTGCGGTGTGGATGCGCGGCGCATGGCCGCGCTCGATCAGTGCCCGGATTCACCGGGCTTGAACATCTCGGCACTGCGGGACACACGAGAGGCGCGGATGGCGTCCTCATCGTCTTGGCACCCATTGGCATGGTCGCCCTACTTCAGAAACAATCAACATACCGCTGCGCCGGGAAAGATTCAACTCACCCCCCGGCGGCAAGGGCGGCAATCCTAGCACAGGAGAGGGGAGGGAGTCAGCACATAGCATTTAGCATTTAGCTGTTTATTGCAGGTCTGCCTCGGAAATTTTCAGGCTCTGGGTGGTTGCCGAATGCGGCGACGCGGCTTGCCTCGTAGATATATGCGGAGCGCAAGGCTGAACGTAACGCAAAGGATGCTGGCCAGCATCCACCATTTCCATTCGAGCCCAATGCCGATAGCCATCCAAGCCATCCAGTCACGCGAGGTCAAACGACTGTGATAGAGCCACGCCAAGAAAGTTGGGCCGAAAGCTGCAACCGCAAACAGCGCAATCCCAATTGCAAGAAACGCCTTGCTTAGTTCTCTCATGTCGCGCTTCCTAATCTCGGATTTACTCGTTAGTTGAGATGCTTAGTTCCTTCGGCTTACGACAAAATATGCTCTGCACTTACCACATCGGCAACTCTCAACAGGCCTAGAATTGTGACATCACGGTTATGCGTCGCGCTGCAATACAGTCGTCTGTACCGGATCCAGGATGCATGAGCACCGTCGAGAATGGCGGGCATCTTCGATCATGAGCGTCGTAGTGAAAGCGGGTCTGCGACCCGCGGACGGTGTTATCCCTCCCCCGCACCGTCAAGCCTTCACTACCATGCAGCGCGACGCAGCCTGATCTCCCTCGGGCTGCGCGGGCTAAAGCCCTCTTTGGAAAATGTCTTTCGGCACGGCTGAAGCCGTGCCCTGACAAAGCGGCGGATTGGATTCAAAGCGTTTGCATCCGGTATCGCCCCGCTGGGGCTTGATTCTTAGGTTTTAGCGTGGTCTATAGACATTATGCGCCTCTGGCGCGTTAAGCTTCCGGGGCTAAAAGCCCCCGTGTTGAAGCGCCTTGCGGCACGGCTGAAGCCGTGCCCTGATACGTCGGTGTTTAAGCCATTCGGCACGGCTGGAGCCGTGCCCTGACTACACGGGTTTTTCAGACTCGCGAGGACTTTGAAGTGGCTTCGTCTGCACAAGGATCGTACCTCAGGGGCTAAAGCCCGTTCTATTCTCAACGGCTTGCGGCACGACTGAAGTCGTGCCCTGTCAAAGCAACACCATTCAAATTCGTTTTCCACCTGGTAAAGCCGTGCCCCACCTTGAAGCACGGATTTGCCTTTCAGCACGACTGGAGCCGTGCCCTGCAAAACAACATTATTCCGCCGCGTGATGTGCAGTGCGGTGACACGTTAGAGTTCAAGCGTGTCGACTACTCCGGGGCATTTGTTTCGGCGTAGAATCGTAAGAAGCTATGCGCCGGAATGAAATCCCCACGTTAGCTTCGCCCGTCCGACTTCGCTCACGGCAAGCTCACATCTGGGGCACCCGTACTTGTTCGATCTCGATGGTGTTGCTGCTGCTGATTGTGGCGGTGGTTCCGGCGTGGTCTGCGCCCGCACTTCCCGAGTGCTGCGTGCGTGCGGTGAATGTCGCCGCGCCGAAAGAGGCGAAGCACCAGCATTGCGTCGGGATGAAAATGGACGCGGAGAGCGCTCCGGAATCTATCTCTGCGCAGGTTCATCAGCACGACTATTCCCGCCCGGCGATCTCGAAAGTGGAACTGAATTGCCGATGCGCAATGTCGATGGTCAGCGGAGTTATTGCGCCTCTGCCCACGGCTTCTCGCCAAGAGATTCTGCCGTCGGTTAATTCGGTTGCGGATTTCCGCAACCCGGTCGTTATCGCCCGCCTTAACTCGCGTAAGCACTCCGAACGTGGCCCTCCTGCACTCCTCCAAAGCCAAAGCTAAGAAAAGTTTTCCCAATCGCTGAACGTGGACCCAGAGAACCTGGGAATCAGAGAACCTGAGAACCAGAGTTCCGTTCAGCCCTGCTTGCTTTCTTGGAGGAAAGTTTGAAACTCAAGGGACTAATAGTCGCGCTATTGCTTTGTTCTGTATCCGCATCGGCTACCATTTTTGGCTCGGTGCGCGGAATCATTCACGATCCGCAACATCGGCCGCTTGCCGGAGCTGAAGTCTCTATTGCCGCGGTGACTTCCGATTGGAAGCAGACAACGCACACGAATCAGGATGGCGAATTCCTGTTCACTTCTGTTCCGTTGGGACAATATCGCGTCTCGGCCAGCGGCAACGGATTCGCAACGCAACAGCAAACTGTCTCCCTTGCTTCCGGAAGTCTCATGACGCTGCATTTCCAGTTACCGCTCGCGTCCGTGAATGAGAAGGTTGAGGTTTCGGCGGCGATACCGGCCATCGATCCGCAGTCATCGACGACATCGACCACTCTCAGCCGCGAGCAGATCGCCACCACACCCGGCGCGGACAGCACGAACAGCCTGAACATGATCACAAATTATGTTCCGAGCGCAGTGGTAGTGCACGATCAGCTTCACATCCGCGGAGGACACCAGGTCAGCTGGCTGCTGGATGGTGTCCCCGTTCCGAATACGAATATCGCCAGCAACGTGGGCCCGCAATTCGATCCCAAGGACATCGACTACATCGAGATCCAGCGCGGCGGATATTCCGCGCAGTATGGCGACCGGACCTACGGAGTATTCAATGTGGTGACGCGCTCGGGATTCGAGCGCAATCGCGAAGCCGAAGCGGTGATCAACTACGGCAGTTTCAACACCACGAACGACCAGTTGAGCTTCGGCGACCATACGCAACGCTTCGCCTACTATGCCAGCGTGAATGGAAACAGGACGGATCTAGGGCTGGAGACACCGACTGCGGATGTTATCCACGCTGCGAACAGCGGTGGCGGCGGATTCCTTTCGCTCATCTTCAACAAAACGCCGAACGATCAGCTGCGATTTGTCGGCTCGGGACGCAACGACCATTATCAGGTCCCGAACACTCCTGATGATCAGCTCGCGGGAATTCGAGATGTCGACAACGAACGCGATGCGTTGGTGAATTTCTCATGGGTGCATACCGCGAGCAAAGGAGCGGTGTTCACGCTGTCGCCTTTTTATCACTTCAATCGAGCGGCATACGACGGCGGTGCGACGGACTTTCCTGTGATTCCGGAACAGGATCGCGGTTCGAATTACTTTGGGGTTGTCGGTAATTTGGCGCTGGTCTCGGCAAGACACAACGCCCGTGTAGGTTTGCAGACCTTTGGCGAACATGAGAATGAACTTTTTGCGCTGACCGCGACTGATGGCTCCGGACTGAATCTGCGACAACGGCAGATCACCACAGGGCACACCGAAGTGTTCTACGCTGAAGATCAGTTCAAAGTGACAACATGGCTGACTCTGAACGGCGGCGTTCGGTTGACCCACTTCTCTGGATTGATCCAGGAAAATTCGGCCGATCCGCGCGTGGGAGCGGCCATCGACATTCCGCGGATCCATTGGGTGCTGCGTGGTTTCTACGGACGTTATTACCAGGCACCTCCGCTGGTGACTCTTTCAGGTCCGCTGCTGGATCTGGCTCTCGCGCAAGGAGTTGATTTTCTGCCGCTGCGCGGCGAGCGCGACGAGCAGTATGAATTCGGCGTCGCGATTCCCGTCCTTAAGACGGGTTGGAGTCTGGATCTCAGCCACTTTCATACCAACGCACGAAATTATTTCGACCACGACGCCCTGGGGAACTCGAATATTTTCTTTCCTCTGACTCTGGAGCGCGCACGTATTCGCGGATGGGAAGCCTCGTTGCGCTCTCCGCGATTGTTCAAGCGGGCGCAGATCCACTTGGCCTATTCGCGCCAATATGCGCAGGCGAAGGGGGCGGTGAGCGGAGGCTTGACGGATTTCTCTCCACCCGCGGATGAGTTCTTCTTCCTCGACCACGATCAGCGCGATACGCTCAGCACTGGCTTGACGATAGATCTGCCGGGGCGCGCGTGGGCGTCGAGCAATGTCTCATACGGCTCGGGATTTTTGGATGGTAACGGCCCAGACCATCTTCCGCCACACACTACCTTTGATATCTCAATGGGAAAATCCTTCGGAGAACGCTGGTCGGCTCAAGTGACCGGGCTGAATCTGGCGGACAATCGCTATCTGCTGGACAACAGCAACACATTCGGCGGAACACATTTCTATGATCCGCGCCGGGTGAGTGTGCAAGTAAGGTACAGATTTCGGTACTGACGCTTTTGCACCTGCATGGCAAGACTGGTTGAGTGCCGCGGGGAAAGTCTCCATTAGCGGTTTTCCCTTGCTATAATGCCGCGCACCCATGGCACTCCCTACTGGCACGAAGCTCGGGCCGTACGAAATTATCGCGCCGCTTGGCGCGGGCGGTATGGGCGAGGTCTACCGCGCCCGCGACACGCGACTGAACCGCGAAGTCGCAATCAAGGTCCTTCCCGCCACTTTCGCCGCCGATGTGGAGCGCCTGATGCGATTCGAGCAGGAAGCCAGCGCTACCTCTGCGCTCAATCATCCGAACATCCTGACCATCTACGACATCGGCACGCATGACCGTGCTCCCTACATTGTGGCTGAATTGCTCGAAGGCGAAGAACTCGTGGAGATCTTGAGCCCGGGTGCGCTGCCAGCGCGAAAAGCGACTGACTACGCGCGGCAGATTGTGGCGGGGTTGGAGGCCGCGCACGAAAAGGGCATCGTCCACCGTGACCTCAAACCAGCCAATCTGTTTATTACCAAGGACGGGAGGGTGAAAATCCTCGACTTCGGCTTGGCCAAGTTGAAGCCATCGGCGCTGGCCGCCGTCGCGGATTCGGAAGGACCGACGATGATGCCGGTTACGAATCCGGGCGTGGTACTGGGAACGGTTGGATATATGTCGCCGGAGCAAGTGCGGGGTCAAGCGGCGGACCATCGTTCCGACATCTTCTCGTTCGGCGTGGTGCTTTACGAGATGCTGACCGGACGCAAACCATTCGCAGGCGATTCAGCTGTGGAGCTGATGAACGCCATCTTGAAAGACGATGTCCCGGAATTAAATAACGACGATGCCAAGATCTCACCTGCGCTCGAAAAGATCATGCGGCGGTGTCTGGAGAAGAAGCCCGAGCATCGTTTTCATTCGGCACACGATCTTGGGTTTGCGCTGGAAGCGGTGTCCACGCCGACCAGCTCATCAGGCAGTCTCAAGGCCGCAATAAGTCCAGCTCCGCAGGCGAGGCATGAACGTAGTGCTTGGTTCGTCGCAGGAGCGTTGGCGCTGATCGCATTGGCGCTGGGCTGGATGTACTTCAACCGGACATCATCAGACGCTCGCAGTATTCGGCTGGCTTTTGTCCCTCCACAGAATCTGGCGTTCAACGATGCCCAGCCGGACAATGTCATCATCTCCCCGGATGGACAGAAGTTGGCATTCAGCGCCGTTTCACCGGACGGGAAATGGCAGCTTTGGGTGCGGCGCATGGATTCGCTCGATGCCCAGCTGCTTCCCGGTACCGATGATCCGCTCGAACCATTCTGGTCGCCGGACAGCCGCTCCGTCGCATTCGGCTCACAGGGGAAACTCAAACGTATTGATCTCGGAGGCGGCAGTCCACAGGTTCTATGTGACGCTGCCCGCATGACCGGCGGGACATGGAGCAATAAAGGAGTGATTGTTTTTGGTTCCGATTATGGCAGCGCGTTATTTCAGGTGCCGGCAACGGGCGGCGAGCCCGAGCCGGCAACTATCTTGGAAGCAAAGCTCGCAAATTTCGGCCATTCAGCTCCATATTTTCTGCCGGACGGAAAACATTTTCTTTTCAGGATAAATATCACCAATCCAAGAGGGGTTTGGATAGGGTCGCTCGATTCCACGGAGATCAAACAGGTTCTCACTGACAGCACGAATGCGGCCTATGCTTCTGGCTTCCTGCTGTTTCTGCGAAATCAAGTGCTGATGGCACAGCCATTCGACACGGGTAGTCTGCAGGTGCGGGGTGAGGCTACTCCCGTCATCACCGGTGCAACAAGCGATGGCCGGGGCGCCCGGCGCTTTTCTATTTCAGACAACGGCATCTTGGTTTGGCAGGGCAGTTGGGAAAGCGAATATCAGCTGGTCTGGTTTGACCGCGAAGGAAAACAAGTGGGCACGGTCGGAGCGCCGATGAAGGTGTCAACCGGCCAGGAGCCGCACCTCTCACCGGACGGGAAGCGGCTTGTCATTAAGCGTGACAACAACATCTGGGTGATCGACCTGGCCCGCGAGACCGGCATCCGTTTGACGTCTGTGTTCAGCCAGCTTCCGCTTTGGTCTCCGGATGGTAGCCACGTTGGTTTCCAATCGAGCATTGAAGGCACGCCAAGAAGAGGTATCGCGCAAAAAGCGGCCAATGGCGTGGGCGAGACGGAGATGCTTCTGGATGGAGTCAAATTCCCCCACAGTTGGTCGCCGGATGGGCGATTTATTCTTTTCACGCAACGTGGCGTGAAGACGCGGCTCGACATCTGGGCGCTGCAGCTCTTCGGCGAGAAAAAAGAATATCCTCTGTTGAATTCGGCATTTGACGAACGGGAACCGCAGATCTCGCCGGATGGACATTGGCTTGCGTACTGCTCGGACGAATCCGGCAATTATGAGATATATGTGCAGCCTTTTACAGCGGACGGCAAGGTGGGTGTCGACAAGAGGCGCGTCTCCACGACCGGAGGCACGCAACCGGTATGGCGGCGTGATGGGCATGAACTGTTCTTTGTAGCTGACAGTGGAAAGATGATCTCTGTTGACCTAAAGAAGAGTGGCACAGAGCTTGAATTTGGCACGCCTAAAACCTTATTCCAAACCCATATGCATAACCGCTATTCCATATTGCACGAATATGACGTGTCGCCGGACGGGCAGCGATTTTTGATCGGAACCTTGATCGGCGAATCCAAGGCGCCGCCGCCGACGGTGATCCTCAACTGGGCGGCGGATTTGAAGAAATAACAATCACCGGCAGGTAGCAGTTACCTTGCTATAATGCCGCGCACCGATGACAATCCCTGCTGGCACGAAGCTCGGGCCGTATGAAATCGTCGCGCCGCTTGGCGCGGGCGGTATGGGTGAAGTCTATAAAGCGCGGGACACGCGCCTTGATCGTACAGTTGCCATCAAAGTTCTTCCCTCACATCTCTCGTCTAATCCAGATCTGAGAGCCCGCTTCGAACGCGAGGCCAAGGTCATCTCGTCTCTAAACCATCCGAATATTTGCACGTTGTTCGACGTGGGCAGCGAGAACGGCACCGACTATCTGGTGATGGAATGCCTGGAAGGTGAGACGCTCTACGACCGGCTTGCGAAAGGCCCGATGCCGGTCGACCAGCTGCTGAAGACGGCCATCGAGATCGCAGACGCGCTCGATAAGGCGCACCGCAGCGGCATTGTCCATCGCGACCTGAAGCCGGGAAATATTATGCTGACCGCGAGCGGTGCCAAGCTGATGGACTTTGGTCTGGCCAAGGGCTTGGCCTCGGCTGCGGTTTCCGCTATGACCGGCGCGATGACGATGACCTCGCCGGCGACGCCGGTGACTAAAGAAGGTTCGATCGTGGGCACGTTTCAATACATGGCGCCAGAGCAGATCGAAGGACAAGAACTCGACGGCCGCGCCGATCTCTTCGCTTTCGGCGCTGTGCTGTACGAGATGGCTACTGGACAAAAGGCATTCCAGGGAAAGTCGCAATTGAGTGTTGCGTCCGCGATCCTGGAGAAAGAGCCGGAGAAAATCAGCCGCATTCAGCCGTTGACGCCGCCCGCGCTGGAGCGCGTGGTGGAACGCTGTTTGGAAAAGTCGCGGGAGGATCGCTGGCAGTCAGCGCGGGATCTGTTATTGGAATTGAAGTGGGTGCGGGATGCTGGTTCGACGGCTGGCGTAGCCGCGCCGCTGCGCGCGCACCGCAAACATCGCGAGTGGCTGGCATGGGGATTGGCAGCAGTCGCCGGAGTGCTGGCCATTACGCTGGGCTGGCACATCCTTCACTCGTCAAAACCCGAACTGCTGCAGCGGAGCGAGATCCTATCTCCCAAGGGAACAACGATTCAGCTCCCGACAATCTCTCCGGACGGCACCAAGCTGGCGTTCCAGGCAAGAAAAGCAAATGGCGAATTGAGTCTATGGGTGCGGCCATTGAATTCCTTGTCTGCGCAGGAACTGTCGGGCACGATTGGTGGCGTGTACCCGTTCTGGTCACCTGATAGCAGGTCGATCGGGTTTTTTGCAGATGGGAAGCTGAAGAAGATTGAGGCCTCCGGAGGCGCCGTAGTCACGCTATGCGATGCGCCATCCCCCCGGGGCGGAACCTGGAACCAGCAAGGCATGATCCTGTTCGCACCGAGCGCCATCAGTGGTTTGTTTCAAGTCTCCGAGGACGGTGGCTCCCCCACCGAGGTCTGGACCACAAACAAAGATGCCAGCGACCGATTCCCCTGGTTCCTGCCAGACGGCAAGTCGTTCCTGTTTTTTTACGAAAACAAGGGCTTGAACGGCAAAGTATCGAAGCAGCCGAATGACAAGCTTTCCGGCATTTATGCCATGCGGATGGGAGAGAAGACGCCCAAACTCCTGGTGCAAGGGGATACGGCTGCAGTCTATGCGGAGAGCGGTCATATTCTTTACATTCGCGAAGACAATCTTTTGTCCCTGAAGTTCGATGCCTCCAGCCTCAAGACTGCTGGTTCGCCGGTGCCTGTGGCGGAAAAGGTGGCCAGCGATCCGAACAGGCAGGTGGGGGCGTTTACCATCTCGCAAAGAGGACAACTGGTGTACTCCGCGGATTCTACGATCGACGCTTCCAGTCTGGACTGGTACGACCGCACGGGCAAGAAATTGGGAACCCTCTCCTCACAGGCTCCTTATGGCTCCCCCAGGATCTCGCCCACGGGTGACTGGGTCGTGTTCTCGTTACCTACGGTGCAAGGAACGGGAAGGAATATTTGGATCCGGGATGTGAAACGCGGAACGCAATCCCGCCTTACCTTTGGCGAAGACGAAAATAACCGCAATCCGGTATGGTCGCCTGACGGCAAGCGTTTGGTCTACTCCTCGAGTCAGGGCATGGCGATCCGGGATACGACCGGCCTGGGCCTGCAAGAGGTACTGCCGGATACGCTCAGCACAGATTTACCTACGGACTGGTCCCGTGATGGAAACGGAATCCTGTGCTTCCGCACTTCAGTAACCCCTGGACACCAATTCCTTCATGACCGAAAAGAGAAGAAGACCCGGGAGCTGATCCCCTCGAAGTTCTTCCAACTCAACGGCGTGTTTTCGCCCGACGGGAAATGGATCGCCTTTCAGGCCCTGGATACCGGCCGCCCAGAGATTTATGTGATGCCCTATCCCAGCCTGGACGGAAGATTCCAGATCTCAGTGAAAGGTGGGGTCCAACCGCTCTGGCGGAAGGATGGAAAAGAGATCTTCTTTGTGGATATCGAGGGAACATTGATGAGCGTTGCCATCAATAGCTTCCAACCTTTCACCGCCGGGAATCCAGAGGCTTTGTTCTTCTCACACATCGTTGGTACGCGCAGTTTTTTTCATGAATTCGATGTTTCACCGGATGGAAAACGGTTCCTCATCAACTCGCGGATCGAGGACGCCAAAGAGGTCCCGCTGGTACTGGTGAACAACTGGACGGCAGGACTGAAGAAGTAGTTTTTGTTGGAATCTTTTTCGGACTCACAGCGAGATTCTCCGCATCCAATGACGTAAGCACCTGATTTCAGCTACCATGTTTAGATATTGGCTTGAGCGCTAACGTTGCGTTCAGGCGTACGAGGACTACATGAGACCTAGTAAGCGGGCCGTAGTGGCTCTTTCGACAATCGTTTTCCTAATCGCTTCCATTCCTGTCTCCGCACAGATGGCGGCTAATGCCGTCAATGCCGACAAGGCCGCAGCGCTTCGTCCACCTGCAGGCGCCAAAGTCGCGATCGTGGTATTTGAGGATCTGCAGTGCCCCGATTGCGCCCGCGCCGCGCCGTTGGTGAAGGAAGTGGCAAATGTGGAGAAGGTCCCGGTGGTGCGCCACGATTTTCCACTGCCGATGCACAACTATTCGCGGCAAGCTGCGATCATCGCCCGCTATTTTGATACAAGGTCAAAGAAGCTTGGCGATGAATGGCGGGACTATGTTTTTGCCAACCAGTCGGCTTTCACGCCTGAGAATCTCAACAGCAAGGCCGCGGAATTCGCCAAGCAACATGGCGAGTCGATGCCGTTCATGCTAGATCCAGGCGGGAAATTGGAAGCCAAAGTCAAAGCCGACTTCGCACTGGGACAGAAGATCGGGATTCAACACACGCCGACGATCTTCGTGGTTAGCAACAACACTAAGGGCGAGCCTTTCGTTGAGGTGGTGGACCGCTCCAAACTCACGGAGATGATTGAAAACATGAAAGCTGCAAAGTGATAGAGCAGATTTGATTGTTAGGAACGCCCCTTTTCGGGGCGTTTTTTTTGGCTCGCGAAGTGGAACCAAGAAAGGAACTACATAGTACTACTACCGTAGTAACTGGAAAGCGAAGCTTCCCCTCGGCAGATTTCGTTGTATTCTGATAGTAGTACCACAGCTAAACATGCATGCGCCGAAAAAATCCGCAACGGTGCCCGTCTCTTCAGCGCGGGATCGCATCCTGGCGGCTGCGAAGCATCTGTTCGCCCTGGATGGCTTCGACAATACCAGTACTGTTTCCGTCGCCCGCGCCGCAGGAACCAGCGAATCCCAACTGATGAAGCACTTTGGCAGCAAAGAGGGGCTTCTCGAGGCGATTTTCAACGCTGGCTGGGACGAAATGTCGTACACCTTTTCTGCCATCCATCAGCTACATGCGCCCACGGAAAAACTCGAGGTCATACTCGAACTGATTCTGGCCGCACTGGATCGCGATCCCGAACTGAAAGAGCTGATGCTTTTGGAAGGGCGTCGCATACGCAAAGGTGGGCACGTTGTTCTTCTGACCAAAGGGTATTTGCGGTTTATCGGCGTGCTTGACGCCATTCTGCTGGAGATGCGCGCGGCGGGCGAGTTGCGCGAAGATGTTAGCCTGGATTCGATCCGCTCGGCGATGAACTCGATCTTTGAAGGCATGCTGCGCGATCAGGTGCTGGCATCGCGGATGGGATATCCCGCACGCTTTGACCGCTCTGAATTAATGCACATCTTCCGCATCGTGCTGGGAGCGTTCCAGGTCCCAGCACGAGACTGACCCATCATTGTGCAAAGAAAAAGCCCCGGATCACCGGGGCTCTTTTCGTTTCTGGGAATCTACAGTTTGCGCAACACGTCAAAAGCGTCTTCGTTGTCGGGCTGCTCGCCAAGTTCATAGACCTTGGAGAAAACGATCTTGCCCTGCTTGTCCACAATAAAGACGGCGCGCTCGTTGATCCCGGGAATGGGATCGCCTTCGCGCAGAACGCCGTAGTCTCTGGCGGTTTTTCCGTGCGGAAAGAAATCGCTGGCGAGCGGGAAATCCAGCTTGCCAATCGACTTCTCCTGCCACGCAATGTGGCTGGGTATTGAATCAACGCTAACGCCCAGAACCTGGGCGTCAAATCCGGCAAACTTCTCAAGATCTGCATTGTATGCCGGAATCTGGGCGGTTCAAACCGGTGTCCAGTCCAGCGGATAAAAAGCCAGGACCACGTTCTTCTTGTCCCTGAAATCACTGAGCTTGATGGTGCTTTTCTCTTCGCCAGTGACCGCAGGCAGTTCGAAATCCGGGGCCAAATCGCCTACCTGCAAGGCCATTGGTACCTCATTTCATCTGCAATATGTATGTGAACAGATTCGTGTGTAAACGAACCCCTTATTCTAGTTGTGAAACTCTATAGCGGCAAGTTGTTCCGCGGAGAGACTCTCATTTTAAGTCATAATCTTTTGCGTAGGAGTGCCGCATGACTAAATTTTCAATCGCTGTATTGCTGCTGATTGCCAGCGGAGCAGCCCAGGTGACCCAGCAGGTCGCCTCGCATGGTCGCCCCATCAACACTCAACAATCCAAACTCACCGTTCGCGCCTACAAGACCGGACTGTTTTCCAAGTTCGCGCATGACCACGAAGTGAGCGCGCCGATCGCGTCGGGCACTCTCGACGATTCCAGTGATGCGAAGATCGTCTTGAGGATCGATGCGCGCAAGCTCAATGTTCTTGATCCCGAACTCCCACCCGACAAACGCGCCGAAGTGCAACAGACAATGCACAGCGAAAAGGTGTTGGACAGCGCACGATTCCCGAGCATTGAATTCGCGTCCACACAGGTTCCGCCGACGGGACAGGACAGATGGGTCGTGGTCGGCAATCTGACGTTGCACGGCCAGACTCATCCTGTGACTGCTCATGTTGAAAAGAGAAATGGACACTATCTGGGTTCAGCCAGTTTCAAACAGCGCGATTTCGGAATCCCGCCGATCAGCATTGGCGGAGGCACGGTCAAAGTGAAAGACGAAGTTAGCATCGAGTTCGACGTAGTCGCGAAATGATTTCGCGCAGTTAGCTGATCGAACTGCCCGTCTTCGGATCGGCCATGGTTGCCATTCCTTTGCTGATAATTTCTGGTTTCTCTTTGCCGGCCAACAACTGCCGCAAGACGTATTGCAGGATCCCGCCGTGCTGGTAATAGAGCACCTCTTGCGGAGTGTCAATGCGCACCAGCACTTTGAACTCAGTCTTTTTGCCGTCAGGGGCAGTAGCGCGGACGGTAATCTCACGGTCGGCGCCGAGTTTTTTGTCGAGCAACTTGGCGATTCCGATGAACTCGAAGGTTTCGTCGCCGGTGAGTCCCAGCGCTTCCGCATTGTCAACGGCGCGGAACTGTAACGGCAGAATCCCCATTCCCACCAGGTTTGATCTATGAATGCGCTCATAGCTTTGTGCGATCACTGCCCGCACTCCGAGCAAGAGCGGGCCTTTGGCGGCCCAGTCGCGTGAGGAGCCCGATCCATATTCCTTACCAGCGAGAATGACGAGCGGAATGCCCTCGGCCTGGTATTTTGCCGAGGCATCGAAGATGGACATAGTCTCGCCGGTCGGCACGTACTTTGCAACGCCACCTTCCGAGCCAGGGACCATCTTGTTACGCAATCGGACATTCGCAAATGTGCCGCGAACCATCACTTCATGATTCCCACGGCGCGAACCGTAAGAGTTGAAATCGCCAGGCTTAACTCCATGCGCGATTAAGTATTCGCCAGCAGGACTGTTTTTCTTGATCGATCCAGCAGGGGAGATGTGGTCGGTGGTAACGCTGTCGCCTAGAATGGCGAGCACGCGGGCGCCTTTGATGTCCTGCACGGGCGTGGGCTTGGTGGGCATGTCGTCGAAATAGGGAGCGCGCTTAATGTACGTGGAATCTGCGTCCCATGCGTAGGTGTTGCCTGCTGGAGTAGGCAGAGTCTTCCAGCGCTGGTCTCCCGCGAAGACAGTCTTGTAGTTGTTGCGGAACATTTCGGAATCCACGCTCCTGGCAACGGTTTCATTCACTTCCTTTTGCGTGGGCCAGATGTCCTTCAGGTAAACCGGATTTCCTGATTGGTCATTGCCAATAGGTTCGTTCTTCAGGTCAATGTTCATGCTGCCCGCAAGCGCGTAGGCAACCACCAGTGGCGGCGACATCAGATAATTTGCGCGCACTTCAGAGTTGATGCGACCTTCGAAGTTGCGATTGCCGCTCAGCACGGATGCTACGACCAATCCGTTTTCTTCCACCTCAGCCGAAACTTCCGCAGGCAATGGGCCGGAGTTGCCGATGCACGTGGTGCATCCATATCCAACGGTTTGAAATTTCAATTGGTCGAGGAAGGGGGTGAGTCCAGCTTTTTTGTAATACTCGGTGACCACACGCGAGCCGGGCGCCAGCGAAGTCTTCACCCACGGCTTCACTTGCAATCCTTTTTCGACTGCTTTCTTGGCGAGCAATCCCGCGGCGATCATGACATAAGGATTCGAAGTATTTGTACAGCTGGTGATGGCAGCAATCACGACATCTCCGTGGTTGAGGCCGTCGTGGATGGCAACATTTTTCTGCGCTGCCGGCGAGGACTTGTCTTCCTGTCCGGGAGCGCTGCCGCCTTCTGCGTCCATGCGGTCGCGCTGGCGGGCGTCAGGCGATACACCGCTCTTCGCCTTAGTGCCGGGAATCTTCAAAGATGGTAGCGCTTCGGCGAACGACTGCTTCGCCTGCGATAGCGGCACGCGGTCCTGCGGACGCTTTGGCCCGGCGACACTCGGTTCCACCTTGCTTAGATCAAGCTCGATCAGTTGCGTGTACTCCGCCTGCGGAGTATCCGCGGTATGGAACATGCCTTGCGTTTTGCAATAGGCCTCGACCAACGCGATCTGTTCTTCGGTGCGTCCGGTCATGCGCATGTAAGCAAGCGTCTCTGCATCGACGGGGAAAATGCCGCAGGTGGCTCCGTACTCGGGGGCCATGTTGGCGATGGTGGCGCGGTCGGCAAGCGGAAGTTGGCTCAATCCGGGTCCGAAGTATTCGACAAACTTTCCCACGACCCCGACTTTTCGCAGCGCCTCAGTGACGGTCAATACGAGATCGGTGGCAGTGGAACCTTCCGGTAACTGTCCGATGAGTTTGAATCCGACAACCTGCGGAATGAGCATGGAGACAGGCTGGCCCAGCATCGCAGCTTCGGCTTCGATGCCACCGACGCCCCAACCCAACACGCCGAGTCCATTGATCATAGTGGTGTGCGAGTCAGTGCCGACAAGCGTATCGGGATAGGCTTGCGTTTTGCCATCAGCAGAATTGGTGAAGACGACTCGCGCGAGGTATTCCAAATTAATCTGGTGGACGATGCCCATCTCCGGCGGCACGACCGCAAAATTCTGGAAGGCACCTTGTCCCCAGCGCAGGAAGGCGTAGCGCTCAAGGTTTCGTTGGAATTCGAGAATGCCATTGGCGGTGAATGCGTTTGCTGTACCGAATTCGTCCACCTGCACCGAGTGGTCAATGACGAGTTCCGCCGGTTGCAGCGGATTGATCAGAGAAGGATCGCCGCCGAACTTGCTGACCGCGTCGCGCATGGACGCGAGATCTACGACCGCGGGAACGCCGGTGAAATCCTGCATCAGCACGCGCGCCGGCGAAAAGCTGATCTCGCGCGATGGTTCTTCGCAGGCCTTCCAGCCAGCCAAAAATTTGATGTCGTCCGCAAGTACGGAGCGTCCGTTCTCATTGCGCAGCAGATTTTCCAGCAAGATGCGCAGCGAATAGGGAAGATGCGCCGTGGAAATGCCCTTTTTATCCAGGGCATCTATTCTGAAAATCTCAAATTCGCGGGAACCGACCTTCAAGGTCGCACGGCTGCCAAAGCTATTCATTCCACTCTCCGTTGTGCAACCTTTGATTTTACCGCAGGAGAGAGCGAGAGCAGAGACTTAGCGCTGCGACGGCAGTATGTCAGGTTGGCTGATTGCCTATTCTCTTAACGAACACCAACGCTGAGGATCAGAATTGCGAAGGCTGCAATCAACCCGCACGTTCTTAACCAGTGGTACAGATCCCAGCGATCCTCCTGCTGTCGCCAGTCGCCTGGAAGGGATTCTGGTGTCCATCTGGCTATCCGGTTGTTGATGGGCACTGGACCTACGAGCGAAAACAAGACCGCGAAGACTTGGATCATGAGAGCGATTGCCGCCAGCCGCCACGCACTCTGGTTCAGATGTTCGAAAGGTAGCAGGAGTAGTAGATTCAGCAACGTCGAGCCTGGCATCCAAAATGGCATCACGCGACCAAACAATGCAGCCAATGATGAGCGCACCAATATGTGCGCTTCCAGTGGTTGCCGCTTGAGCGTGGGATGCGCGAACGCTGCCACGTTTAGCTCACTTCCACACATCAGGCCAAGCACTAGCACCGCAAGAATGTGAAGGGCCATAGATATAAACTCCGGCGCTTTAGATGTTGCTCAGGGACAGCCGATGCAGATTTCCAAACTGACCACTATCTCCGCGATGGATGATAAAGATCGAAGATCGAGTAGGTGACACCAACGAAGAATGCTGCGCGGGGAATGTCTCCGCGCAATCCGAAGTTCATGCCGGAATCAAGCACTAGTCGCGGCTTCAACTGGTAGGTTGCGGCGGCCAGCAATGATGTGGTGCCTCCAGTGCTTGCGTTCTGGTGCGTGGTGCCCCAAATCTCCGCCGTAGTCGCCCATTTGCCCTTCAATGGATGCGACCATGCGAGTGCCGGCAGAAAACTGTGATCAAAACCCGGCGCGCCCGACCTTCCCAAAAAGAAGTAGCTCAGGTTGGCATCGAAATGTGACTTCCCGAAATCCTTGCTCATGAGGACTCGCGCCTCGTGACCATAATCACCTGCGCCCAATGTATCGGGAGCAGTGGGCGCCTTCGCCGCGTAGGAGACGGAAAACGTTGGAAAGTATTTCTTTTGATGAACTATGCGCCATTGAATGCCGATACCTGTATCGCCCACTCCCAAGACATGTTGATTCGCGTCGCGTTGAAAGGTGTTGGTCTCAATGCGCAACTCCAAGTTTTTTGCGAAGGCGAACTTGAGAAGTCCGTCCAATGACTGATTACTTTTCGCAACGGTGAAGCCGTATTCAATCTCAGCTACACCAAATTGCGTGATGTCAGCGGGATCAGCAACCGTGGGGCGGTTGGGATTGGCGATGATCGGATCCTCCGGCCCGGATTGACCGAGCGCGGCGGTCGTAAGAAACATCAGAACCAAGAACAGAGTTGGGCGAATCGGTATCAGGCGTTAGCTCCTGAAGGCTTGCAATAGTAACCTAGCGGCCTGCACCAACAACCAAGCGTTCAACCCGGCAATAACGATCGCCGTTGTCCATGCCAGCGATTTCACCCACGGTGCGTTCACGAACTCGCCCATCTTTCGCCGGTCGCTGGTGAACGCAACCAACGGAAAGACGGCAAAGCTCAATTGCATGCTGAGAATCACCTGGCTGAAGATCAGCAGTCGCGCGGTGCCGCTCTCGCCGATGAGGACTGTAACGATGATTGCGGGAATGATTGCAACCAGGCGCGTGATCAAGCGGCGCAGCCATGGCTTCAGACGAATGTTGAGAAAACCTTCCATGACTACTTGGCCGGCAAGAGTGCCGGTGAGAGTGGAGTTTTGCCCTGATGCCAACAATGCCAGGGCAAAGACTGTGCTCGCGCCGGTAACGCCCAGCAGCGGCGTGAGCAGCTTGTAAGCATCGCCGATCTCCGCGACTTCGGTGTGTCCGTTCCGATAAAAGACGGCCGCCGATACGATCAGGATTGCCGCGTTCACGAACAGTGCCAGAGTCAAGGCTACAGCCGAATCGATCTGGGAAAACTTTATGGCCTCGCGCTTGCCCTCAGGCGTACGTTCGAAGTTGCGCGTCTGCACAATGGAAGAGTGCAGATACAGGTTATGTGGCATTACCGTCGCGCCAAGAATGCCGATACCGATGTACAACATCTCGCGGTCCTTGAAAAATTGCGTCGAGGGCACAAAGAAACCATGAGCGATCGCCGCCATCTCAGGGCGCGAGAACAATATTTCCAGTCCGAAACAGAATCCTACGACACCGATGAGAGTGATCACCAACGCCTCAATGTAGCGAAACCCGCGATTCTGCAGATAAAGGATGATCAGCACGTCGCCTGCGGTGATGCATACGCCCCAGATCAGAGGAATACCGAAGAGCAATTGCAGCCCTATCGCCGAGCCAATGACTTCGGCAAGGTCGCAGGCGGCAATCGCGATCTCAGCCGCTACCCACAAGAGAAGAGTTACAGGACGACTAAAGTGAGCTCGGCAGGCTTGTGCGAGATCGCGTCCGGTGGCGACGCCCAATTTTATGCAGAGGCTCTGCAAAAGGATCGCCATCAGGTTTGAGAGCATGATGACAAACAGCAGGCTGTAGTTGAACTTGGCTCCGGCGGCGAGATCAGTGGCCCAGTTGCCGGGGTCCATGTAACCGACGGCGACCAAAAAACCGGGTCCGGCAAAGGCCAGCAACTTACGAGCAAAGCCCGCGTTCTTTGGAATTGCGAGGCTGGAGTGGACTTCAGGAAGGCTGGGGGAGCCTACGGCTAGGCGCCACGTGCTCGCTGGTGGTGTTGTAGATGTTTCGCTCAAATCCCAAACCTATGCCTGCTTCCGAACTTAACGGAAATAGATGCATGGATATTAACTGTAGTTAACTGTATTGGTCAAGTTAAGTGACGCGCCCTCCGGAATGGCGGCGACTGTTGCGCGGATGGGCCGCGACCCAGACCTTTTCAGCCACCGGGTGTCCTACGGAGACGGTACCCGTGCCGGTCTTGATGGTGAGAGTCTGGTCGTAGTTGCGGGCCAGCAACTCCAGGCTCGACCCCGGGCGCATGCCACGCTCTTCCAGGAATTCCAACAACTGGCGGTCGCGTTCATAGACGCTCTCCACGGAGTAGGCATTGCCTGGCTCAGCATCTGAAAGCAGCCGCATTCCGCGCTTGCGCCGCACTGCCGGATTTTCCGGAGTGGCCTCATTCCCGTGTGGACATGCACCTTTTCGGCCAAGTTTCTTGGCCAGCTTTGCCTCGAAATCCGCAGAGACTGCGTGTTCCAACCGCTCGGCTTCGTCGTGCACCTTGTACCACTCCATTCCGAAGACTTCGGACAACATGCGCTCGATCAAGTGGTGTCGGTTGGCGGTGCGCTTGGCGATCTCCCGCCCGGCAGATGTCAATTGGACGCGGCCATCTGCGCGGACTTGGACGAGGTTGTCCTTTTTCAGGCGACGCAGCGCCATGGTCACAGCCGGCGGCGACACTTTAAGCCAGTGCGCAAGCGTGGCGGAGATCACGTTCTCGCCTTCGCCCTCGGCCTCGAGGATCGCCTTTAAGTAATCTTCCTTGGATACGGTTATCATCGCTTACCCGTGCGTTACCAGCGTACACCAATATCGGTTAACTGCAGTTAAGAATAGTTCATGAAATAAATAGGAGGAGAAGCAGCTACAATGGACGCCTCTAAATTCTTTTCCGGGGTGCGTATGCCTTTTCGAAGATTCCTGTTGACCTCAGCTTTTATCGTTTCGCTCGTTTCCGTCTCTTTTGCGCAGCACGAGGACTATTCCAAGGTCGAGATCAAAGTCCAAAAAGTTGCCGGCACGGTTTATATGCTGGTGGGCGCTGGTGGGAATATCGGCGCCTCGGTGGGCGATGACGGAATCGTTATCGTCGACGACCAGTTCGCGCCGCTCGCGCCAAAGATCCAAGCTGCGCTCAAGGGCATTACTGACAAACCTGTACGGTTCATCATCAATACGCATTATCACGGCGACCATACCGGCGGGAACGCAGAATTCTCAAAGCAGGGGACGATCATTGCGCAGGAGAACGTTCGCAAGCGCCTGATGGAAGGCAGCAAAACGCGGTTCGGCACTACACCGCCTGCGCCCAAAGAGGCGCTGCCGATCATCACCTTCAATGATCGTGCTTCCGTTCATCTCAACGGAGAAGATATCCGCGCCATTCACTTCCCCGCCGGACACACCGACGGCGATAGCGTCATTTTCTTCACGCAATCGAATGTCATCCACATGGGCGATGACTTTGTGACTTACGGATTTCCGTTTGTCGATGTTGATAACGGCGGCTCCGTCACTGGCATGATTGCAGGCGTGGAGAAGGTGCTTGCCACAGCGCCGCCCGATACCAAATACATTCCGGGACATGGAGCGCTATCGACCGCTGACGATGTCCGCAAGTTTGTGCAGATGCTGAAGGACACGCGCGCACTGGTCTCCGACGCGGTGAAGAAAGACCAGACCGCAGCGCAGATGAAGGAAGCCAAGATCATGGCCAAGTTCGAAGACCAGTACGGCAAGGGATTCCTCAAGAGCGACGAGTGGATCGACACGCTTTACGCCGACGTGACCGCAAATAAATCAGCCGCGGCTTATCATAATCATGGGCATGCGGATGAGGCTGTAAAAAAGTAAACCATGCATTTCAATCACAGTTTCCGGGATGTCAAATGAGCTACGACCTATATTGCTACAGTCCGGTCTCGAGCCTTCCCAACGCGGTGGAAGCAGAGGCCCTTCTCAACTCAGAGGAAAGTGGTATCAATGCTGACGACATCTTGGCTAGCGATCGGAAGCAGCGCGTCGCTGCTGCTCTAATGGAATACAATCCTCGGCTAGAAATGTTCAATTTCGACTACACAAAAATAGCTGAATCTCGTGGGATTTCCGAAGATGCGGCTCGGAAAAAATGGAACCAAATCGAACTTAACGCTCCCAAGGGTGATCCTGCAATTCAGTTCACTATTTACGATAACCACATTGATGTCTCCATTCCCTATTGGTACCAGGGAGTCGACGCTGACCGGATATTTTCGCAGCTATCTTCCTACCTCCGCGTAATACGTAAAGCTACTGGATACTTCGTCTATGATCCCCAGACCGGTCTTGCATTTGACCCTGAGAAGCACGATTTTGGAACTCCTACGGAATACGAGAAAGTGGTTAAGAAGCTACCCGAGATAGCAGCTGACGCCGTGAAAGGGCGGAGAAAATCTTGGTGGAAGTTCTGGTAAGAAAAGCTGCAACAGCGCTGCCGTTACGAGGTATCCACGAGCTCCGCGGTCAGCCGCAGCTAAAGCTCTTGAACTATTCGTCTAGCTTCTTTGTCAACAAATCATTCACCACGGTCGGGCTGGCCTGTCCTTTGCTGGCTTTCATGACTTGTCCCACGAAGAATGCTGCGACAGTTTTTTTGCCTCCCCGATACTGCGCCAACTGATTTGGATTGGCCGAGATCACGTCGTCGATGATCTTTTCGATGGCGGAGGTATCGGTGATCTGCTGCGGTTTTTCCTTTTCGTAAATCGCGGGAAAGTCTTCGCCACGCTCGAAGGCGAGATCGTACAGGTCCTTCAGCATCTTTCCTGAGATGGCGTTCGACTCCACCAAATCCGCCGACAGCGCTACGCCTTTCATTGATATCGGCGACTGCTCTATGTCCAAACCTTTGGCCTTGAGGCGTCCCATCAACTCGCTCTGCACGAGGTTGGCGACTTTTTTCGGGCTCTTGGAATGTCTCGCCGCTTCTTCAAACTGATCGGCGCGGCTGCGCGTGATGGTTAGCACCACGGCATCTTGCTCGGTGATCCCGTAGTCGCTGACCAGGCGGGCGCGACGCGCCTCCGGCAATTCGGGCATGGTCTTCTTGATCTCCGCTTGCCATGCGGCATCGACGACTAGCGGAAGAAGATCAGGCTCCGGGAAATAGCGATAGTCGTGCGCCTGTTCTTTCGAGCGCATCGAGTACGTCTTGCCTTCGCTGGAGTTGTAGAGCCGCGTCTCCTGCGCGACACGTCCGCCGGATTCGATCAGCTCCACCTGGCGCTCGATCTCATACTCCAGCGCCTGCTTGATGAAGCGGAACGAATTCACGTTCTTGACTTCGGCCTTGGTGCCGAATTCTTTCTGTCCGCGCGGACGCACGCTGATGTTCGCATCGCAACGCAGCGACCCCTCTTCCATATTGCAATCGCTAACGCCGGTGTAGAGGATGATCTCCTTCAATCGCGTGAGATATTCATGGGCCTCGTCCGAGGTGCGCATGTCCGGTTCACTGACGATCTCTACCAGAGGGACTCCGCTGCGGTTCAGGTCAATGTAGGTGTACTTGTCGGAATCGGGAAAGCCGTCGTGCAGGCTCTTGCCCGCGTCCTCTTCCATGTGCAGTCGCGTGATGCCGATGCGCTTCGATTCGCCATTTACCTTGATGTCGATGTGGCCGTGCTCGGCGACAGGTTTGTCGTACTGCGAGATCTGGTAGCCCTTGGGCAGATCAGGATAGAAATAATTCTTTCGCGCGAAGATGCTGGTCTCGCGGATCTGACAATTCAGCGACATGGCGGCGAGCGTGGCAAATTCCACTGCGCGTTTGTTGAGCACGGGCAGTGCGCCGGGAAGTCCGAGGCAGACGGGACAGACGTTGGTGTTCGGCGGTGCGCCGAATTTTGTCGAGCAACCGCAGAAGGCCTTGGTCAGCGTCAAGAGCTGGACGTGGACCTCAAGCCCGATCACGACTTCGTATTTTTGGATTGCGGCGGAGAGCGTCTCCGAAGCGGTAGCCATAGAGGTTGATTATAAAACTAAAGGCTGTTCACCACGGAGGCACCGAGTACACGGAGGAGGGCACAAGTAGTCCAAAAGCAAAAACTAGAGACTGCCTCTAGAATCCGATTCGCTTGCCCGCCCTCAACGCAGACATCATTTTCTCAATGCGGCTTTGGCGGGTTTCTTCCCTCTTTGCGCCCTCGATTGCGCGGACCCACTCTTTCTTGTGCGTGTAAGAAAGCGAGTCCCATGTCGCTTGCGCGGTCTTGTTCGTCGCGATGATTTTCTTGATGGAAGCAGGCACTACGACGACGCGCTCTTCCCTGTCGCGCTCGAGAACGATATCGACTGTGTCGCCGGCTTTGCACTTCGCGCCGGCGCGCATTTCTTTGTTTACAACGAAGAAGTGTCCGAAGCCCATGTTGCATAAAGAGCTGCGATATGGGAATCCGTTGATAGTACCGCGCACCGGGACTCGCGCCTTGGTGCCGAAAATCGTAGGCACATCAAAGGGAGGACGCACTGCAGCCGCATCGGACTTGGTATCGCCTTCGAGTTTTACTCGGAATTTAAACGGGCCGTCGCCGGGGGTGAATTGGTTTTTCGTAGCCATATTGAACCTCAGGGGCTAAAGCCCCGGATAGGCGGCCTTTTTGGCACGGCTGAAGCCGTGCCCTTTCAAAGCATTCCTGGAAAAGACCGTACTCTACTTTTTTACGGCCTTCGCGCCGATGTCGCGACGATACTGCATGCCTTCAAAGCTGATTTTTTCGACGGCTTCGTAGGCGCGTTGGAGGGCTTCGTCGAGGGTTGCTCCGCGGGCGGTTACGCCCAGTACTCGGCCTCCGGTGGTCACCATGTCGCCATCAATCCTGCCGGTTCCGGCGTGGAAGACTTTTACCCCGGCGACTGCATCGGCTTCAGTGAGGCCGGAAATCTTTTTTCCCGTTTCGAAGGCGCTGGGGTATCCGCCGGATGCGATCACCACGCAGACCGCGGGGTCGGGGCTCCACTTGAAGTCGCCATCACTGACGCGTCCTTCGATTGCGGCTTCGAAGGCGTCGACAATGTCGGATTCCAATCGCATGAGCACGGCTTGCGTCTCGGGGTCGCCGAAGCGGCAGTTGAATTCCAGCACCTGCGGGCCGCGCGCGGTCATCATCAGTCCGACGTACAGGATGCCGCGATACTCGGCCTCTTCCGCCTTCATGCCCGCAATCACGGGTCGCACAATGTGCGTCAGCAGCCACTCCTGCATCTGGTGGTCGAGCAAGCTGTCGGTCGAGTATGCGCCCATGCCCCCGGTGTTGGCGCCGGTGTCGCCTTCGCCAACGCGCTTGTGATCTTGCGCGGGGACGAGTGGCGCAATGCGCTCTCCGTCGCTCAGCACGAGGAATGAAAGCTCTTCTCCTTCGAGAAATTCTTCCAACACGACGCTGGAACCGGCACTGCCCAGGCGAGTACCGCTCAACATCTCCATCGCAACTTCGGCGGCTTCTTCGCGATTGTTCGCGATGACCACGCCTTTGCCAGCAGCGAGGCCGTCGGCCTTGACGACGATCTTTCCATGGAAGTGTGGGAGCGCGGCGCGAAGCTCCGCCTCATTCGGACAGACGGCGTAATGCGCCGTAGGAATGTTGTGGCGGCGCATGAATTCTTTTGCGAATCCCTTGCTGGCTTCCAGTTGCGCAGCGGCTTTGGTGGGACCAAAGACGCGTAAATCGCGCCTGGTCAACTCGTCCACAACGCCGAGAGCTAAAGGAAGTTCGGGGCCGATGACGGTAAGGTCAGGATGGATTCGGGATGCGATGCCCAGAAGCGCGTCAATGTCTTTGCCGTCCCACGGAATGCATTCGACGCCAGGCTCGGCACAGATGCCGCCGTTGCCGGGAGTGCAATATATTTGCGAAACGCGCGGCGATTGCTTGATCTTCCAAATTAGGGCGTGCTCGCGCCCGCCGCCACCGACTACGAGAACTTTCATACAGAGATAGATTTAACCACAGAGAACACGGAGGACACAGAGAAAGAAGGTTTAGGCTCTCAGATATCGGCCAATTATCCGCAACTAGCGAATGGCATGGATTCCAACTCGCCTTCTGGGGCGGGTGACTCATCAACCTTAGTGACATGCTGCCGGGCAGCGAAGAACGCATCTACGCTGTCGAGCACGGCGCGTTCGGATTTCGCCTCGTAGATGGCTTTGCGCAAAATGGCTCCGCCAGGGACTCCGTGAGTGAACCACGAGGCGAATTGCTTCATCTTGCCTGCGGCCGCGGGGACCTCTTCAGCGATGAGCATTTCAAAATACTTGCGCATCATGGCGTAGCGGTCGAGCTCGGTGGGGTGCTCGTAGGTTCCCACACCTGTCGCCTGCAACGAGGCCTTGTATTGCGCGATCTGGCGGAAGATCCACGGGTTCGACGGCGCGGTCCGACCGATCATGACGGCATCGCATCCTGTGCGTGCGACCATCAGGGCGGCATCTTCGGGAGTCCGAATGTCGCCGTTACCGATCACGGGAATCTTCACTGCGTCTTTGATGGCGGCGATCCATTCCCATCGGGCGTTGCCGCTGTATCCCTGCTCGCGGGTCCGGGCGTGGAGAGCGACGGCATTCAGGCCGCAATTCTCTGCCAACTTTGCCAGTTCGACGCAGACGATCTCGCTGTCGTCCCAACCCATGCGGAACTTCACCGTGAAAGGAATCTTCACTGCTGCGCGAACGGTTTCGAAGATGGTCTTGATGTGCGGCAGGTCGCGCAACAGCCCGGAGCCACCATTGCACTTCACTACTTTCTTTGCGGGACATCCCAGGTTCAAATCCACCAGGTCGAAGCCGCACTCCTCCACGATCTTCGCCGCTCCGGCAAGAATCTCAGGATTGCTACCGAACAATTGCGCGGAGATGGGGTGCTCGTCCTCGTAGAAATGCAGATAGCGTTTCCGCTTGGCTTCGCGACAGCGATAGATGCCGTCGGCAGAAGTGAACTCGGTCATGATCAGGCCGCACGCCGATGATGCTTCTGCAGAATTGGGGTCGAAGCTGCTGTGCTTGATGAAGCGGCGGAAGACCGTGTCGGTCACGCCTGCCATGGGAGCGAGGATGGTAGCCGGAGCGATGCGCACGCCGCCTATGATGACTTCGTCGGGCAACACGGCGCTAGGCGAAACGCCCGCGGAGAATGGTTCCACGTCGTGGAATCGTTCCGCGCTGGAGCGGGTAGCCGGGTTGGTGATAACTCGATGCAATGGTTCCTCGACCTCAGGGGCTAAAGCCCAACTCTCACAAAGCGCTTGTATGCAGGCCTGAAGGCCTGCGCCACCCGAGTAATATGCAGGCCTGAAGACCCATTAGACTTCGCTCAGGGCAGGCTCTGCGCCACCCAAGTAATATGCAGACCTGAAGGCCCATTCGACTTCGCTCAGGGCAGGCTCTGCGCCACCCTCGATGTTTCAGGCTGAAAGCCGATAGCCTCTTTCTTTATCTTACCGCTCTTCCCAAAGTTGAATCATAATTCTGGTCTGTACTGGAGGACGCAAATATGTACCATGAGTTCAAGGCTTTCCTGCAAAAGTACAACGTGATGGCATTGGCTATAGCCTTTATTCTCGGCGCTGCCATCGGCAAAGTGGTTTCCGCGCTGGTGGCGGACATGATCATGCCCCTGATCGGCATGGCCGTCCCTAGCGGCGAATGGCGTCAGATCGCGTTTCAGATCGGGAACGCGAAGTTCCTGGTCGGCGACTTCATCGGCAGCGTCCTGGACTTCGTGATCATCGCGTTTGTCGTCTTCCTGATCGGCAAGGCGTTCCTAAAGCCCGCACCCACACCGGAGACCAAGACGTGTCCCGAGTGCCTGGAAGTGATCGCCTCCGCAGCCAAGCGATGCAAGTACTGCACCGCAACGGTCTAACACCCGCTTTCGCAAACAGCAAAAAGCCTCCGTTCGGAGGCTTTTTGCAGAACTCCAGACTTTGATTAGGCCTTTTTCGCGTCCGCCTTGGCGTACTTGCGACGGAAGCGCTCGACTCGACCCGCGGTGTCGACCAGCTTCTGTTTGCCGGTGAAAAACGGATGGCAGTTGGAGCAGATTTCCACGGAGATGTCGCCCTTGTGCGTGGAACGCGTAGTGAAATTGTTGCCGCACGCGCAATGAACGCGTATCGGTTCATATGTTGGATGAATAGCAGCCTTCATGACCTGATAACCCTTTCGTTTATTACAGGGTTCCGCGGCAAACCGCTTCACCCTCGCGCCTTGTGACGCGCGGTACAGCGCGCACTAGTCGCTCACCCGCAATACATCAGTTTACAGGAATTCAGCAGAATAGGGCAAGGCTAGAGGAAGCCCAACATCGATTTCCACACTGTAGCAATTCGATGGCCGCGAATATTGCCAAAAGCTACAACCAACTCACGCTTTCAACCATCTACTCTGCTTACTCACGACCCTCATTGGTGACTGCTCACTGCTTTGCTGCGATGTGCAGCAGTTTAATCGATTAACAAACAGGTTTTGGACGATAAGAGACCGGAGGCTCTTATGACCGATGGCCTTTGAGAGAAAACCGCTCGTTGAACAAGCACAGGCTACCCAACAGAGATCGCGTGAGCTCAGGAAGCAGACGGAAATCACATTCGCCGCCACTCAACGCTTGTTTGAAAGAGCACGACAACTCGCCAAAAGCATCAAGACCAAAATGCCCAAAAATGCCCGAGCCGTGAAGAAGGCTAGCTAGCTAGACTCCATGCCTTACTACAACGCCACGGTAGATAGAAACCGCGGCGCCTTCCGGTGCTGTGTCGCCTGTTCAAAGGCGTATGTGATGGCGATCAACTTTGGCTCGCTCCAGGCGCGGCCGAAGAACGAGATGCCAACCGGCAACCCGAAAGAATATCCCGCAGGGACATTGATATTGGGATAGCCAGCCATTGCCGGCAATTGCGAACTGCCACCGGAAAAGTGGTCGCCGGTGGCGAGGTCGGTCAGCCACGCGGGGCCGCCGGTGGGAGCAATGATGGCGTCCAGTTTGTGCTTGTTCATGACGGCATCGATGCCTTGTTCGCGCGATAGCTTTCGATTTTGTGCCAGCGCCTCTGTATATGCCTTGCTGGTGAGCGGGCCCTTGGCTTCGGCCTTCAGGAAAAGGTCCTGGCCGAAGTACTTCATCTCTTTCTCTTTGTTGCGCTCATTGAACTCGATCACATCTTTCAGCGTGCGAACCTTCACCGATGGCGGGAGTGTGGAGAGGTAAGAGTTCAAATCGGCTTTGAGTTCGGTGAGCAGGACTTCCAGTTCGGAGTCGTCGAGTTTGCCGATGGAATCGATCTCGATCGGGTCGATGATCTCCGCGCCTTCGTGTTTCATCACTTCAATCGAGGCGGACATCAGATCATCCACCGCGTCACTGAAGCCGAAGAGTTTGCGCAGCACGCCGATGCGGGCATTCTTCAGACCATTGCGATTGAGGAATTGCGTGTAGTCCGAATCAGTCTTGCCCTTACCTTCACTGGTTACTGGATCGCGTGGATCGGCGCCGGTAAGAGCGCCCAACAAGAGGGCGGCATCCGTGACCGTGCGCGCCATGGGACCGGCGGTGTCCTGGCTGTGAGAGATGGGGATGATGCCCGCGCGGCTTACTGCACCGAGTGTCGGCTTAATACCGACGATGCCATTCGCGGACGATGGACACACGATGGAACCATCCGTCTCCGATCCGATACCGGCAACGCAAAAATTTCCGGATACGGCGGCGCCGGTGCCGGAACTTGAGCCGCAAGGATTGCGATCGAGCGCGTAAGGATTTCTGGTCTGGCCGCCGCGTCCGCTCCAACCGCTGCTGGAATGGCTTGAACGGATGTTCGCCCATTCAGAAAGATTGGTCTTGCCGAGAATGATAGCGCCGGCCTGGCGCAACCTCTGCGCGACAAACGAATCGGCTGGGGCGATGGAGCCGAGCAAGGCAAGCGAGCCGGCGGTGGTCATCATCTTGTCGGCGGTATCGATGTTGTCCTTGATCAGAACAGGAATGCCGTGCAGCGGGCCACGCGGGCCTTTTGCCTTCAGCTCGCGATCAAGCTCGTCGGCTATGGCGAGGGCATCAGGATTAGTTTCAAGGACTGCGTTGATGGTTCGTTTGTCATTATCTACAATGCGCTGCAGATATTTTTGCGTCAGTGAACGCGCACTGTATTTGCCTGATTTCATGCCACTCTGAAGAACCGAGATGGTTGCTTCGTCCAGTTCGAACGGTGCTGGAGCTTCGTAGGCAGTTCCCTGCGCAGTCGCCGCAGAAGGAATTGCCAGCGCTGCACCCACGGCGAGGCTGGTGGAAAGGAAATCACGACGATTGAGCGCTGACTCGTTCTTTGACATTCAACAAACTCTCCTGAAGCAGCTATTTACGAAGAGCAAAGATTGTAAGTCAAGCGACAAGAAAAAGGGCGCGATTACTCGCGCCCTCGCTTAGAACCGCTTCTGATCTAAACCACTTTATCTTCCGCCAACTCCTCGACAAACTCCTTGCCCAATCGCGCTGCGTCATACATCTTGCCGACGAGATGGTGATAAGGCACTCCGGAGAAGAAGTGGTGGCTCTTCGACGGGAAGTCGCCGCTGTCGTCCCATTCTTTCTTTTGCAACTCGATATATCCCTGTTCCTGGTGGACGGACATCTCCTGCAACAGCACGCTCACGCCATGCGCATTTGCGTGTTGCGCGCCCAGCGTGATGAATAGGAATTTCACACCGAGGTCGGCGAGGTCAGTGAACTTCATCGGATTCGCGTCATTAAACCATTTGAAGCTGGAGGAATAGTTGAAAGCGAAGTTCGCTTGCGGAAAACGCTTCCTGATCTCACGGCTGAACTTTTCGACAGGACCGCGATCGGCGGTCGAGAATTCGCACCAGAGAAGATCCGGGATACCGCTGTCCAGATATCGCAATCCGCGCTCGATGGCGAGATCGATGCCGCGAGCCGACTCCGGCGCGTCCACTGCACTGACACCGTCGGTGCGCGCGATGATAACGAAGTCCGGATTGCCGCAATCATTGGCGACGGCGCGCGCCATGCGCAGCTTGCCGATCATTTCGTTCGTTGGAATCAGCGCCTTCCCGCCGATGTGTCCGCAGCGCTTTGGCAGGACTTGGTCTTCGAGGTGCGCGGCGGCGACTCCGGCCTGGACATAAAGCTCCGTCGTCCGCTGCACATTGAAGATGTTGCCGTAACCACCATCCATATCCACGATGACGGGAGGGATGTGTAAATGCTTGGGCGCGACACCCTTCTCCGGATCGCCCACCGCCTGCGTCAATTGAAACTTGCGCAATCCGCTCACCGTTCGTCGGGCAGCGTCGGCGATCTCCGGCCCGGAGTAGAGGTCCATGTCCGTGGTGCCCAGATGGCCCATCGCGAATGAATATCCGCTGAAGTAAACCGCCTTGAATCCGTAGTACATCACCAGTTGCGCGGTCATGGGTTCATAGACGCCGGGGCCGAAGAGAAACGGCTCGGTCTTCAGCAGTTGGCGCATTCGCGTGCTGGGATGCACGTTGCGGCTGGTCGGGACTTTGAATCCGGGCGGCAGCAGCGGCGAATCCATCAACTCCATTCCGCCTGAGACGTCGTTTCCGGTTACAGTTATCTTTGGAAATTTTACGGATACGGCCTTCGCATCTTTCTCAGTACCGTTCACTTTTTCATTAACGATCATTGTGATTGCCTCGATTATTAAATTGGGTCGAACTCACGGTTCAGGATCATGGCCTCACTGATCTGACGGGCTCGGGTAAAAGTCTCCGCTGTCCCCAGGTCTTTCCCGGGTGCGCGCAAGATCTTTTCCAGTTCCTCGTTGAACAGTCGCGAAACCAGCTCCGGCGTGTGCTTCACCGGTTTGCCGCCTTCGTTTTCATCCAAAACCTCGACCCTATCCGCATGACGAATGCGTTGTGCGATCATCAGCCGATAGATGCGGTCGGTTGCCAAATCTTCCATGTAGCCATCCAGCAGGCTGGCGCCTTTTCCATTCAGCACGCCATTGCGATAGCGAATCACCGTTCGGATCGCCGCGCGCGTGCCCGCAAATGTCCGCTTGCCGACACCCTTCGGGATAGGACGAAGATCGGGATATCGCTTCGCGCTGGTGTCCGGAGCGCCTGAGGGATCACCCAACTGGTTGGGCACGGGAAATTGCGCTACGGCAATCTGGTTCTGATCGGGATGCCCTGTCCATGCGCCGTCCATGCCACAGTTGGCCTCGTTCTTTTTGTCTTTTGCGAGAACATCCAGTGCGCGCGCGTTGAGTTCCGCATCTTCGCGGCTGGGATAGAGCGCCGTCATGCCGCCGATCGCCAGGGCTCCACGGCGGTGACAGACAGATGGAATCAGCTCGCGCAGGTTCTGGAAGAAGCGGACATCGTGCGGGATCGTATTGCGGTCCGGCAGCACCCACTCAGGGTTTTCGAAATTAAAATGGATGAGGCTGGCCATGTAATCCCATCGGCCAAGGTTTAGGCCGACGATGTGGTCGCGCAGGTTGTAGAGAAACTCTTCAATCTGAAATGCCAGCGGATGCGATTCCACCAGCGCCATGCACTTGATGTAGTCAGTCTCCCAGCCTTTTTCATGGGCGATGCGCTTGAAGAGATCAGCCCACCAAAGCGCCTCGTCGGCGGATTCCGATTTCGGGATGTAGAAGCACAGCGGATGCTTCAGCTCGGACGCGTCCAGCTCATAAACGACTCGGGCGACATCATATAAAGATGCTGAAGTCAGTTCGTTGTTGTCGCCCCGCCCTAGCTCCGCTGGGGCGGCGGTTTTCGCCCCGAATCCGCCGCGCTGACTGAGGTGCAATCCTCGCGCGCGGGTGAAGATCACCGTTGGACTGGGTTTAATGGCGATCTCCGCATTGCGCTTCTCGTCAAAGTAAGTCAGTTTGCCGCGCAACGCCGCTTGGATGTTTAGCACGCCCGATTGCAGGTTCTCCCACTTATTCGCCATCGAATCTTCGAGGTCGAGCATGACGCCGGGTGCGCCGGAGTTCAGCATCTTCACGCAGAGTTCGGCGTCATCGGCCGGTCCAGTCATCTGATTGCGCTGATCGGTCACCCAATCGGGCAGCGTGATTTTCCAGTTTGAAGTGATTGCTTCAGAAGCCGGCAGATATTCAGGTGGATGGCCTTCGTGCGATTTCTTTAAAACTTCTTTTCGTTTCGCAGCCAGCTCCTGTTGCCACGGCGTGAAGCGGGCATGGAGCGGCGCGTAGAATTCGGCGAAACCCTTGGGCAGGTCGGCTGAAGGAGGAGCGGTCTGAATCTCAAAACCGCGCAGAGTCGGTCTCGATAATTCGTGATGCGTAGCTCCGGCGACTTCAACCATTTCAAGGGCCTCTAATAGAACGAATGATTTAGAAACCAAGTGGCTGGCGAAGGATGGCTCGCAAGCAAAACGCAGGCAGCAAACGCCAACCCGGGTCACAACTTTGGAAAGACTATAGCAATGGTCGGCGTGATAACGTAGCCAATAATAAGCGGACGAACGTTCGTGTACGCAGTAACCTTGTCCACCCCTGTCGTGATTACCTTTGGAATCTGGTTTAATGGAAGCAATGGATACAGAATGTAAAGTTTGCGGCGGAACAGGGTGGAAATCCTTGCCTGCGCAAGCGTCGCCGGCGGGCGGCAAAAAGCCGTCGCCGCAGGTAGCGCGATGCGATTGCCGCATTGGAGCCAAGACTAACCGCTTGCTGGCAAATGCCCGCATCCCGAAACGGTATGAGCATTGCTCGTTGGAATCGTTTCACACAGAATTTGAGGGGAAGCATGCAAAGAGCCTGGCCGATGCGCGGCTGAATGCGGGCAGGTTTGTTGAAGAATATCCGATACAAGGTCAGGGACTGCTGTTTACGGGAAGCATTGGAGTGGGCAAGACGCATCTTGCGGTTGGGATAGTTAAGGCTCTGATCGAGACGAAGGGAATCGATTGTTTATTTTTCGATTACCGGGAGTTGTTGAAGCAGATCCAAAATTCCTACAACGCATCTGTAAATGCTACGGAGTTGGGGATTTTGCGCCCGGTCTTTGACACCGAGGTGCTGGTGCTGGACGAGCTGGGGGCGGCAAAGCCTTCCGAATGGGTTTGGGACACGGTGAGCTTGATCATCAACACTCGATACAACGATAAACGTACTACGATAATCACAACCAATTATCCTGACGGAGACGCTGCCTCCGCCGAGATCGATCAGCTGCAAAGGACGGCGCGTCCGCTGACTCTTGGAGATCGTATCGGAGACCGCATGCGTTCGCGCCTGCACGAGATGTGCAAGATAGTGGATATGCGGGGCAAGGATTTTCGTCAGCAAGTACAGAGTGCAAATTTCAGGTAACGAATACAAATGCCGTTTACGCTTTCACATCCCGCAGCTGTAATCCCCATTCGACGCTACGGCATCCTCTCCGCGCTGGTCGTGGGGAGTTTTGCCCCGGACATGTTGTATTTCATTCCCCGTCTGGGAAATCGTCTGCCTGTGGGACTCGGCACATACGCACATACGCTTCCCGGATTGTTCTTCTTCTGCCTGCCGTTGGGTCTGGCTGCGTTGTGGCTGTTCCACACATTCTTGAAACGTCCATTGATCTCATTGTTTCCTGCATCGCACCAGTTGAGGCTTCTACCCGCCGCGGAAGGGTTTTCGTTCTTTCCCGTCGCACAATTCGCGAAGATCATCGGCTCCATCTTGTTGGGCGCAGCCAGCCACATCACTTGGGATTCATTCACTCACAACAGCGGGTGGATGGTTGAACAACTCGGGTTCCTAAGAAAACACATCATCATCGCTTCGCGACTGCAGATCGGCATCTATGACGTGCTGCAATACGTAAGCAGTGTGATCGGATTGATGTTGATCGGGTATTACTATTTCAGGTGGTTGCGCGAATCTTCCGCGGATGAGTCGGCTGCGCACGCGCATCTCTCATTGTCTCCGGTGACACGCATGATCTTGCTGGTAAGTTTCGCAGCGGGAGCGATTGCGCCATCTGTCGCGCGGCTCTGGCTGAATCCACTCTCAATGCATTTTGGACGGGCTTTCCTCGGTTACAGCGCTATCCTCGGAATGAAGATCCTCACTCTGGAGATTCTTATCTTTAGCCTGATTTGGCACTTCCGACGTTTCTTGCTCGACAGCCAGTCTGAGCCGGTTTCCGATTAGCCACTGCTCCTCCCCGCTGCAAACCGATAACATAAGGTTGTGCTGACGCATTCCATCCCGTTCTCTCCGGAACGCGACAGGGAAATCATTGCGCAAATTCCAGATGGCGCAGGCGTCTTCCTCCTGCGTGGCCATGATGCCCATGCCGAGCCTTACATCAGCAAGGCGGCAAACCTACGGCGTCGGATCATGCGTCTGCTCGCCCCCGCCGAAGCGCAAAGCAAGCGGCTCAACCTGCGCGACCGCTGCGCCGGGATCGAGTGCTCGTCTACCGGTTCGGATTTCGAGAACGTTGCCCTGCTGTATAAGCTAGTGCGCAAGATCTTTCCCGAGACCTACACCAAGCGTCTTCGCCTCAACCTTTCACCTCTGATACGCATTCACTGGGAGAATGCCTATCCACGCGCGTATGTGACGCGCAAGCTGGGGCGGTCGGCTGAAAAAGCTTTGAACACGCAATCGGTTTACTACGGACCGTTTCGCTCGCACGCCGTTGCCGACCGTTTCCTTAATGATGCGCTCGATCTCTTCAAGTCTCGCCGATGCACGTTTGAGCTGAACCCTGATCCTGCATTTCCCGGATGCATCTATTCGGAAATGAAGATGTGCCTGGCGCCGTGTTTCAAAGGCTGCACCGACGAGGAATACTTTTCCGAGATGCGGCGAGTCCAAGATTTTCTCGACACTCGCGGCGAATCGCTCATCTCTGAAATTTCTGCGCAACGAGACAAGGCTTCTACCGATCTTGAATTTGAGAATGCTGCCGCGCTGCACACGCGCGTGGAAAAAGTTAAGACTGTCGCCCGCGAGTGCGATGAGATCATTCGTCGCATTGACCGGCTGGATGCATTGATTGTGCAGCCGTCGGCATCGGCTGAGCACAACAGCGTCGCGGTATTCCGGTTTGCCGGCGGACAAATAGTCGGGCCAATCGAGTTTTCCGTGCTTGGGATGGCACACGCGCAGCAGGCGGGATCGTCGTCGTTCTATGCGCAGCCGCTGATGGTGCAACCGGTACCGCTGGAACCGAGTGCTGAAGTTATCGTTGCAGAAGCACCCAAGCCGGAGGTCCGGCTTAGAGAGGTGGTGGAATCGCTGCAGCCGAGCGGGAAGATTTCTGTCGCCAGCCAGGCCGAGCAGTTGGCAATCCTGAAGCGCTGGTATTACAAGAGCAACCGGGTGGGTGAAATTTTCTTTCGCGACACTGATGCCGATTGGCCGTGGCGAAGAATACTGAATGGGGTGTCACGAGTGTTTGTCGGAAGAGGGCAAAAGCTCGAACCGCAAAGGACGCAGAGTGACGCAAAGGAAGAACCGAGTCACAGTTGAATCTAAGGCTTCTTCCGCGACTTCCTGAATATGACCCTCACTCCATTTCGCCAATTCTCGTCTACGCCAATGAGCGTGCAATCGATTGCCGTCGACAGAATCGTAGCAGCGTATCGGTTGCGGGATGGACTTGCAACGCGGGCGCTACCAGCATCAACAGCGGCGGCTCGGGAGAGAGTTCGCGGCCGGAGAAGTATCCGAACTTCTGGAATTCGCCGCGTTGGTGGTGCCAGTTGACGCGTGACCAGTAATCCAACCCTTGCAGCGGCAGATGCAGATCTTCGCTGGCCTTGAGTTCGAGGACGGCGAGGCGGCCAGCGCGAGTGCAGGTGAGCACGTCGATCATCGCACGATCAGAGGCCGCGAAGGCCGGCACCTGCGAATAGACAAACGCGGGGTCGAGCCGCGAGTCGAAGGCGCTGATGTCGCGCACAATGAGCGACTCCAGCCAGCGCTCCGGCTGCATTCGCCATAGCGCGTCATAACGGTTTCCGCCGGGGCGGCGCGATTCCAGCACGCGACGCATCAGTTCCGCGAACTGCTCTTCGTTGTCTGCGGTCAACGCCGTCTCATAGGCTCCTGCACCAAACGTGATCTCCTGCTGCTGCTGAAAACTTCCCGGAGCGAGCGCATTGCGCGCGCGCGCGAACTCCAGTCCGTGGAGACGAAAAGCGACTTCCGATGAACTCAGAACCACGACTTCCGCATTGGGAACGATTGCGGTGACACGCGTGATAGTTGCAGCGAATCGCTGGCGTGCGGCGGAATCGTCAGGGCATCGCACGAGCCGCGTCGCTATGTTTCCCGCGTCAGTGGTGTCGAACTCATGCACTACTTCGTCGCGCTCTTCCACTTCGTACAAGTGAAATTTTGCCGCATGATGGTTCAGGTGAGCGATACGCGCACGCACCGTCGCCGAAGTGCTAGGTGGAAAAAAGAGCTTCAGACCCTCGACGACAAAGCTGTCATTCCTCTCGCGACAGAGGTCGAGCCAGAGCAGTCCTACGGTGAGCGCCGCGTCGATTGATGATTGGACCTCCTGCGCATTCACGCCGACGATCGCAAAGGCGGAACGCCCCTTGCGTAACAATCCGCGCGTGTACGCCGGGCCAAAACTGTGCTCCAGATCGGCGGCGGATGTCAGCTTCTCGATTGTGAATCCGGGATATGCGCGCTGCAGAACCCGATGCAGCATTCGCTGATAAGCAGCGCGCGCCGACTTTTTCGCTGTCGAGGTGCGTCGATCCCGGTCTGAACAGATTTCTAATTTAAGCGGACGCGCCTGCCCAAACTTCTGCACGGAAAGCTTCAGCGTTCCGTTTTTCGTCTCCGCTTCCACCACGCGGCGCACCGCGTTGCGCTCTTCCGACCACAGGTGCAACAAACATTTACCGTGATCTGACGAAATCGCATACTTCGCCGTGCCTAGATCGAAGCTGACCATGCCGTCTTCGATGACGACGGCGTTGGGCGATTCGGAGAGGAAGTCTTCGATGGTGCGGACGAGGACGTCGGTTTGGAGTGCGGGGGGCATAGGTCGAAATCAGCGCGGGCGCAGTATATACCCCACCGCGTCCGTATTCATTGAAGCAGCAAACCTGAATCTACTCAGTGCTGGCGAGGATCCAAGAACGGGTAGCTCTGATTCTTCGGTGGGGATTGATAGAAGGCTTTGTATTTCCCCTCCACATCCCACCACTGCTTGCATTTGGCTGCATATGGACCGGGATCCCTGCGGAATTCATCCCAACTTGGAACCCACGGAATCGGACCTCCGCCTGCGATTGTGAGCAAGCCCTGCATTGCACCGAAGCGATTATCCACATCAGTGTCATCAAGCAGCTTGTAGAAGAAAGGCGCGCTGTGGGGTGAGTTGATTGCCCGAACGGCTTGTAACGCTTGAGCACGTGTGAAGCGATTCGGCGAGAGCAGGAATTGTTCCAATTCTGGCAGCTGTGCAGGATCCCTGATACTCGCAATTTCTGACGCGAGTTGGGATTGCATATATAAGAGACGATCTTGGGGTAGGTAAATACTTCCGGGAGCTTCAGGCTTGTTGGCCAAGAACTCGCGAACGCTTTTCAGGACGGAGTAGTCGCTAAGCCGCAGCAATGCCTCGTATACATAAACACGGATTAGCTCATTACGGGAGCGCAACAACTCCTTCAACTCCTTTGTAGATTGCAAATGCCGCATGTTGCCCAACATGCGAATGCTATCTAGAACGCGATCTCCATTAGCGTCTTTCAGCCCAGCTTTCAAATCGATTTCCAAAAGCAGCATGGGGCCGGTAACGCCAGGAACAACAGGTCCCTGCAAACGGGAAATATCAAGAACACTGAAGAACTTATCGAAAGGAAAATATTTGCCGTCCTTGGACTGGAGAAAGAATAGATAGTAATCACCGTTGCGCAGCACGATTGCAGGTCCACCACCCGCAGGCAGTACTGAATCGAATTGAACGGCTATATCAGTCGAGGAGGGATCGCCCTTGAAGCAACGGTCGACATGAACAGTTGCGATGCCTGTCAATTTGGGAGGATCGTCTGCAAAGGTTCTCGGCGTAGCATCTGTAACCAGCCCTTTACAGACCAGGGTTGCTTTTGCCATCAACTCCGGAATGGGCTCAGTGCCTGGCATCGGGACGGGATATGAAAGCGCATAGGTGGAAGCCAATAAAAACGCGCCGGTTATAGCTCTGGCCAACATGTTCACACATCGTACTCCGTATGGAGATGCGGCGCTCTCAAGCTGTTTCGATGCGTTCAGGATGGCAGAGCGTGTAAAGCACAGCCGAGGGCGACTGTGCCACACAGAGACAATTTCTACTGCAAGGTCTTCAGGTAGCTGACCAATTGCCAGCGCTGCTGTTCCGGCAATCGACTCCATGATGGCATTCCCTTAGCGAGATTGCCGTTCGTGAGCAGCCATTGCAGTTCGCCCGGCTTGGCGTTGCGGATGGTCTCGGAATGGAGGTTCGGGCGCTTGCCTTTGCCCTCCGCTGTGGGGCCGTGGCACGAGGCGCAGTGTTGCTGAAAGAGTTTTTTTCCCACCAGCGTGGCCTGGCTGTCGTTTTCGTAAGGATTGGAGCGTGAGCGGTCCTTCTCCGGAACTTTTGGCAGCCACGAGCCCTCGATCGCCGCAGCGGCGATCAGGGTGAGGCAGCCAATGATGCAGGCAAGCAAAACCAGTTTGTGAGTGCGATGAATGATCATCTGCCCCTCAACTTCGAAGCGATCTGCTCGATCTCATAGGAGACGCCGAAGCGGAAGAGGAATCCGTGGCTGTTGTCATTCAGGCCGAATCCGGGCGAGAGCTTGAACGTCATACCCGCCGGGGTGCGCAGGCTGGCGACGGGCGCCAGATAATGTGACGTGTCACGCAGCCCGAAGCTGTGACGATCGCCGAGTCCGCCATACATCTCCGCGCCTAATGAGACGTTCTCCTTGCAAAACGTGCAAACGTTGGCGCTGGCGGCAAGCGACAGCGGACGGCTGAAACCGAGAGCGTATCCGAACTCCCAAGGCTCGTTCGTCAGGTTCTTTTCAGCGATGAAATTTTCCGAGATGTTCCAGCCTTTGAGATTGCTGGAGCCGATCAGCCTCAGTTCCATCTCCCGCTTCTTCTCACTGCGGTCATTGCGGTCGCCGGCGTCGGCATTGCCGTCATGACCAACGACTTCGAGCAGGGTCTTATCGGCGCCATTGACGTTTGCGAATTCAATGTAAAGTACGGGATTGATCCAGTGCTCGCGCAGCAGCGGACGAAAGCGGTTCTCCCAGCGATAACCGGTGAAGATAGTGCTTTCACGCGCGGTGCTTTGGCCGTCGAGATAGAGTTCGCTCGTCCACCAGGCTTTGACGCCGTATTCGAGTTCAAGCGCGCTGGCGATGAATGAATTGCCTCCTTTGGGCGACGCAGTCACCGATCGGGTTGCAATCTCGAGATTTCCGGGCTCTTCCATCTGGTGGGAGTAGGTGATGAAGTAATTTTCCTGCGCGGAGGCGGCCAGCGAGAGGAGGGTAAAGAGCGACACGAGTATTGCGGATCGTCGCAGTGCGTGAGCGAGATTTGAGGGCAAAGCTGAATTGTCCTTCAGGTCATTTTGAAAATGAAATTGAATTTCATTTTCAATTAGGATTTTACCAAGCGGGTGCCGCGCAGGTCAAAATGCGCAGCTCGGATTTCCATCGGTTAGACTCGTTGCCATCGATATGGCATCTCCAACGGAAACACACATGCATGAGGCACCCACATCCATCTGGGCGCGTCCACTCACACCCGCGCTGTTGATCGCTGCATTTACGCTGTTGGTGCATATGTGGTCGAACGGCGGATACGGCTACTTCCGCGATGAACTTTATTTTTTGGCTTGCGGCGATCATCTTGCGTGGGGCTACGCCGACATGGCGCCGATGGTGGCGCTCGTAGCGAAAATCAGCCGAGCGTTGTTCGGCGATTCCCTGCACGCCATCCGCTTCTTCCCTGCCCTGGCCGGGGCTATCGTGATGGTCATCACCGGGTTGATCACCCGCGAGCTGGGCGGGAAACGATTTGCGGTCTTCCTCGCATGCCTTTGCGTGCTGGTTGCGCCCATCTATCTCGCGATGGACGATTACTTGTCTATGAACGCCTTTGAGCCGATCTTCTGGATGGGCGGCGTTTACGCCATCATTCTGGCGATCAAGCGCGATGATCCAAAATATTGGCTGTGGTTCGGCGTCTTCGCCGGGCTGGGCTTGATGAACAAACACTCGACTGCGTTCTTCGGATTGGCCGTGCTGATCGCGTTGCTGCTCACTCCAGAGCGCCGATTCCTTAAGAACAAGTGGATATGGATCGCGAGCGCGATAGTCTTCGTGATCTTTGCGCCCAATCTGTTGTGGCAGATCAAACATCATTGGGCCACGCTGGAGTTGCTGCGCAATGTGCAGAAGTCGGGCAAAGACGTGGTCCTCAGTCCCCTCGCATTCGTGGGACAACAGATCTTCATCATCCATCCGCTGACCGCTCCAGTATGGATCGCCGGCATTTACTTCTTCTTGTTCGATCGCGAGGGAAAGCGATTCCGCGTACTTGGGATTACTTTCTTAATTTTCTTCGCGACCATGATGGCGATGCACGGCAAGAACTATTACCTGGCACCGATCTATCCCATGATGCTGGCCGGTGGCGCGGTGCTATGGGAACGCTGGTTGAGCAGGAAAAGCTTTGCTTGGGCCAAGTTTGCTTATCCGGCATTGCTAGTTGTCGCAGGCGTAATCGGCGCTCCCCTGGTGTTGCCCGTACTTCCAGTGGAAACATTTTTGCAATACGAGTCCAAGTTAGGACTGAGCACGCCGAAAACGGAAGTGGCGCACAAGGGCGTACTGCCGCAACACTTCGGCGACAGGTTCGGATGGCCGGAGATGGTGGAGAAAGTTGCAAAGATCTATAATTCGCTCTCTCCCGAGGAGCGGGCGAAGACCGCAATCTTCGCAAATAATTACGGCGAGGCCGGCGCGATCGATTTCTTCGGTCCCAAGTACGGGCTGCCCAAGGCCATCAGCGGACACCAGAACTATTGGTTCTGGGGGCCGCGCAACTATACCGGCGAGATCATGATCGTTCTGCAAGACGACCGCGAATCGCTGGAGAGCAAATGTGCCTCGGTCGAAGAGTTAGGGATGATCGATCATCCTTATGCGATGGCGGAGGAACACAATCCAGTCTTCATTTGTCGCGGGCGGAAGAAGAGTTTGCAGGACGACTGGCCGAAGTTGAAGCACTGGAATTGAACGACCTCTGCTGCCGGGCTTCGTCCCGATTCGCTATGGTGCTGCGGGCCGTGCTGAAGGCGCCGCTGCTGTGTCGGCGGCTGCCGCAGCCAAAGCGGCATGAACGCTGGGGGGAACCTTGTCAGCGTGGGCGAGGAGTTGGCTTACCTGCCACAACTCTTGGTCAGACAGCGACTGCTTAAATGCCGGCATTCCCGTCAATCGAATTCCGTTGGCAACTTTCCAATAAGTTGCTCCCGGAGGATCGTCCGTAACGCCCTTGCCCTTGAACAGTTGCGGAGGCTTAGGAAACATGCCCGCCGCTATGGGAGTGGGTGATTGGCCGGGAAGACCGTGGCAAACCGCACAGTCTTGTTTATAAATGGTAGCTCCAGCCAAGAGATTGTTCTCGTCTGCGGGGAAGGATTCGGATTTGGGCATCTCCTTCTCCACGCGCATATTCAATGCCATATTGGCGAGCCGTTTTTCAAAAGGCATAGGCTGTGCTGCCGTGGCCACTGGAGCCATGCCCAGCGAAAAGTACAGCAATCCGCAGATTGGGATTATGATCAGCCCTAAGACTATTCCAGCAAGAAACTTCATTAGGTCCTCGATTATTACTTGGATTAAGGAACAACTAGCTTGGATGCTGGGGGTGAATAAGATTTTACGGGGATTAGCTCACGCCCCCACAACGGCTCAATTCAAAAGCAGATCCTTCGGCTCGCGTTGCTCGCCCAGGATTCCCCCTCGGCTTCACTAAGGGCAGGCTCTAAACCCTGCAGGTTGAGACGCCCGCAAACCGGCTCAATCTGCGATAATGAAGGTTGCGGAACGAATCGCAGAGACTTAATCCGAAGCACAGCATCTAATAACCTGGCGTGATTCTCCGCCGTGACTTACCCATGAATCAAAAACAATTCTTCTTTGATCGTTTTGCGCTCACGCAACCTGATCTGGAGCGCTATCTCTCTGAGGCGCTCTCCGCCGGTGGCGATTACGCCGACCTCTATTTCGAATATTTGACCTCGACTTCAATCAGTGTGGATGAATCGTTGGTGAAATCAGCGTCACAGGGCATCTCCGCTGGATGCGGTATTCGCGTGATCTCCGGCGACCGCACCGGATACGCCTACACTGACAATCTCTCGCCCGACCGCATCATCCATGCCGCGCGTACGGCAGCGCTGATCGCGAGTGCGCCTGCAAAACAGGATGTCGCCGGATTCAAAGAGACGGGTGCGAGGAACCTTTATCCCGTGGCTGCGGCAGGAGCCGATGCCGATCTCGCCGCCAAGCTCGAACTGGTGATGCGTGCCGATAAGGCGACCCGCGCATACGATCCACGGATCAAGCAAGTGCGCGCCGGTTATGCGGACGAGTTGCGCCGCATTCTTGTTGTCGGATCTGATGGGACCTTAGCGACTGACACTCAGCCGCTTTCGCGCATGAACGTCTTCTGCATTGCCAAAGCCTCTGAGGAAAATTCCTCGCGCGGCTCATCGGGCGGCGGCGGACGCGTGGGCATCGACTATTTCCAAACTGAAAAAACGCCTGAGTATTTTGCCCATGAAGCGGCGCGGCAAGCGATCATCCAACTGGATGCGCGTGAAGCGCCGGCAGGCGAGATGGAGGTCGTGCTCGGCCCGGGATGGCCGGGAATCCTCCTTCATGAAGCCATCGGGCATGGACTGGAAGCGGACTTCAATCGCAAGAAGACGTCCGCATTTTCCGGATTACTCGAGCGGCGCGTCGCTTCAGACAAATGCACCATCGTGGACAACGGCACGCTGCCATCGCGCCGCGGGTCGATCAACGTCGACGACGAGGGTTCGCCGACGCAGAACACCGTGCTGATCGAGAAGGGCATCCTCAAGGGGTATTTGAGCGACAAGCTGTCGTCGCGGCTGATGGGCATTTCGGATACCGGTAATGGACGTCGCGAAAGTTACGAGCACATCCCCATGCCGCGCATGACCAACACATACATGATGGCGGGCGAGGATGACCCGGGTGACATCATCCGCAGCGTGAAGCGCGGACTGTACGCGGTGAACTTCGGCGGCGGGCAGGTGGACATCACCAACGGCAAGTTCGTCTTCTCCACGTCTGAGGCCTACATGATCGAAGACGGAAAGATCACTGCGCCGGTGAAGAATGCCACATTGATCGGCAACGGACCTGATGTGCTGACGCGTGTGTCGATGGTCGGCAATGATTTGAAGCTCGACGAAGGCGTGGGCACGTGCGGCAAAGATGGACAATCAGTCCCGGTGGGCGTTGGTATTCCAACGATCAAAGTGGACAGCATCACTGTTGGTGGAACGGCTAGAAATTAGTTTTTTAGGAGATGTATGGGCGCGAATATAGAAAAGATCTACGAATGTGAAGTGAAGCGCCTATTTAGAAAAGGCAGATTTTCAAAGGAATGGCGCTGGATGCTTAAGCCCGTACCTGAAGCGATCAGTTCAGCGGACGCAAAATTCCGCTGCAAGCATTGTCATGGCGCGTTGAAGTTGCAAAGCAAACTTCTTCCGGAAAGCGCTTCGCCTCACGTGGTACACAAGTCCCGCCAGGATTCTGAGTACTGTCCCGCAGGAATTTACTTCTTGCTTTCCAAGGACGGGCGGCTACCGAGGCTTTCCTTAAAGCCGCTCTAACGAATCCGTTTTCTCTGCTGACGAAAGAAGAGATGAACAATTATTTGCAATTGCCTTTGGGCGATGATGCGCCCAACGTTGTGAACGGTGTCATTGAGATACCCGCGGGCGGCGTGAACAAGTACGAGTATGACAAGAAGCTCGACATCTTTCGGCTTGATCGCACGCTGCATTCTCCCGTCCATTATCCCGGCGACTACGGTTTTATTCCGCGCACCCTGAGCCAGGATGGCGATCCGCTGGACGTGCTGGTGCTGGTGGACGCGCCTACGTTTACAGGGTGCCTCATGCCCGTGCGGCCGATCGGGCTTTTAGAAATGCTCGACCAGGGCGTCAAGGACGAAAAGGTCCTCGCCGTGATCCATAACGACCCGCGATACAAAGACGTGAATAACTACGATGAGATCTATTCCCACATGCTGCTGGAGATCAGCCACTTCTTCGGCACGTATAAAGACTTGGAAGGCAAGCGGGCGATCATGAAGGGATGGCATGACTATCGCACGGCACACGAAGTCATCATGGAGAGTCATGCCCGATACAACGAAGCTGCCGCGAAAGCACAAAAGGCCTGAGCGCCGAACAAAAGAACAGGATTTAAACATTGAAATCGGAAACTGCTGAACACACGACCCAATCGAGTACCGACCTTCGCGAGATCGCAACCGAAGTGGTAAAACGCGCCATGTCGTCCGGGGCCACGGCTGCGGAGGCCGTCGCACGGGATGGCAGCGAATTCTCCACCGTCGTCCGTCTCGGACAAGTGGAGACGCTGAAGGAATCCGGCTCGCGGGCGTTAGGGTTGCGAGTGTTCATCGGCCAGCGTGCCGCCAATACTTACACCAGCGACTTCTCGCGTGAAGGCATTGACCACCTGGTTTCCGGCGCGATTCAGTTAGCGCGCGTGACGTCAGAAGATCCGTTCGGCGGATTACCAGAAGCGTCGCAACTGGGCTCCATTCCCGGAGATCTCGACCTCTATTACGAAGATGTCTACTCGCTTCCGGCGGCAGAGCGCATCGATTATGCGCGCCGCGCGGAGACTGCGGCGATGAATGCCGATGCGCGTATACAGAATTCCGACGGCGGCTCTTTCGATGCGGCTACGGGAAGAAAAGTGCTGGCCAATTCGCTGGGTTTCGTCGGTGAGTATCAGCGGTCTTACTGCTCTGTAAGTGCGGTGCCCATTGCACTGGATGCAAACGGCGGTATGCAACGCGACTACTGGTATTCGTCATCGCGGACGCTGAAGGAATTGGAATCACCGGAGAGCGTTGGCGCGGAAGCGGCGAGGCGAACGGTGCGGCGTCTTGGCGCGCGGAAGATTTCAACCACCCGTGTTCCCGTGATCTTCGATCCTCAGGTATCGCGGTCGATCGTGGAGCACGTATTTGAAGGGGCGAACGGGGATTCGATCTATCGCGGGGCGTCATTCTTCGCCGGCAAGCTGGGCGAGCGCATCGCTGGAGAAAACGTCACCATCGTCGACGACGGCACAATGCGCGGAGGATTCGGCAGCTCTCCATTTGATTCAGAAGGCGTGCCGACACGGCGCACCGTGGTGATCGATCGTGGAGTGTTGAAGTCATTTCTTCTGAACACATACACCGCGAAGAAGTTGGGCATGCAAACTACCGGCAATGCTTCGCGGGGATTAGCTGGAACCCCGGGCATCGGCGCGGGAAATTTCTTCCTGCAACCGGGGACAAAGACTCCTCAGCAGATCATCGCCGACGTGAAGCAAGGTCTTTATGTCACCGAGTTCCTCGGCTTCGGAGTGAACCTGGTCACCGGCGACTTTTCCCGCGGCGCCAGCGGCCTGTGGATCGAGAATGGCGAGCTTACCTACCCGGTGGAAGAGATCACCGTTGCCGGAAATCTTAAAGAGATGTTTATGAACATCTCGGAGATTGGAACGGACCTTGAGTTTCGCTCTTCGGTAGCCGCGCCCACGTTGCGTATCGACGGACTAACGGTAGGCGGAGCTTAGAGGAGACTGTTAGGCCGGTATCTTCTTCGAATCGCCTCCGGCGGCAGAATTCAGCACAGCGCGAACTTTAGCCAGCAATGCTGCCGGGCCAAATGGCTTTTGCATGAATTCGACCCGGTCAAGAAAGATTGAGTCAGCCGCAGTCTCGTCGTCAGTGAATCCCGACATAAAAATGGTCCGCAGATTTGGACGGATCACCAAGAGTCGCTTCAGCACTTCCGGTCCCCTAAGTCCGGGCATGACGACATCGCTCAAGACTAGATCGATCGCTTTTGGGTAATCGCGGCAAATGGTCTCCGCCTCGCCTCCGGCATTGGCTTCGAGCACGGTGTATCCATTCGATCTCAATATCTTGCCTGTGAGCTGTCGTAGCTCCTTGTTGTCTTCCACGATCAAAATTGTTTCGTTCCCACTCATGTCTTCAATCTCAGACTGCTTAGTTTTGAACGGCAGTACTGTTCTTTCGGCTTGTGGAAAGTAAACACAGACTTTTGTGCCCTGATCCACCTCGCTGCTGATCTCAATGAATCCCCCGGCTTGCTTCACGATCCCGTACACAGTGGAGAGGCCAAGCCCGGTACCTTTCCCGGGATCTTTGGTTGTAAAGAACGGCTCGAAGATGTACGCCATGGTTTCGGGAGCAATGCCACTGCCAGTGTCCCGGATGCTCAAGACCGAAAAATCACCAACGAGCGCGTTCGGGTGAGTCTGGCGATAATCCGAGTCCAAGCGCGTTCTGTAAGTCTCAAAGCGCAGCTTGCCTCCTTTGGGCATTGCATCTCGCGCGTTGACTACAAGATTCATGATGACCTGTTCCAGTTGCGTCTTATCGATCAGTACGGGTGCAAGTCCCGGTTCAAGTGAAGTGGTGAGTTCGATGTCCTCGGAGATCACCCGCCCCAATATCTGCAACAGGCCAGTGATGCCCTCATTCAGATCGAACACCTGCGGCCGGATCACTGGTTGGCGGCTGAAAGCCAGAAGTTGTTTGGTCAGGGACGAAGCGTGATCGACGGCCTTCTGCACTTCGCTCAAGTCGCTCGCAATGCCCGGCTCCAAATGGTTTCTGTTCAGAGAAAGTTGCAGGTACCCTGTCATGATCGTGAGCACATTATTAAAATCATGGGCAATCCCGCCAGCGAGCCGACCCACCGCCTCCATCTTCTGCGAGTGTCGCAGTTGCGTTTCAAGGAACCAGCGCTGTGAGATGTCACGGAAACTCCACACCCTTCCCACGGCCTTGCCGTCGACATTCTGCGGCTTGGAATATCGTTCGAATACGCGCCGGTCTTTGAACTGAAGCACCTGATAATCTTCTTCGTACGGCCGTGAATAGAGTTCGTTGACGCGGGCCAGGAATGCTTGCGGGTCGATCAGTTGATTCATCACAAAGTTCAGTATCTTGGCGTCGTCTCTCGACTCCACCAGTGATTCCGGTATTTGCCACAACTCAACGTAACGTTGGTTGAAGCTGACGATCTTTCCCTTTCGATCTACCACCAGGATCCCGTCCGCGGTGGATGCGAGCGTCGCCTCCAATAAAGACACAGAATTACGCAGGGCCCGCTCACTCAGTCGCTGAGCGTATTGGGTGACGCCAAGGCGAACAGCAAAAATCAGAAAAGAGGTTATGAGAGCGCTGGTCACGATCCAGCCACGCTTGCCGGGCATGTGAATAGACATAAGCACGATCAAGAAGACCGGGATCGAGGGTCCAAAGAAGCGAAAGAGCTCTTGATAACGAACCTGGGAGCCACTCTCCGTCCGCTCTTCTTCTGGGCCCTCTCGCCACGTAGCCGCCAAGATCACCAGTGCCAATGCCGGGAATGACCAGGTAAGGTCAGTCCATGTTCCGGGAGCGATGCGGTCGCCCCACAGTTCATAATCTGCGATTGCCAGAAGTGCTGAACAGACGACAAAATAAAAGCTGCCAATGGAATACAACCTGCGTTGAACCGAATCTGAAGCAAAGTAGGCGCGCAAGAGAAATCCGGAAGTGAGAAACATGTAGCGGACAACAAAGCCGTTCTCGACTCTTTGCCGTGCCAGATCGGCGCCAAATGGGATGGAGGGCACGTACGCTGGATATATGAAATAGAAGTACCCAGCGCCAACCACGAGGGTCACCTGCAGGCAGTCGAGCCACCATTGCAAGTCCCTTAGTTTTGAACGTGGGCCAGACTCAAGAAACAGAGCCATAGCGGCCGGCGCTCCCGCCAGAAAAAACAGGAGATCAGCGGCGGTAACGGGAGCCAATCTCCCATGCAGCATGTATGTCTCAACTATGAATCCTAGCTCTGCGACGCTCCGCATGACGAAGTAGAGCGAGAACAGCGCCCAGAAGCGGCGGGCAAACTCTCCAGAACGAAGAAAGACATAGACACACGCAGCTGCGGCAAGAATGCTTGCAGTCAGTTCTATGAGATTTGAAAGAAGAGGCCCCGGCCAGCGCGTTCCCACTATTCCCAACACTACAAAATGGGAAAGAAACACAACGAATGCCGCTGCGACAAACCTCTTGGGGATAGGCACGCGCACCTCGCAGTTGCGGGGAACCGCGTCCTGAGCGAGTCAGGATCACAATTCAACTGTGATAAGGATACACCTTGACTGAGGTGACAACAGGCAGTAAGACTGCCCAAAGCCAATGAATTCAGCTATACTGGATGCATTCCAGACATTATCCTTGGAGAGTTAAATGCGCTCAAAGATTGAGACTGTAAGCCATAAAGAACCGATCGCCATGCTGTGGATCATCATCGGATGCCTTTTCATGGCTGCCTGCATGATCGGCATCGAACGGCTGGTGCCGCGCTACTAAGGCGCGCACGAATACAAGTTTTTGGCCCATTCTGCAATGCAGAGTGGGCTTTCTTTTTTGCCACCTATATCTGTTCTGCTTTTACTCCTTCTCTGTCGAGAGCATCCAACAACATGTAGAAGGAGGCCCTATGCCTTACACACATGTTGAACATCCGGGCGCACTGTTATGGATCATCGCGGGATTGCTGTCCGCAGTGGGTGTATTCATGGTGATTCTGTCGTTCATACCCAAATACTAGTTCGCGGGTTCGCGCGCTCCGTTTTGAGATGAGATGTGCCTGCTCAACTTCAATCGCAACCTCCGGATAGGCCGTTCTCAGCATTGCCGCTAAACTTGCTTGATGCAATCGAGCATCGCGAAGAGAATCGAAGGATTGGATTGGAGCGGGCTGTCGCGCTCCCTGTGGGAGGATGGTTACGCGCTCACGCCTCCAATCCTCAGCCCTGACGAATGTTCCAAACTGATCACTTCATATTCCGATGATGCCCTCTTTCGCAGCCACATCGTCATGGCGCGATACCGGTTCGGACTTGGCGACTACAAATATTTCAACTATGCACTTCCGGAGATCGTCCAGGAATTGCGCGAGTGCAGTTATCCGCATCTGGCGCCAGTCGCGAGTGAGTGGAATAAGGCTTTGGGGATTGCGGACGCGTATCCGAATTCCCTATCGGCCTATCTGAAGGAGTGCCATAAGCGCGGACAGTCCCGGCCAACGCCTCTACTGCTGCACTACGAGGCCGGTGGTTACAACTGTCTTCATCAGGACCTCTATGGCGAGATGGCGTTCCCGTTTCAAATGACGTTTTTCCTAAGCGAGCCCGGGAAAGATTTTGACGGCGGCGAATTCGTCCTGGTGGAGCAGGTCCCACGGGCGCAATCGAAGGCGCACGTGATCGCGCCTCGACAGGGACAAGCGGTGATATTCACTACTCGGTATCGCCCTATGAAAGGCTCTCGCGGATACTATCGCGCCAACATCAAACATGGAGTCAGCAAAATCCGCGGTGGACGGCGTTACACGCTGGGAGTGATCTTTCACGATGCGGAGTAGGTTACCGGTAGATCTCCCGGCGATGCCCGATGGCAAGGACGAGAACAGTTATTTTCTCATCTTGAATCCGGCAGATGACGCGGTAATCACCAACACGATATCGCCACCAGCCCGCTTTGTTGCCCTTTAGCGACTCTCCAAAATGGCGGGGGTTCTTGCATCCCTGAATACGGTCAGCCAAATAATGGAGAATGCGGTCACGAACCGGCGCGTCTAGCTTGCGCAGTTGTTTTTCTGCGAAATCGCCGACCTCAACGGTCCAGGCCAAGTTCTTTCCTGAGTTTCGTCAACGACTTGCTCGATCGGAGGCGCTTTGTTGCCATCTCAGCCAGCGCCGTATCTTCTTCATCTTCCAAGAGGCGCTCGACGGCTTGGCGCACAAGAGTGCTCTTAGTGCTGCCCTTAACCTTTGCTAATTCCTCGAGCTGCTGCTCCAACTTGCTGTCTAAGCGCACTGCTAACATAGGACCTCCTGTATGACAATGTATAACACAAGTTTCGATGCAAGAAAAGACCCGTTGCACGCCGTAATCCGCTTCCCTGAAGTACAATTTGCCTAACCATGGAAGAACCGCGTTTGTTGCCAGATGAGCCGAAGGCTGAGGAACCACGAGGCCCATGGCTTGGCCTTGCGATCGGTTTCCTGATCATCATCGCGATCATCGGCGCGTTGATCTATTCCAGCCGAAAGTCGGAGACCCGGCAGTCCGCCCAACCTGATGTGATGGAATCGGCGGCGGCGGCCGATCCCTATGCCTCACAACTGAAGATTTCCGACGGGAGCATGTCAGCCGCGGAAAACATGCTCGGCGGCGAGGTCACCTATATCGAAGGCAATATAACCAACACCGGCGACAAGACCGTGGCCGGGGCTACGGTGGAAGTCACATTCAAGAATTCACTGGGTCAAGTAGTGCAGCGGCAGACTGAGCCTTTGTGGATCGTCCAGCGGAGAGAGCCCGCCGTCGACGTGGCCGTTGCCCCCATTAAACCGGGGGAGACGCGCGAGTTTCGTCTGAGTTTCGAACACATCTCCACCGACTGGAATCGCCAGTTTCCTGACCTGCGCATCACCGTGGTCACCACGAAGTAATCTTCAGTGTCCTATAGAATGGCTGGGTGACAGCCACCAAACCAATCCGGTTGACGGAGCATGTGAAAGCCGCGGGTTGAGCGAGCAAACTGAGTCCGGCGGCGCTGGACGCGGTGCTTGGGAAATTAGCCCGGCAACATGACCCGAACGTACTGGTTGGCTTCGATAAAGCCGACGACGCCGGAGTGTATAAAATTTCAGCCGACACGGCGTTGGTGCAGACTGTCGACTTCTTCACTCCTGTCGTCGATGATCCGTACACCTTTGGACAGATCGCCGCGGTCAACGCCCTAAGCGATGTCTACGCCATGGGCGGTCGTCCCATGAGCGCGCTCGCGATGGTCTGCTTTCCGGAAAAGGAAGACCTCGCCATCCTCGAACAGATCCTTGCTGGCGGTCTTTCGAAAATGGTGGAGGCGGGATGCACCGTCATCGGCGGCCACAGTATTCGCGATCCGGAGATCAAGTTCGGATACGCCGTGACTGGAAGCATTCATCCCGATCGTGTCCTGGCGAATTCGGGAGCGAACCCAGGCGATGCGCTGATTTTGACCAAGCCGCTCGGCACGGGCGTGATATCGACGGGGATCAAACGCGGCGAAGCCAAGCAAGAATGGATCGAAGCAGCTACGCGTTCCATGACCGCGCTGAACAAGGCCGCAGCCGAGGTGATTACCGGTCCGCGATTTCAGTCCAGTGTTCACGCGGTTACGGACATCACTGGCTTCGGCCTGATCGGACACGCGCGGGAGATGGCGCTAGCCAGCAATGTCAGCTTGCGCATACATGCGGGAAAAATTCCCGCGCTTGAAGGCGCGCTCGAATGTATCCGCAGTGGATTCATCCCCGGCGGATTGAATTCCAATATCGATTTCGCCGCCTGCGTGGCCGAGTTCGCGCCAGGCATTCCCGACGACCTCTATAAACTCCTCTTCGATCCTCAAACCGCTGGGGGACTCTTTGTCTCAGTAGCAGAGGCGGAGGCGGATTCCTTGGTATCTGCGCTGAAAGAAAGCGGCGTAGCCGCAGAGAGAATCGGCCAAGTGGTGGATAGGACGAAGCCGCTCATTTCCGTCACCGTCTAATTTCTTTTGCACAACCTCCTTGCTTTACGTTTGCACGCGTGATTTACTTAGTTGGTTGACTAACTAAATGGAACGTCCAGCAAAATCAGGCACATCCACTGATGTCCCCACCAAAGACCGTCTGATTATTGCTGCCCGTGATCTCTTCTGGTCTCGCGGATACGAAGCCACTTCCTTGGCGGAGATTGTCAAAAAGGCGGAGGTCAACTCCGGCAGCCTCTATTATTTTTTCAAGACCAAAGAAGAGCTGCTGCTCGCGGTCCTTGATTGGTACATGGAGAACCTCTTTCCGCAGCTGATCGAGCCGATCATCGCCCACATCAGCGACCCCATTGAGCGGGTATTTGCGCTTTTGGATGGATATCGCAAAGCACTGGTGGCGACTGGTTGTACTTACGGTTGTCCGATCGGCAATCTCACCCTGGAACTCGGTGACAGCCTTCCCCGTGCGCGCGAGAAACTGGCCAAGAACTTCGAGGACTGGCGCCAATGGGTGCGCAAGTTCTTGGAGGAAGCCGGCCCGCGACTGCCCGAGAAGCTGGACCGCAATGAAGTCGCTACCTTCGTGCTCACAGTCATGGAGGGCGGGGTCATGCAATCTCGTGCGCAGCAAAGTCTCGAACCCTTCGACGCCGGCGTCCGTCAGCTGCGAACTTACTTTTATCTGTTGACCGGCGAACACCCCAGCAGCGTGCAGTAACCAGAAGAAAGAGAGATCGACATGAAGACTCTCGCACCGCTTCATCTAGCAGGCACAATCCTGTTCGCGCTGTTAGCAAGCATCACGGTTTCTGCCCAAAACACTCCGAAGCCGCCTGAGCCGAGTCCGCTCATCCAGATCTCATGGCTTACTGGCGGGACATGGGTGGCAGAGATCAAGGGCGAACCAGGCGCTGTTACCACGCGCATTGAGAACCGTATCCGCTGGTCTGAAAACGGACAGCTGATCAAGTTCGTCACCACATTCATCTCGCACAACAAGCCCGAGGTGCACTACGAAGGAATCTACGCATGGGACCCGGTAAAAAAGCAGATCAGCTTCTGGTACAGCGACAATGAAGGCAACCTCACGCAGGGCACTGCGGCAATGGTCGGCGAAACACTCACCCAGGATTTCGACATTGCCCACATGAATGGCCGCGTAGACAAGCTTCGCTCTCTGATTGTCCGCGACACCCCTGATTCTTACCAATGGAATGTGTCCGCGCCTAAAGAGGGCAAGTGGGCCGAGCTGTTGCACTTGCACTACACCCGGGAAAAGTAAAAACAAATCTCGAATTCAGGAGAGCAGCACTGAATGTAAAGAGAATGGTGATTGCGTTTATTGCGGTGTTCGTTTTCGTCTCGCTGGCGAATTTCGTGATCCATGGCGTGCCGCTTCAACCGCATTACGCGCAGACTCCGCAGTTGATGCGCGCTCCCGCTGATGGCCAGGCGCACGCTCCTTTCTTAATGCTCGCGTTCTTCTTTTTCTCCTTGGCCTTTGTCTGGATCTACGCACAAGGAGTGAATTCACGCCCTTGGCTAGGACAAGGCATTCGTTACGGATTAGCGGTATGGGTCCTCACTTCCGTGAGCGAATACATCGTGTACTACGCAATTCAACCCTGGCCGGCGAACGTGGTTTGCATGCAGATCGGATACGAGCTGATCATGAACATCGTTGCGGGACTGATCGTGGCTGGTATCTATCGGCCGACCAGTTCATAGTCAGCTCGCATGCGCCGGCAGGTTTTCTGATTATGATTTTGTCGAGACCACCACGCTCCCCGGTGAGGGCGGCAGCGGATGTAGTTCGTTCTTGCTGAATCCCGCGTTTCGCAACATGCCATCGAGTTCTGGAAATGTGAACGCGTCTCCCGCCGGTGTATTCGACAGCATGATCAGCGCAAAGCCCGCTGACTGTGGTGGCGACACGCGATCTTCATTCGGCACGAATTCCAATGTCGCTGCGCGTCCGCCGGGCTTCAGTGCCGCGTGGACCTTGCGCATGAAGCGCTCGTTCGTAGCTAGGTCGAAGTGATGCAGGAAATTGGTGACCAGCGCAACGTCATAGCCGGTACCGAAATCCACATCGAAGGCGCTGCCCGCAATTGTGCTGTAGCGGTCCGCAACCCCGGCACTCTGAGCGTTTTCCTTCGCTACCTCCAGAACATTCTTCCAGTCCACGGCGGCAATCTTGGCGTTGGGATTCTTCTTTGCGATGGTGATTCCGAAAGTGCCGTGCCCAGCGGCGATGTCCAACACCTTCATTTCCTTGCCCTCCTCGGCTTTCAGCACTTGCGCGATCATCTGCGCCGGCAATTGCATCATTGGCGCCATGCCTCGGGCAAAGTCCACCCACATCGGATGTTCAGGCGCAATCGAGCCATCTTTGTCGACGACCGTTCCGCCTTTACGGATTGCGGCGGTCAAGTTCTTGAAATGGTCGGCAAATATCGGCGAACCCAGGAACCGCACCGCCGAGTTGAGACACGCGGGCGAGTTGCGACTCAGAAACATCGCGGAATCCGGCGTTAACGCGTATGTCGAACCTTGCTTCGTGAGGAACCCAACCATCGTCAGGTAATCAGCAAGAATGCGCACACCTCGCTCGGCTGCTCCCAGATGCTTGCCCAACGAAGCTGCCGTGTTATGCCCATTATCGATGGCCGTAAACAAGTCAAGCTCGATCGCCGATTTCAGCGCTTCGGTACGTTGGTAGGCGCTGATGGTATCGAAGAAGAGTTGTGGAGACGGTTGCGGCGAAGCCTCATATCCTACTCCTGTCGCGCGAATTGCTTTTTCAACGAGCGAACTCATGTGTTCACCTCAATTTTCCGGTATTTACCGTAATAACCTATCAGATTCCTAGGTTGCCGGTTTCCCATGGCTAAGCCTGTTGCGATTTGCCACGGCAGCATCTCTGGATTCACAATGGACGTATGTACCCATCCGTCTTGCGTCCGTTCGCGTCCCTTGTGGTTGTCTTTGCCTTGATTGCTTCTGTTTGCGCCCAGAAACCGGAGACGTCACTTCCCGATAGCCCTTCGAGATCGGCCAAATCAAAATCAGGCTCAAAGAAGTCAGAGGCCGGTGATTCGGCAAAGAAAACTGAAGCGCCCGATTACTCGCAAGAGGCGTTGGTGCTCGAGCAACTCCGTCGCGAATATCACTTCGAGAATGATGGCACCGGATACAACTCCATCACCGCGCGATTCCGCGTGCAGACCCAAGCCGGCGTGCAGCAGTTAGGACAACTGATCTTCGGATACAACTCCGCGAATGAAAAGCTTGAGGTTGTTTACCTGCGCGTGCGCAAACCCGATGGCACCGTTGTCAACGCTTCCGCTGATAATTTTCAGGATGTGCCTTCGCAGATCGAACGCGAGGCGCCCAGCTACACCGATTATCGCGAGCGTCATGTGACCGTCGCTGCGCTGCGACCCGGCGACACCTTGGAATACCAGATTAAGACGCAGATATTCTCGCCGCTCATCCCCAAGCATTTCTGGTTTGAGCACACCTTCAACAAGGACATTATTTCGCTGGACGAGCAGTTCGAAGTCAACCTGCCCAAAGATCGCGAAGTGAAGCTAAAGAACAAGCCCGACTTCGCTCCCAAGATCACCGAGCAAGGCGATCGCAAGATCTACCGCTGGACCAGCAACTACTTGAAGCGCGAGTCTGATGAAGAGCTGAAAAAGAAAAAGCGCCGCCAGGCGCGCGAGGACTATGTTCCTGATATTCAGCTCACCACCTTCCACGATTGGAATGAGCTGGGCTCCTGGTACGCGAGTTTGCAGCGGACCCAGATGGAAGCGTCGCCAACCGTGCGCGCTAAAGTGGCCGAACTCACCCGCGACGCAAAGACGGACGAAGAGAAGATCACCGCTATCTACGATTTTGTCGCTCAGGAATACCGCTACGTGAGTCTGTCATTCGGCGTGGGACGCTACCAGCCGCACACTGCGGAAGACATCTTTGCCAACAAGTACGGCGATTGCAAAGACAAACACACTTTGTTCAGCACCATGATGAAGGCCGCCGGATATACGGTGCAGCCGGTGCTCATCGGATCATCGCGCAAGCTCGATCCGGAGGTGCCGTCGCCATCACAGTTTGATCACGTCATCAGCTTGATCCAGAAAAAGTCTGCGGAGGGGAAATCTGAAGACGTACTCTGGGCAGACACCACGACCGAGATCGCGCCCTTTGGATTGCTCTCCTACAACATCCGAAAGAAGAAAGCGCTTCTTGCAGCCCTTGATGGCCCTTCGCGATTGGTGGAAACGCCATCCGACCCGCCATTCCCAGGCAAGCAGGACTTCACTCTGGAAGGCACCGTTAGCGATTTGGGCAAACTCAAGGCGACGGTAAAAGGCGTTTTCCGCGGCGATGTCGAGCTTGCCATGCGCGCGATCTTCCGCTCGGTACCGCAAAATAAATGGAAAGAAGTTGGCCAGTACGTTGCCTACACCTCCGGCATCGGCGGCGAGGTTAGCGAAGTAAAAGTCGAGAACCTTACCAACACGCACGTGCCCTTGCAGATCAGCTTTGATGTCTCGCGTCCGAATTTTCTTTTGTGGTCCAACAAGACCTCTGAGTTGGAGCTGCCATTGCCGCGAGTCGGGCTGAGTTCCGGGGGAAGAGATGACGACGAAACCGGTGATGCAACCAAAGACGATAGCGATGATGACGCGGATGACGACTCCAAGGTCTCAACTTCGACAAAGGCCGAACCCAAAGTGGAGAAACCGATCGACCTTGGCTCGCCATACGACCTAAAGATCACGCTCAAGCTGGCTTTGCCCGCAGGATACAAGTTGCGGACTCCGGTTCCCATCAATGTGAAGCGCGACTACGCCGAATACGGATCCAAATATAAAGTTGATGGCCAAACTCTGACGGCTGAGCGCACCATGTCGACGAAGATGCGCGAGATCCCGCCCACGCGCCGCGCTGATTACCTGGCTTTTTCCCGTAGCGTGCGTGCGGACGAGCAGCAGAAGATGCACGTTGAGAGTCTGAATGCAGCGTCAGGCACGCCGGAACTGCCCAAGGACATCAAGGTGGAAGAACTCATCGATTCCGCTCGCGACGCCATGCAGAACCAGAATTACAAAGTCGCGCTTTCGCTCTTGACGCGGGTTGCAGAGAAAGAACCAAAAAACAAGCAGATTTGGAACATGCTGGGCGATGCCCACATGGGATTGCGTGAGTTTACTGAGGCGGAGGCGGCTTATCGCAAGCAGATTGCCAACAATGCCTTCGACGAATTTGCCTACAACAATCTGGCGCGGGCGCTCTGGAACCAGCGACGCCTTGAAGATGCGATCCAGCCGTATCAGAAGCAATTGGAGATCAATCCGCTGGATCGCAACGCTCACGCCAGCCTCGGCGAACTCTACCTTGAGTTGAAGAAGTATCCCGAAGCCGTAGAGGAAAACGAAAAGGCCGTTTCTCTCGACGCGGAAAATGGATTCCTTCATGCAAACCTAGGTCGCGCTTATCTGGGTATGAAGCGCGACAAGGAAGCAATCGAATCATTCGACAAAGCGCTGGAACTCCAGCCCAATCCGCTGCTGTGGAACAACATCGCCTACGAATTGGCCAACAACGGCAGCAATCTTGACCGCGCGCAGCAGTATGCGGAATCCGCAGTCTCGTCGGTTGCGAGTTCGTTGCGCAACGTTTCCGTCGATCGTCTGTCCATGCGCGATATGGCGGGAGTGATGGCGCTCGGTTCCTATTGGGACACTCTAGGATGGGTCGCCTTCAAGCGCGGCGACATCGAAAAAGCCGAAAAATATATCCGCGCTTCCTGGTACCTCACGCAAGGCGGTGAAGTGGGCGATCACCTCGCACAGATCTCTGAGAAAAAGGGACGCAAAGACGACGCCGTGAAACTCTATGCCGAAGCGCTCTCCGGCAATCGTCCCGTGAACGAGACTAAGGACAGGCTGGCTGCCCTCATTGGAGAGAATAAGAAGACTAGCGAAATAGTTGAGATGCATCGCGCCGATCTCTCGAAGGATCGCACCTATTCGCTGGGCAAGCTGTTGAATAAATCTGTGTCAGCGGATTTCCTGGTTGTTCTATCGCCGGGTAAGGTGGAAGGCGTGAAGTTCATCTCGGGAAGTGACGAGTTGAAGAGCTATAGCGCGAAGCTCGACGCCCTCAACTTTGGCAACATCTTCCCTGACGAGACACCAACGAAGATCGTGCGTCGCGGGATGGTTTCTTGCACCGCGAGCAGCGGCGAGTGCATCTTTGTGCTCATGCAACCGGAGACGATCACTTCAGTGGATTAGCCGACTCACTACGAAATGGCAAGGCACATCGGCATAGTCGCATGCAGCGCGGAAGGCGCGGCGCTCTGTTATCGCACCGTCTGCGTAGAAGGCGCGGCGCTGATGGGGAGGCACAATCATCCCGAAGTCAGCATGCACACGCACTCGCTGCACGAGTACATGGAGTGCATCTATCGCGACGATTGGAGCGGCGTTGGCGACCTCATGCTGGATTCCGCGCGGAAGCTGGCAAAGATCGGCGCCGACTTCCTGATCTGTCCGGATAACACTATCCATCAGGCCTTGGACATGGTGCGCGACCAGTCTCCCCTGCCCTGGCTGCATATCGCAGAAGAAGTCGCGGCGGAGGCTGCACGACGCAACTTCAAAAAGGTGGGAGTGACCGGGACCAAGTATCTGATGGAAGGTCCCGTGTATCCACCCAAGCTAAAGGCTGCTGGGATCGCGCACGCGATTCCTGAACTGGCGCAGCGCGTCCGCATTAACTCCATCATCTTCGATGAGCTGGTGAACTCGCGATTCCTGCCGGAGTCACTCAAGTACTTTCAGGAAGTGATTAACGACCTCAAGAACAACGGCTGTGATGCGGTAGCTTTGAGCTGCACAGAGATTCCGCTGCTCGTCTCCGATTCGAATTCGCCGTTGCCGATAGTCGATTCCACGCGCCTGCTGGCGCGAGCAGCGCTGAAGAGGGCTGTTGCAAGTTGAGGTTTCTCGCAGTCTAAAGTGTAACCTTTGCCGTCGTCCCCACATCTATGTACGTCTTAAACCAGGGAGAACGAAATGGCCGCCAACGAAAAACCCCTCTCCGAAGTGATTCGCACCCGCCGCGCTACGCCGGATTTTGATGGTTCTCCCATTCCCGACTCCGCTCTGAAGCAGATTCTTGACGCCGGTCGTGAAGCACCCAGCGGATACAATCTTCAGCCCTGGCGCTTTATCGTTGCGCGTGATCCCGCTCTGCGCAAAGCGCTACGCGGTGCCGCTTTCGGCCAACAGAAGGTTGAGACCGCATCCGTAGTCATTACGGCTTGTGTCGCAATCAAAGCCTGGCAGCAGGGCGATCTGGAAAAGATGCTGGCTATCGCTAAGGAACACGGATTCACGGACGAGCAGAATGAAAGCTCGCGTAAAGCAGTCACCAGCGCGCTGAGCGGCGAGCCCGGCGATATCTGCGGATGGGGACCAGACTGGGCGGTGTGGGGCAATCGCCATATCATGATCGCCGTCACTCACATGATGCTGATGGCCGAAGCGCTCGGCTATGACACTGCTCCCATGGAAGGCTTCGTGGAATCACAGGTAAAGCAGGTGCTTGGTATTCCGCAGCAAGATGTTCGCGTGGTGGCGATGCTCGGGGTGGGACGCCTCAAAGGCCCGGACAAGAAATACGCCGGACGCTTCCCCATGGAACACACAGTCTTCGAAGGCGCGTGGGGAAAAGGCCTGAAACTCTAAGCAGCAGTTCTCCTATCGCAATATACTGCTGGTCATGGATCCTGCTCTCAAGCTCTCGGAATTACTCGCCTATGCGGAAAACGAATCGCGTCGTTGGCAAAAGTGGTTTCAAGAAAACCCTGCTGCACTCGATGTGAAACTCGATATCGCGCAAGCGAAGGACGTGCGCAATCTGGTGCTGCACATTGTCGCCGTCGACACGCGCTATGCAGAGCGACTGCTGGGTGAAGATGTCACTCCCTACGAAACTTTTCCCAGTGATATCGCGGTATTGTTCGAGACAGGAGAGCGTGCGTTTCGAAAGCTAAGAGGATTCTTGGATTCAGCGACGGAAGAAGAGTGGAAAAAAGTCATCGAGTTCCCCAGCCGCTCCATGGGAACTTTGACCAGCAGCAAGCGAAAGATATTCGTCCACACTCTGCTGCACAGCACGCGACACTGGGCTCAACTGGCCACCACGCTACGGTCAGCCGGCTACAAACAGGATTGGCAGCACGATTTTCTTTTCTCGGAAGCGATTCAGTAGCTAGAGCTTGAGCGTCTTGAGATAGTCTCGCAGACCCGATCCAAGATCTTTTCTCTGCAAGGCGAATTCAACTGTCGCCTTCAGGAATCCCAGCTTATCGCCGGTATCGTGACGCACGCCTTCGAAGTTGTATCCGTAAACCTTTTCCTTCTTCAAAAGCAGGCGCAATCCGTCAGTCAGTTGCAGTTCTCCTCCGGCGCCAAGCGGCGTGCGGTCCAATGCCTTGAAGATCTCCGGTGTGAGGATGTATCGACCGATGATCGCCTGGTTTGACGGCGCTTCTTCCCACTTCGGCTTTTCCACCAGGTTCTTGATGTTGTGCAAGCGGCCATTGAATTTGCCGGTACGCACAGGACTGCCATCGATGACGCCGTAGGCCGATATCGCCGGGCCATCCACTTGCTGCGTCGCGATAATGGATGATTGCGTCGCCTCGAAGGCTTTGATCATCTGTTTCAAGCACGGAACGGGGCCGGAGATAACATCGTCAGCCAGCAACACGGCGAATGGCTCGTCGCCTACAAGTTCGCGTGCCATCAACACCGCATGACCCAGTCCCAGCGCCTGCTTCTGCCGGACGTAGGCAACGTGGATCATGTCTGAGATCTGCCGGACAATCGTCAGCAGCTCAGTCTTCCCTTTTTCTTCCAGCAGTTGTTCCAGCTCATAGCTTTGGTCAAAGTGGTCTTCGATCGCAGTCTTGCCGCGGCCGGTAACTATGATGATCTGGTCGCAACCCGCAGCCAGCGCCTCTTCCACGCCGTACTGGATGATGGGCTTGTCCACGAGGGGCAACATTTCTTTCGGCATGGCTTTGGTTGCCGGCAAAAATCGCGTGCCCAAACCCGCTGCAGGAAATACCGCCTTTCGAACTTTCATTTTCATAGGTCTCTCTTATACAGCAAAACTGATTGTTTGCAGTAGCTACAACGTAGGGCTGTCATTTCCCAACATCTGTCTGCGAATCAATTTCACAGGCGGAAATCCCTGTTTCAAGAATGTGTTGTGAAATTCTTCCAGGGAGAACTTCGGACCGCGAAGTTTCTTGTAATCGTCACGCAGCTTCAAGATCTCCAACTTGCCCAAGGTGTAATAGAGATAGGTTGGGTCGGAAGTCCCACGACGCGTCTCCCGCATACCATTGGTGCGTGATTGATACCCCTCATTGACGAAGAAATCCACGCCTTCCTCGAAGGTCATCTTGCCGGTGTGCATTTGAATGCCGACAATGTAACGGGCGTTTCGCAACAGCGCGTCCTGCAACTGGCCCAAGCGCAGTTTGAGGAATTCCGGTGAATCCTGACTGCCACCTTTGGGCACTCCGTAACCTTCATCCAGCATCATCTGTTCGCAATAATGCGCCCAGCCTTCCGCATTGGAACTTGCGCCCAGCAGCTTCCGCACTTTCGACGGTGCAGCAGGCACCCATAGAAACTGCACATAATGTCCGGGATAAGCTTCATGTACGGCGGTGGAGATTATGGTGCCGTGATTGAATCCCGCCATGTGCTCGGCGACCCGCTTTGGAGTCCACTCCGGCTCCGGCAAGGTCACGTTGAAGAATGCTTCTTTCGCCACCTTTTCGAACGGCCCGGGTGTGTCCATCGACGCAAACGTTAAGGCGCGTTCGAACGGTGGTGTCTCTTCCACGATCGGCTCGATTTTCGATGGGATGGTTACGATCTTCTTCTCGTTGATAAATCCTTGCAGCGAATCGAAGGTATTGCGGAAACTCTGCAAGAGTTGGTCGGGCGCAGGATGCTCGTTTCCGATCTGCTCCAACACCTGCTGCGGAGTCTTCGTTGAGTCGAGCTTTGCCGCGGTCTCCTTGAACCATTGCTGGTTCTGGCGCAGGTTCGCGTAGCCAATCTCCAGAAGCTTGTCGAGCGGGATGTCCACCATCTCGTCATACTGGAGCTTCTTGCTGTAGTTCTCCGCGCCAATGCGGAAATCGCCTTTAGAAACGGGGAGCAGCGTGACTTTCAGATATTTCTGATAACTGCGCAGGGCCTCGACCACACCTGCATTGGCCTGGCCAAATTCCGCGATCAGCTTCTTGTCGTGCACGTCTTTGAATGCAAGCGGCACATCTTTCTCAAAAAAGTTGATGATGCCGGGCAGTTGCATCAGGGCGACTTCGGTATAAACCTGAGGAGGATTCTTCAAATTCGCGCGGGCCGCCTCAAAGGCGGCGGGCATCTGCTTCTCGCGCGCGATCAGCGAACGCAACCGCACGTCAGCCGAAGCAAATTTTCGCGACATGATCAAAAATGCGCTATTGCTGATCCCGGAGGAGTAGCGGTCGGGGTTCTTCTCCCACTGGCGAATGGATTCGAGTTCAAGCAGCGTGCCGTTGATGTAATTAACGATGAGTTCGCGGTCGGCAATACGCTCCTGCGGCCATTTCGCCGTGTCTTCTGCTGCAAATCGATCGCGATATTGCTTCAGCGCCGCAATTTGCTTATCGACTCCCGCACGCGAGTAGTCCTCCAGCTGCGGATCATACCGGTGCAATCCCGCAGCGGTACCCTGCGTCGGGTTGAACTTGAAATACACCTGGTCGAAGAACTCGTCCGCAAGTTTGGTGAACGTATCGGTCTGCCCGGCTTTCGCCGGTGCAGTCGCTTTCTTGGCTTGAGAGAAGCTTGACGTGGTGAATCCAACACTCGCCAAAATGAGCGCGAGGATTACGCTTCGTGCTTTCATCATCTTTCCTTCTTGTTGCAGGATTCTGCTTGGGCCAGAAAAATCTAAACGCGCACGGGCTGAGCGGCGAGATGGTGCAGCAATTCTCTTACTGTCGCAATCACCGCATCCGCCGCTGTGGTCTTCAAAACGAATTTCAATGTTCCGCCTGGAGAGAACTGCGCACCTTTGTTGGATGCAACAAACCCGGCCAGCTTCGCAGGATCAATCTCCGCGGACTCCGTGAACTTGATGTTCATGATGTTCTGTTTGCGGTCAATCCCCGCAACTCCGACGCGCTGTCCCACCATCTTCAGTGCGGTAGCATCCAGCAGGTTGCGGACCGGAGCGGGTGGCTCGCCGTAGCGGTCGACAAGTTCGGCGCGAACGTCGGCCAATTGGTCTTCATTCTCCACCCCGGCGATGCGCTTGTACATTCGCAAACGTTGATTTTCTTCTGAGACGTAATCGTTTGGAATTCGGAGGTTCAGCGCAAGATTGAGCTGCGTTGAGACGGTGTCCGCTTGCTGTTCGCCTTTGATCTCCCGCACCGTGCGCTCCAGCATAGTGGTGTACATCTCGAACCCGATAGCCTCAACATGCCCGCTCTGCTCGCCGCCGAGCATATTTCCCGCACCGCGCAATTCAAGGTCGAGCGCTGCGATCTTGAATCCTGCGCCCAGATCGGAAAATTCCTTCAGCGCTGCCAGCCGACGCCGCGCAATCGGAGTCAGCTCCTGCTCCGCCGGAATCAGCAGATACGCATACGACCGCCGGTTCGACCGGCCGACGCGTCCGCGCAACTGGTACAACTCTGACAGCCCGTGCCGATCCGCGCGATTGATCATGATGGTGTTGCAGAGCGGAATGTCGAGTCCGTTCTCAATGATCGTCGTCGCTACCAGGACGTCGGCTTCGTGGCGCATGAACGCGAGCATCGTCTTTTCCAGTTCGCCCTCTGACATCTGCCCGTGTCCGACGATGACGCGCGCCTTAGGCACAAGCTCTTTCAGCTTGGCAGCAATCTCATAGATACTCTCCACGCGGTTATGCACAAAGTACGCCTGCCCTCCGCGTTCGAGTTCATGCTCGATGGAGGACTTGATGAGCTTTTCGTCGAATGCCGCGACCACAGTTTGAATGGCTATGCGGTCACGCGGAGGCGTCTCGATGACGCTCATGTCGCGCAGTCCCACCAGCGACATGTGCAGCGTGCGTGGGATCGGAGTGGCGGACATAGTCAGCACGTCCACCTCTTTCTTCATCTGCTTCAGGCGCTCTTTATGGCGGACACCGAAGCGCTGCTCTTCATCGACCACGAGCAATCCGAGGTCAGGAAATTTCAGGTCGCGTGATAACAAACGATGGGTGCCGATCAGGATATCGATTTTCCCCTGCTCGACTTTTTCAATAATCTCCTTCTGCTGCTTCGTGGTGCGGAAGCGCGAGATCATTTCTATGGTGATGGGAAACGCGGCAAATCGCTGCTTGAAGGTCTCGAAGTGCTGAAACGCCAGTACCGTTGTAGGCGCTAATACTGCGACTTGCTTGCTATCGTTAACGGCTTTGAAGGCCGCGCGCATTGCCACTTCCGTCTTGCCGTATCCCACGTCGCCACAGAGCAGGCGGTCCATCGGCAACGTCGATTCCATGTCGCGCTTGATGTCGGCGACTGAGGTCACCTGATCGTTTGTCTCGTTGTGCTCGAATGCATCTTCGAATTCGCGCTGGAACTGGTTGTCAGGCGCAAATGCGTGTCCCACAGCGGTCTTGCGCTCGGCATAAAGTTTGAGAAGTTCGTCGGCCATGTCTTGCATGGCCTTCTTCACGCGGGCCTTGGTCTTGGCCCACGCCGTCCCGCCCAAACGACTGAGCGGCGGACGCCCACCCTCAGTCGAACGATACTTCTGAATCAAATCCAATCGCGTGAGTGGGACATACAACTTTGCGGCCTCGGCAAATTCAAGTAGCATGAACTCGCCCTTGGCTTCGCCATCTGCCTGCGCGATCTCTTTCAATCCCCTGTACTCAGCGATCCCGTGTTCAACGTGGACAACATAATCGCCGATTGCGAGATCACGGAAGTCAGAAAGAAAAGTCGAGATAACCGACTTCTGCCGCGACGGACGCTTAACCACAACTTCAGAATCGTCGAAGAGGTCTTGCGCGCCGAACAGCACAAGCCGCGAATCCGGTAACACCACCCCGTGCGGAATGGAGGCCCTCACAATTGTCGCGGCGCTCAGGTCGCCGGTGGCATAAGCGGTCTCGTCGAGAAAGGTTTCGCTGGTGCCGGCTTTGGGAACGCGCGACCCCAAGCGGAAGTGCACACCGTACTCGCTGAAGATATCGGCCAAGCGCTCCACCTCGCCCATATTCGGCGCGGCAAAGATCACGCGCTCACCCGCGGCGCTGAGTTTTTTTACTTCTTCCACCATCGCGGGAACTGAACCGTGGAACCGCATCGTAGGCTGCGATCGGAAATCAACTACATCACCTTCAGCGTCAGCAGTGGCGACGTTCAACTCTTCAATGTCCGCTCCTGCGTGAGACTGCACTAATTGCTGCCACGCTTCTGGCTCAATAAAAATTTCTTCTGGAGTGACCAGCGATCCCACTCCGCTGCGGTCATGGGCGGCGATAACTTTCTCCCACCAGCGATCACTTTCGGCCTTTACCGCTGACGGCTCATCGACGATCACCAACGCATTCGGCATCAGGTCAAATAGGTTTTGATCTGCGCCTGCGACAGAGGCGTAGAACTCCCAACCGGGAAAAACCGTCACACCCGTCGCGGACATCGCTTCAGCCACGCTCTGCTCTGATCCGCTGATGCGGCTTCCGGACAAGCGCGCGTGTATCGTGGCGAGTATCGTCTCGCTGACTGGCGTCTCCGACAACGGCAGCAGCGCGACTTCGTCCACTGGCGTAGACGAACGCTGGGTGGCGGGATCGAACTTGCGTATCGATTCGACGTCGTCACCAAAAAACTCGACACGCACCGGTCGCTCCGCTTCTGGCGGATACACATCCAGGATTCCGCCGCGCAGCGCGTACTGCCCCGGCATTTCCACTACATCAGCAGCACTGTATCCGATGACGTTCAAATGCTGAATCAACTGCTCGGGATCAATGGTTTCGGCCCGGCGTACGATTCGCGTTAGGTCGGCGTAGAACTCAGCCGATTGCAGTCGCATGGAAGCCGCTTCCATTGGCGCAATGACAATCTCCACTTCCCCGCTGGCGATCTTCCATAGCGCTGTTGCGCGCTCTTCCTGAATCTCCGGATGCGGCGATAAATTCTCGAAGGGAAGCACATCGAACGCCGGCAACATGACAACGGCGTCCGGTCGCGCCGCACCGGACAATTCGGCAACAGACTGCAGGACTGGCAAGAGATCTTCGGCAGCTCGATTATTAGGGACTACGACCAACAAAGGTTTCCCCACTGTCCGATGCAACAGCGCCAAATGCAGCGCTTTGGCCGTAGGAGTAAGTCCGGAGACACGAGTCCGCCCCGCGCGGGCTTTTAGGAGGGTGGCCGCACGCTGAAAAGCTGAGGATTTTTCCGCGTCCGCAAGAATTTCACGGACAAAGGGAAGGATCATGCAGAATCGATTCTAACAAAAAAGCTGATTCACCACGGAGGCACGGAGAACACGGAGGGGGCATTGGCTTGTCATAGCGGACCGCCAACTCCCGTATGAGACAATCTTTCATCGCAGCCACCGTAAAGGAGTCCTCATTCATGCGCGAACCAGTTGCCACCAAAGACGCTCCACAGGCCATCGGGCCGTATTCACAAGCCATCAAGGCCAATGGATTCGTCTTCGTCTCCGGACAGACACCAATGGACCCCGCAACCGGCCAGGTGATCGAAGGTGGTGTCGCGGAGCAGACTGATCGTGCGCTCAAGAACATCGCGGCAATCCTCAAAGCGGCGGGTTCGGGAATGGACAAAGTCGTACGCTGCGGCGTCTTCCTGAAGAACATGACTGATTTCACCGCCATGAACGACGTTTATAAAGGGCACTTCCCCGCGCCACCTCCTGCGCGAACAACGATTGAAGCCGCGCGGCTGCCGAAGGATGTGCTGGTGGAAATTGATGTGATTGCCTTGGCGTAACATGTCGTTACAACTCAGGGCTGCACAGGTCAATCAGAGTTCGCTGAGGGCTCACCGATGCTGCTTTATGTCGCTGCGATAGCTTTGGGCTGCTTCATCTTAGAACGTGCAGTTCCTGGCTGGAAATTGCCTGCGGTTAAGACTTGGCCTTTGCGCGTCATTTTGGTAAATCTGGTCCAGCTAGGTGTCGTTTTATTGGCCGGAATTTCATGGGAGAAATGGCTGTCAGGAAAGTCAGTTTTCCATTTGGGACAAACGCTTCCAACTGTTTCGGGTGGTCTGCTGGCTTATTTCATTGCGACATTTATCTTCTACTGGTGGCATCGCTGGAGACATCGGATTGACTTTCTCTGGCTAGGATTTCACCAGATCCACCACAGCCCGCAGCGGATAGAAGTAATCACATCTTTTTACAAGCACCCGCTTGAGATGGTTGTAAATTCCATCATCGGGAGCTTACTCGTCTACTCTTTTCGGGGGCTAAGTCTGCAGGCCGGGGCTTTTTATACTTTCTGCACAGCCACGGGTGAATTCTTCTATCACACGAACGTCAAAACCCCACGATGGATCGGATATTTCTTCCAGAGACCAGAAATGCACCGTATCCACCATGAATACGGCAAACACCAAAATAATTATGGGGATATCGTCTGGTGGGACATGATGTTCGGCACCTATGAGAATCCGAAAGATTTTTTAACGAGTTGTGGGTTCGATGATGAAAAGGAACAGCGACTCACTTCAATGCTGGCATTTCAAGATGTCCACAGAGGGAATGAATCGTAGGCGGGCAAGGTTATTGCCCGTTCTGATAAAACTCATTTCATCGGCTGCTGAGCAGGATAGCGGTCGCATCATCCGCTGCCGGACGGTTGCCGGAGAAGATTGATGTGATTGCACCGGCATAGGTCGCAGATTTGGCAAACTCGGCAGACCGTATCTCTGCCGAATTATTCATTCGATTTATTGGCTGAGGATTTTAGTCCGCCCGAAGATAGCTCCTCGGCGGACTGATGGATGGTCGGCGTGGTGTTCATGCTTTGAGCCAACCTCAAGCCTTGCGGAGATTTCTTCCACACAGTGGCAAAACGCACCACAACCGTCTGCGAATTTTGGCCACGTAAAAATGTAAAAGGAACATCAAAGAAGGCCGTAATCATGTCTCCGGCCTGTTGCGTATAAACCTTACCGATCAAACCAAAAGACGAGGAATCCCAGAGATTAAAGTCGCTCCGGAATAATTTTTCTGCTTGTTCCCTGGTAGTGCACACCTCGCTTAGGTCCGAGCCAATAATCAGCACATTTCCATCCGACAAAAGACTCATCATGCCTGCAACGTCTTTTTGGGCGTAATGGTTCAGAAGAAAGCGGATTTTGACCGACAGTTCCTGGTCAGGCGCTCCTTTGGCTTGAGACACACCGGGCAAAACCATCAGACTCATGAGTAACATCGCAGTTCGAATGAGTTTTGGCATGGCATTGGATACGAAGGATTTTCCAGCAAAGTTCCATGCTCAGAAAAATTATGCGCTAGAGGTAACCAGTTCACTTGAATGCGCCGAAAAGGTGACCCGTTCGAGCAGAAAGGCTTTAACGGCTGCTCAGCAAAATCGCCGTAGCGTCGTCCGATGCTGGGCAGTTGCTGGCGAAGAGGCATATCTCCTCGAGGATGGTGTCCACCGAAAGCTCGTCGTCGCCAAAGACCTGCTGCAGACGAGCGGTACCGAACTCCTCGTCAGCACAATCGCGGGCTTCGGTGATTCCATCGCTGTAGAACAACAATTTGGCATTGTTGCCGAGATGGATCGTTGTTTCAGAGAATTCGCATTCCTGAATACCAAGTGGTAGTCCGGCTTCGCTGTCTAGAAAAATGGTATCGCTTCCGTTGCTAAACAACGGCTGGGGATGGCCCGCGTTGGCAAAACGCAAAGTGCGAGACGTGGGATCAAGCACTGCGAAGAGCATGGTCACAAATTTCCCGCAGGGAAAATCTTCGACGAGAACGCGATTCAGCGCGCACAAGACTTCGCTTGGTGACGACAACGTTTTCGCAAGCGAACGCGTGATGGCCCGGGTGGCCGTCATCAGCAGCGCCGCCGCCATTCCTTTACCTGAGACATCGGCGAGCACTAGCGCCCACTTGCCATCAGCGAGCGGGATGTAGTCATACCAATCGCCGCCGACCGCACCTGCGGAAACGCACTGTGCCTCGATCCTCAGCCCATCCACTTGCGGCAAATACTTCGGGAGCAATGACTGTTGTATCTGGCGAGCCTCTTCCTGTTCACGCAGCATATGCTCTTTCTCGCTGCGTTCCTTCTGGAACAACTGTGCGTTCTCGATCGCCACCGCAATGTGCACCGCCATCTGCTGCAACAATGCGCGCTGAGTGCGCGGAAATCCATCCAATTCCGGGTGCGCTACGCTGAAAACGCCTATGACGCGGTTGCCAATCTTGAGCGGAATATCCAATTCGGATTGGATCTCGGGCCCGCATGCGATGTACTTAGGCTCGCGGCTTACATCGGGAGCGTAGTAGGTCTGCCCAGTTGATGCAACATGGCCAGTCAAGCCGCGATGCCCAAATCGGTCGCCCTTCAAGTGGACCAAGCAACCTTGGACCGCGGCAACCACCAACTCGTCCTCATCTCTCAGCAGAATCGAACTCTCTGCGCAACCGAACGAGATCGCAAGATGGTTGACGATATGGTCCAAGAGTTGATCCAGATCCAAGATCGAGTTGATCCTGCGGGCCGCATCCTGCACATGGATCAAGTCTTCAACGCGCTTCCGATGTGCGTCGAATCGAGGACGGTAGGAAACACCGGAGCGATGCTGTGGGCTGGTCGACATGGAAAAGCCTCCGCGATCCCAAAAGCAGAGTGCCTTGCTTTTGAGTAGTCGAGTGGTTTTAAGATGCTGCCCAAAGGTGCGGGATTCTTCTTATTGAGAGCAGGATCTCGTGCGAAGGAAGTAAAGGAAAAGCCTCTCAGGAGTGTTCGCTCCTGAGAGGCTGTTTCATACAAAATCCGGGGAGGGTATAGCTAGATTTAGCTGGCCTTCGCTGCCGTGGCCTTGACGCGCGGAACGGCCTTGGTAACTTTTCCGCTGCGGATGCATGAGGTGCATGCGCGAATGCGCTTGCTCACGCCCTTCACCATCGCCTTCACCGGACGCAGATTCACATTCCAGCGCCGTTTGGTGACGTTGTTGGCGTGGCTGATGTTGTTTCCAAATTGCGGCCCCTTGCCGCAGATATCGCATACTCGTGCCATGACTTGTGCTCCAGAACTTATTTCCTGCTCCAACCAAAAGCTTTTCAGGGAAGCTTACTGCAAGGAGGGATGAGAACTTGATTCGTAAGATACAGAGTATACGGGAGTTGATGATTTGAAGCAAGAGGCGTACCTTTAGTCCGCCACCGCCCCCCCTTTGTTTTCGGAGCGAAATGCACGACAAGAGATCGCTTTCAGCACTTCTGGAGCTTCTGTACACAGCCGCTACCGATTCCGCTGTTTGGGACCAGTTTCTGGAGCAGTATGGAAAAACCGTAGGAGCGCAAAGCAATGGCATCATCCTGCAGAACCCCAAAGACAAGAGTCTTGGCGTAACCGCCTTCACAGGCGTGGATCCTGCCCTTCAGCACGTCTATAACAACTACTACTGGCAAACGGACGAATGGTTCAAAGCGTCGCAGGGGCGAATGAGTCCCGGTTCTGTTTTCTACGGAGAAGAGCTTTGTCCCGAGTCGAAGTTGTTGGGCTCGGAGTTCTACAACGATTACCTGCGCTACAGCGATACGATGTTTCACCAGTTTGGGGGCTTTATTGCGGGGCCAGGTGGCACTGTGGCTGTCATCAGTTCCTTGCGAAACCGGCGGCGCGGCGCCTTCGGCGCGAGGCATGCCAATATCCTTCAGACGCTTATGCCCCACCTCGAGCGGGCGCTTGCCATCAATCAACAAGTCAACAACTTGGAAAGAAAAGGCCGGCTGCTGGAGGCAGCACTAGATTTCCTTCCGACTGCTGTAGTTTTTCTAGACGTTGCCGGTGCGCCTTGCCTGCTCAATCGCAAGGCTCTTGCACTCGTTGAGAAATCGGACGGGCTCAGCATCAAGAGCAACAAGCTCTGTGCAACTCAAGACAGCGAAAATACCAAACTGGCAGCTTTGATCAAGTCAGCAGTGGCATGCGCTCCAGATCAAATCAAAAGCGTCGGCAGCGCGGTACTGGTCTCCAGACCGAACGGCCGCCGCGCTCTCTCTGTATTCGTTACGCCTTTTCGGATTGAGAGCGGATACGGAATCGCAAAACCTGTGGCAGCGCTGTTCATCACTGATCCCGATCAAGACACAGCGCCGCGATGGGACGTGCTAAGCGGAACCTATAAGCTCACGGCTGCCGAATGCCGACTCGCGGTCCACCTGGCGCAAGGCTTGTCTCTAAAGGAGATGTCCGATCAATTCGGTGTCACCGTGAACACCTTGCGCGCGCAGCTGCAGAGCATTTACGGAAAGACCTCCACTTCGCGTCAGGCGGAACTCGTTCACCTTCTCCTGCAAACTGCTGCTCGCTAGTGTGCAAAGTTTTTCTCATCCATTCATGGGATGCCCGATGCGCCACCACCTCTTAGCATCCCCTCCGAGCCGCACTTCCAAACGGTAGGCATACCGGTAACCGCAAGCCGCTTTACAAACTGTGCAGCTATTCCATCTTCTTGAAAGAGCAATCCATGAAATCTCTCAGCAGGTTCCTTAAAGTTTGCTTCCTGGCGTTCGGCATCGGCGCTTTTGCCCTCTCTCTCCACGCAGATACCGTCACCTACACCGACCGCGCAACCTGGACCGCTGCTTCGACAGGCTTGACCGACGTCGATCCCGGGCCATACACGCTGGGCGGCGAACCCAATACATTTGGGCAGATTCACGGGTATGGATCGGGGCTCACCATCGGCGGAGTCTCATTCAGCAATCGTTTTGCTGGCGTGTACGCGATCAACGGTTCGTTTGATGTCGGGGAGTACAGCAATGGCGCCGGGGCAAACACTATTATCGGCTATTCCCACAGCTATTTCGACGGCGTGACCGCGCAGTTTGCCTCCGGAGTAACCTCCATTGGTTTTAATGTCTCCACCTCTTGGACCAATGTTCCTGTGGCCATAACTCTCTCCAACGGGCTGCAATTTGTGGTAAACCCCCATGGTGGCTATTCGAACGGCACGTTCGCCTTCTTCGGCTTCACGTCGTCCGACGTGATCACCTCCCTGAATATCGAGACCATAAACGACGACAATGGCAACTACGTCGACGTCGGCGATTTCAGCTATGGCTCTGCCGCGAGCGTAACGGAAACACCGGAACCGGCGTCGCTGGCACTCTTCGGTAGCGGACTAGTAGGGATGGGCGCAACGCTGCGCCGCCGATATGGGTCGCGCTCGTTGCTTTCCTGAGGGCTAGCCAGTGACCAAGGTAAGAAACGAAAAGCAAGATGTTGTAAAAAAGCCTCCCCGCTCCGCGCGCCCCTCCATATACACGCGCGAAGCGGTGGAGTGCTTTATGGCAAGACTCGTCGGCGAGCAGGAAGACGAATTGCTGGAGGCGCTGGCTCGCGAGCATCATCAAGAGTTATTGCAACGCATGTTGCGGCGCAAAAACGCAAAGAAGTCGGGTGCTGCCGCATAGCACGTTCGCATTCTGGCGTGACCACAGGACACGCTCACCCCAAGTCATGCAGAGCCTCCTGCCCTTATACTGAAGCCATGCCCTCTGCCGAGACCAAAGCTGTCCGCGTGAACAAGACAACCGGCACAGGCATGGAGATCGACTGGGCTGACGGGCACAAGAGCGTTTACACGTTCCAACGTCTCCGCGATGCCTGTCCCTGCGCCATGTGTGACGACGAGCGCGAAAAATCCGGAGCGCAATTCGGAGAGGCTCCCAAGCCGAAAAGCGCGTTACCGATGTATCGCGACCCGGCGCGTCCCACAGAAGTTACGCCGGTTGGCAAATACGCCATCTCGTTCGTCTGGAATGACGGACACCGCACCGGGATCTACTCCTGGGAATTTCTCCGGATGATCTGTCCGTGCGAAGAGTGTAAAGCGATCCGTGCCGCTGGAGGCAAGCTCGTGCCCGGCGGGAGCGGCGCGATTTACGGATAAATCAAATCTGTAACCGCGGATCAAAGAAGGATCAAGTCTGATTAAAAGCCAAAAAGCCGGCCGCGGATTTGCGCGGATGAACGCGGATGAAAATCAAACCCTTTACCCGCGGATTAGAGGAGGATTTCTGCAATGAATCCCATGTTCACCAACTTCTAGGGTTAAAGCCACGCAAACCGCACTCGCCTTAGAACCTAGATTGAAGCAAGTCTTTAAAATCTGCCTTTATCTTTCTTTTATCCGCGGTTAGCTTTTTGCTTCTTCTCCATCAGTTAAAATTGAACTAAAGAATCCGCGCCAATCCGCGTTCATCCGCGTTCATCCGCGGCCAAGAAGTTCCTATTTGAAACATCTACTCGACAAACTTAATCCGGAGCAGCGCGAGGCCGCTGAGACCGTCCACGGACCGCTGCTGATCCTCGCCGGCGCGGGGTCAGGGAAGACGCGCGTCATCACTTATCGCATTGCGCATCTGGTAGAGAACATCGGCAAGCCTGCCGACTCCATCCTCGCTGTGACATTCACGAACAAAGCTGCGGCGGAGATGGGAGAGCGAGTGAACAAGTTGATCGCCGGACGCTCGCTCGCGCAACCTACACTATCGACCTTCCATTCGTTTTGTGTGCGCGTGCTGCGGCGCGATATCGAGACACTGCGCATTGGCGACAGCGGCTTCAAGCGCGACTTCGCCATCTATGACGAATCCGACCAGCAGGCGATCATCAAGCAAGCGATGAAGCGCCTCGGGATTGACGACAAGCAGCTCAAGCCGCGCGCGGTGCTGTCGCAGATCTCATGGGCCAAGAGCCACATGCTGGATCCGCAGGAGATATATCTGCAATCTGCTGACCCTAAGACGGAACGCGTGGCTCATATATATGAGGTTTATCGGCAAGAGTTGCGTAAGGCCAATGCGTTGGACTTCGACGACCTGCTGCTGGAGACGGTGCGGCTTCTGAAATCGAATGCTGAAGTTCGCGAGAAGTACAACCGCCGCTACGAATTCATTTTGATCGACGAGTATCAAGACACGAATCGTCCGCAATATGAGCTGGTGAAACTGCTGGGCGCGGGACACCAGAACGTCTGCGTGGTCGGCGATGAAGACCAGTCGATCTATTCCTGGCGCGGCGCCGACATTAAGAACATCCTGGAGTTCGAGAAGGATTTTCCCAACGCCAAGGTCATTCGCCTGGAGCAGAACTACCGCTCCACGCAGACGATCTTGGAAGCGGCTTCCGCGGTGGTGGCGAACAACAAACAGCGCAAGGGCAAGAACCTTTGGACATCGCGCCAGGGCGGCGGCAAGGTTGGCTACTACGAAGCGCCGGATGGCGAGAATGAAGCGCTGTTCGTCGCCGACTACATTTCGAAATATATAAAGGCCGCCGGCGGCGCGGATAGCGACCCGGAAAATCCGCCGCGCGCCGCTGTGTTGTATCGGACAAACTTTCAATCCAGATTGTTTGAAGAAGCGCTACGCCGATATGGACTGAAGTACAACGTGGTGGGCGGCTTCTCGTTTTACGAGCGCGCGGAGATCAAGGACATGATCAGCTATCTCAAGTTGGTCAACAATATTGACGATTCGATCGCGCTGTTGCGCGTCGTCAATACGCCTGTTCGCGGCATTGGCAAGGCGACCATGGACACCATCGAGCGGATCGCGCTGGAAACAGGCATGACGCTCTGGGCGGCCATTGGACACGCAATAAAAGAAAAATTGCTTCCCGCCCGCGCCTGCGCTGCCCTCAAGAACTTCAAAGAGATCATCGACGAAGCCCGCGCGATGTTGTTTGGAAATTTCACCGAGCAACTTGAGACGAGCATCGCAAGCGAGGAAGACACATCGTTTGCTCCGCCGAGTTTGGCTTCGCAGGTAGATGAAGTTGAAGATACGGCTTTTGGATTCGGCAAACTCGCTTTTGACGATCTCGAGCCAGAAGTGATCAAGGCGGAAGCATCAGGTCCGTTGCCGGAAGCAGAAGAGGCTGGCGCCGGCTTCCGCGCTCCGGCGAGCGCAGCCACTCTGCCCGAAGCCCTTAAATTCCTGATTGACCGCACCGGATACATCAAGGCCCTGGAAGAAGAGGCCACACCGGAAGCGTTATCGCGCATTGAGAACTTGCAGGAGTTGGTGAACGCCGCGCGCGATTCGCGCGACCGCGGCGAGACGCTGGAAGAATTCCTCGATCACGCTGCGCTGGTCAGCGACGTGGACCAATACGACGTCGCCGCCAACATCACGCTCATGACGCTGCACGCCGCCAAAGGCCTGGAGTTCCCGCTGGTGTGCCTGGTGGGATTGGAAGAAGGACTTTTCCCGCACTCGCGCACGCTGATGGACCCCGACGGTCTCGAAGAAGAGCGCCGGCTTTGCTATGTGGGCATGACGCGTGCGATGGACGCGCTGATCGTAAGCCGCGCGCGCTATCGCCGTCGATATGGGAATGACATGCCTGAGGCGAGCATCCCTTCACGCTTTCTGGAAGAGATTCCGCAACACCTGTTCGAAGAGCTAGGCGGACGCACGCAACCGAGGGCTGGTGCTTCCCAGAGCTACGACTTTGGCGAACAGCATTACAGCTACGAAGACGAAGACCAGAGCGCGAACCGCTATGGACTGCAACCGCGCGTAGCTGCGAAATCGAAGAACAGTTTCTCTGGCAGCAACTACAATTCGGTGGATAACATCGCCGAATTCTTCGCTTCTCGCGGAAAGAAATTCTCTTCAACGGTAGCGCAACCGAAGTCAGACGCTGCTTCCGGCAAGAGATTATTTCGTCCCGGACAAAAAGTGCGGCACCCAAAATACGGCGAAGGCACCGTCTTCAAGAGAGAAGGTGAAGGAGAAACGGCCAAGATTACGGTACAATTTCCTCGCTTCGGTTTAAAGAAATTAGTAGAGAAGTACGCCCAGTTGGAGAAGGCGTGAAACAGCTGTCAGCCTTCAGCTCTCAGCTGTCAGCTTTTTTCCTCTAGGCTTCTTATTTGTGGCTACTGTCTGTTGAAGCAGCACAATATGTATTTTGTCCCAGCGGGACATTTGAAAGTAGCCCGGCACTTCAGTGCCGGGTAATCGCGCCAAAACAACCGAGTCCTGTAGGGACGACTGAAACACACAAAGGAATTATGGCAAACACAAAGAAACTCGAAAAGACTGAACGTAAAGCATCAAAGCGCACTGCCCGCAAGAAGGCTGCCCCAAAGGGCAAGCGCACTACTCCACGCGGCGCCAACAAACAGAAGATCAAGAAACTGGCGCGTGGCCAGTCGAAGCGGTAAGACAGTGATCAGCATCAGCCTTGGGTGGGAATATTCTTGCTCAAGGCTGGTGTTCTAATTCGGTGGTCGATGCAGGAGCGCACTCCATCTCAACTCCAAATCAAGTAAGCGAGAAGCAAAATCAGCTCTTCGCCAAGAAGTCGATCGACAAGCTGATCTCTGACTCAGAGCGCCCAGAGACGCGGTTGAAGAAGACGCTTGGCCCAGTGGCGCTCACGTCGTTGGGTATTGGCGCGGTCATCGGCTCCGGAATCTTCACTGTGGTTGGCACCGCGATTGCAGGACAGCAATTCGAAGTGAAGTCGATCGTCAACGCGCCGCTGCTGGACTATCTGATCCACCACTCGGCAAGCTTCGGGCGTCCGGGGGCAGGTCCGGCGATTGCGCTGTCATTCGTGCTGGTGGCGATCGTATGTGCGTTTACCGCTCTCTGCTATGCAGAGTTAGCGTCAATGATCCCCATCGCCGGCAGCGCATACACGTACACCTATGCGACGCTTGGCGAACTGATTGCATGGATCATCGGCTGGGATCTGATTTTGGAGTACGCAGTGAGCAACATCGCCGTGAGCATTGGATTCGCCGCCCACGTCGTCGATCTGCTCGACTGGTTCAATCTGCATCCCTCATTGCGATGGATATCGCCGGCTTATCTTCCCGGCGGACTTACCGATCTCGCCGGAAATGTTCTCTACGAGCCGGGATGGCACTTCGGCTTCAATATTCCCGCGTTCGTGATCGTGATGCTGCTCACGATCATCCTGGTGCGCGGCATTCGCGAATCGGCTGAGACCAACAACATCATGGTGGTGTTGAAGATTGCGGCCATCATCATCTTCGTTGCCTTCGCGGCGAAGTACATCAACCCCAACAACTATCATCCGTTTTCACCGAATGGCTGGGGAGGCGTGCTCACCGGCGGCGCCATCATCTTCTTTACCTACATCGGATTCGATTCCGTCTCCACCGCAGCGGAGGAGGCGAAGAATCCACAGCGCGATCTGCCCATCGGGATCATCGCCACGCTGATCATTTGCACGATTCTCTACATTGCCGTCGTGGTAGTACTCACGGGATTGGTGCCGTGGCAATCGTTGCGCGACAACGCCGCCCCCGTCGTGAACACCCTTAAAGTCCTGACGGGAATCCACCCGCACATGGCGTGGGTGCGACTGGCGGTCCTCGTCGGCGCCATGCTGGGAATGATCTCCTCCCTACTCGTCTTTCAATTGGGACAGGCGCGCGTTTGGTTCGCGATGTCGCGCGACGGACTGCTGCCCCGGATGTTCGGCAAGGTCCACCAGCGCTTTCGCACGCCGCATGTGGCGACGTGGATCGCTGGCCTCGCCGTTGGAATTCCCGCTGGGCTGCTGGACATTGGCACTGTCGCCGACCTCGCCAACATTGGAACGCTGTTCGCATTTGTGCTGGTTGCGATCGGCGTCTTGATCCTGCGATATCGCGAGCCGAATCGTCCTCGCGCCTTCCGCGCTCCCGGCGGCCCACTGGCACCGGTAATGACGATCCTTACCTGCATGCTCCTCATGGCCGGACTGCCGATCCTGAATTGGATCCGCTTCTTCGGCTGGATGGCTATTGGCCTGGTGATTTACTTCATCTACAGTCGAAACCACAGCGAGTTCGCGAAGACCAATTGAATCTTTAGCTCAGTGGTTCATTGAACCATTGAGCCGGTTGCTCATTGAATTTTCGTGGTTCAATGAGTCAGTGATTAAATGATTCAATCGGCAATGGTTCAATCCTCCATCAATCGCTTCATCCTCTCTCTCCCAAAGGCTGAGCTTCATCTGCACTTGGAAGGGACGGTCTCACCGCAAACTCTTTCCGAGCTGAGCCTCAAGCACAACACACCGATGTCCGGCGTGAACAATCGCTACGCCGCAGACCCCACCAGCGGCGATCCGCTCACCGTTGCCGATGTCGAGCGGCTGTATCAGTACACAAATTTCCAGGGCTTCCTCATGGCGTTTAAAGCGGTGACCGAGCGCCTGCGCGATCCGGAAGACTACGAGCTGATCGTCTATCGCATGATGCAGCAACTGCACGCGGAGAACGTGCTGCATGCCGAGGTTTACGTTTCCGTCGGAGTGATCCACTGGCGTGGACAGGAGATTGATCCGATCTTCGCCGGAATGGAGCGGGGACGCATAGCCGGCGAACGCGACTTCGGCGTCTCCCTGCTCTGGATTTTCGATGCGGTGCGCAACTTTGGCGCCGATGAAGCGCTGCTGGTCATCGAAAAGGCCGCCGAGATCCGTCAGGAGCAGATGCAGCGATCGGGTGAAAGCAGCGTTGTGGGAATCGGAATTGGCGGAGACGAGAACAGAGGCGCAGCGGAAATTTTTCGGCAGGGCTATCGATATGCCTCCAGCAAAGGCCTGCGCCTGACTGCGCACGCGGGAGAGAGTGCCGGCCCGGGATCGATTTGGGGCGCACTGAATATCGGTGCGGAACGGCTCGGCCACGCGCTCAACGCTATCCAGGATGCGGACCTCATGGAGCATCTCGCCGAAAAACAGATTCCGGTAGAGATATGTATTACCAGCAATCTGCGCACAGGATGTTGCGCCCGCATCGATGACCATCCGGTGAAGAAGATGTTCGACGCCGGTGTGATGATCACGTTGAACTCCGACGATCCCGCGATGTTTGGGACTTCACTCGCGCGAGAGTATCAACTCGCACAGGAAGCATTCGGCTTTACGGATGACCAACTGCGCGAGATCGCGCGCAATTCATTTGAGGCGAGTTTTCTGGGAGCGGAGAAGAAACTGGGATTCTTGGCAATTTGTGACCGGGTCTAGTATGGCTTTCAAACTCTCGCTCCTCTATCCCGCCTTCGCGATCTGTCGTCTTGATCCCCTCGATGCCATTCCTGTGTGGGCGCTGACCGGATCGTTCTTCACCATCACAAGAACGGACGAAGAACTATCGATCGTTTGTGAAGAGGCGGTGATCGATCCCGAGCATGGAATGACCCATATCAAAATCGAGCCGGGGTGGCGATGTTTGAAACTACAAGGCCCGATTCCATTTCAGACTACAGGAGTGATCGCATCGCTCACTACGGCGTTAGCGAACGCGGGAATCAGTGTCTCGCCGATTGCCACCTATGACACAGATTATCTGTTCGTGAAGAATGAACGCGTGCAGGACGCGATCCGCGCGCTTAAGAACGCCGGACATGAGGTTAGCGGGTAGGCGTGTCGCCCCTACGGGGCTTGCTTGGTTTTCCTTGGCCCGAGCTATAAACATGTCGCGCCTACGGCGCTTGAGAATGTTGGACTGGCCCCGGGTGAGCTGAAAGCTAAGAGCTGATAGCTAAGAGCTGGTTTCCTACGACGCTTGCGCCTGCACGTGGTTCAGCAATTCCGAAATCTTCTGCAGCAGCATCTCCGGTTCATCCGATGTGGAGATGAATCCATCGACCATCGCTATCACCAGCTCCGGCAATGTCAGCGCGCCGGAGAAGATGATGATGGGCACATTGGGGCGCAAGCGACGCATCTTCGTGGCCACCGCTCCGCCATCCATGCTGGGCATGTAGTAGTCCAGCACGACGAGATCGATCGGCTCGGCAAGAAATACTTCCAGTCCTTTGAGAGCGCTCTCGGCAGTGAGAACGTTGTAGCCGGTGGATTCCAGCACTGCCTTTAGAACTACTAGACGCTCCGGATGATCGTCCACATAGAGCAACGTTGGCTTGTGCGGATCAGAGAGCTTGTACTTGGTCAGGGGGAGGCGCTCAAAATTTGTAGGGCTTTCGATATCGACCGGAGGCGGCTGTGGCTTCGCTCGTGGACCGGATTGGTGCACTTCAGCGTCTTCGACCAATCGCCGTGCCAGTGGCACTGCGCGGTTGATCTCGGAATCAATCTCCTGTACAGCCAGGCGGATGGGGTCCCATGCCTCCAGTGAATTCAACAGCTGTTCACTCCTGTGGGTCAGGACTTGCAGCACGTTGTTCAATTCGTGCGCGACATGGGCAAAATCATCCGGGTTCATCTACACTACCTCGCCCACTATTTGACTGCTAAGTAATAGTTGGCACAAGTTACGGAATGCAGTCTGGCAGCCATGCCAGCCATGTACTTTAGTGCTCACTGCTGGACTTGGAGGAAGCAACCAATAGAGTGCGGACGCACTCTGGGCATATCGGCTTTGCTACTTTTTCTTCCTTTGGACCTGGCGATAGACTTCGCTCTTGGAAACGCCCCGCTCCTTCGCCAAGACCTTCAGCGCGGCCTTTTCATCGAGTTGTTGTGAGGACATGATCTCGGCCAGGCGCTGGGCCACATCTATCTTTTTCTCTGTAGGCGCGATGACGATCGATTCGTCCGCTTTGGCGATGATCAGCGTGATCTCGCCACGGACTTCCTGGTGACGCATCCTTTCGAAGACATTTGCGGCGGTGCCGCGGATGAATTCTTCGTACATCTTGGTGACTTCACGGGCGACGACGATGCGTCGCTCCGGCCCCAACACCTCGGCGACATCCTCCAGCGCTTCCACGATCCGGTGCGGCGCTTCGTAAAAGATCTGGGTCGATTGGGAATCCTTGATGGCCTCGAGTTCTGTCCGCCGCTGTCCGCGCTTGGCGGAAAGAAATCCTGAGAATTGAAATGAGTCGGTGGGCAGCCCGCTGGCGACGAGCGCCGCCAAAAACGCCGACGCTCCCGGAATTGGGATCACGGGGATCTTGTGACGAATGGCGAGAGTTATCAAACGGTATCCGGGATCGGAAATTCCCGGCGTTCCCGCATCGGAGACCAGCGCCACGGATTCTCCATTTTCGAGTTTCACGATTAATTCTGCGGAGCGCGTGGTCTCATTGTGGTCGTGATAGCTGACCAAACGCGTTTCGATATCGAAGTGGTTCATCAGCTTTTGCGTTTGCCGTGTGTCCTCGCACGCGATCACGGAGACTTCCTTCAGCACGCGAATGGCGCGAAGGGTGATGTCCTCTAGATTGCCGACCGGCGTGGCAACCACATACAACGCGCATTGGAGAGGAGCAGGCATTAAGAGTGAACTATTTAATCATTGAATCTACTCTTGAGTGGTTGTCGGCGAATGGTGATTGGCACTGGGCTGCCCTCAAAGAGTCCCGAGACGAATGGATATTTTAGTTTTGCCTTTGTAGCGTTAATCCTATCCATGCTCCACCCGCCCACCTTGTTGTAATATCTGACGGTCAGTTTGTATTTTCCCGTGCACTTGGGCGCATCTCGGTAAGCCACTGTGTAAGTCTGCCCGATGAATTGCCCGGGTTGCAGCAAGAGCCAGTGACTTTCAACGTATTCTGCGAAAGTGAGTTTTTCATCCGCAGCGACGTATTCCACAAATCCGCCATACCCCTGTTCATTCGGACATACGCCAAGAGCCTTCGCATAGACGTGGAAAACTCCATTGCCATCAAGGCCAAGTCCAAACGCAGGATGCACGTAGACCGGAGTTGTAGAAGTGTTCTTGAGTTGAACGGTGAGAAATATGAATTCACCCAGCCGGTAACTCAGTTTATTCGGGCGAACGGAAACCTCAACCCCTGCATTCATCGACTTCTGGTCGTCTGTGGATCGGCTCGAAGCTTGCGGCCAAGCCTGTAGAAACACAGCAAGCGAGAGTGTCGCGAGAAGTGATCGGCTTATTTGCATGTGTCTCATCTTACAGAGTTCAACTCTCGTCGCCCAATCTGCGAGTTTCGGGCTTTAATGTGCGAACCTCGGCGGCTAAAGCCTGATTTTTGCTCCGCATTACGGCACGGCTAAAGCCGTGCCCTTTCAAAGCTAAGCGCATGGCGCAACAGGTGCTCCGCCAGCTGGCAATCCGCACATGGAGCGCAGATGCGGTAAAATTGAGAGAACCAGACCAACTCATTCATCCGACAGGACTCAATTGCCGCTTTACGAATACCAGTGCAAAAAGTGCAAACATCGTTTCGAGAAGATCCAGCTTTTTTCCGCTAAGCCGATCAAGAAGTGTCCCGAATGCGGCAGTCCGGTGGAGAAGCTGCTGTCAGCCCCGGCGATCCAATTCAAGGGCAGCGGCTGGTATGTGAATGACTACGCCAAGAAAAGCGCGGGCTCGCAGGGTTCGTCTGAAAGCGGCGATGGCGCTGGAAAGACAGCAAGCGGGGAGACATCCGGAGCTAAGTCAGAAACGGAATCGGGATCGAAAACAGCTGGTTCCGATAGCAAAGATTCCGGCGGGAAGAGCGAGAGCAAGGAGTCAAAGTCAAAATCAGAATCTTCCGGCAGCAAGAAGTCACACAGCCAAAAAAAATAAGCGGCGCAGTTTTTCACCACGCCGCCAACGAGATCACTGGGACTTATGCCGCCTCTTCTTCCTCTTCTTCTCTTTCGCCGCCTACGAGCTCTTTCAGGCACTCCATAAGTCTCTGCACGGCCTCTTCGTCCTGCTGCCGAATTTCTTCCAAAACTTCACGCACCTGGTCGTGATTCCGCGCGTCCTGTAGGTATTGGTCGTAGGCTTCCAGACCTTGTGATTTCTCGTGCATGACCGCGATCACGTCGTAGGTCACATTATCGATCTTGCCGCGACCGCTGCCGCTCCTGTCACCGCCTTTGTTAGCGCGGCTTATGCTCTGGACCTTTCCTGACGTCCTCGACCCAGAACTAGAACTCGAACTGCTTCGTTTTGTTGCCATTTGCTTTCTCCTTTCTCTCAGTAAAGAATTGGGGAAAAGAACGTCATGCGGCACGCGACTCCGCGAGCGCCGAATGTTCAAAGCGCTCAAGCAGGTCTGCGGGACTACGGAAGACCTCAATGCAACCGGCTTCACGCAGCTTCTCCTCCGGCCAGACTCCACCCAGAATGCCAATTGTCCGCATATGAATATCGGATGCAGCCGCGGCGTCATAGGGCGTGTCACCCACGGCGACAGCTTCATCACCGTGAACGTCCCCGAGTTCACGGAGTGCAGCACTGAAGATGTCAGGATGCGGTTTGGATCTGGCCGCCTTGTCAGCCGAAACCGATTCCTCTACCAGATCTTCGACATTCATCAGGCGCTTGTAATAACTGAGTTCGTCATTTCGCGCGGAGGACGCCAGGGCGATACGCGGCCCATCTTCCCGGATACGCAATAGCAACTCGCGCACCCTGGGGAATGGCTTTACCTTGGGCAAGAACTCCCGCTTGTACAATTCGCCGCGATAGCGTTCCAGATCGGCGCCAAATCGCTCCAACTCGTACACCGTAAAAAAGACCGGCAAAAGTTGGTCAGAACCCTTGCCGATCTGCTTCCGAATCTCTTCTATCGGGACCTGGCGCTCGAAGTGCATGAACGCTCTGTGCCATGCCTGAGCATGCAGTTCCACCGAATCGATGAGTGTCCCGTCAATGTCAAAGATCACTGCTTTGAGCATGGTCGTTCTTGATTTCCCGCTAAGCAGCTTTCTTTTGCGGGACCCTCGCGCCTTCTTTACGCGCCTTTGACAGGCCGATAGCAACAGCCTGCTTACGGCTTTTCACTTTGCCACCTTTGCCGCCGGGACCGCTGCGCGCTTTTCCACGTTTGAATTCGTGCACTTCTTTCTTGACGTCATCTTGTGCCTTGGGGCTGTACTTGCGCCTGCCGGAGCTCTTCTTGGCCGACGAAGAAGACGAGCGGGAAGAGCTCGACCGCTTTTTTGAACTGGCAGAACGGCTTCGCGAAG
>JAOAPH010000036.1 GCA_025462835.1 Candidatus Angelobacter sp. | reverse complement strand
TCGCCGAATGGCCATCGCCGAGCATGAAGTCGAGCCGCTTCATGCTGGAAACGCGCGTTGGCCTGGAGGCGCCGAATCGCCAACTCTCGGATTGTCGGCCACTCGGAAACAATACGTGTCACTTCCGGATAGCCCGTCATCCGGGAGCAAACCGGAACGATTGTGTCAGCCCCTGCAGCATCAGATACGCTATGCCGACTTCTCGGTACCCATTGTTCCTCCGTTGCGGACAAGAGCCGGGTCGCTAGAAATGGCCGTTTAGTTTCTCGTGCCGCAACGCACCCAGGGTCCGAGAATTGACGCGACTGGCCCAGCCGGCCTGCTGAGGTAATCGTCACCCGACACCAATCCGGACTCGCTCCGCGAGTCTGACAGGACATGAGTGTGACAATTTTCATCCAATCCTCCGCGGACTGCTGCGCCGCTGTGGAACCAAACAGTTCACTCACCGCGCTGACAAAAGCTGCCAATCTGCAAATGAGGAGAAGCAAGCTGACCGTTTATTGAAGCCATTGCGTCTTGCGCCTGCTGCGAGCACCAAACCTGGCATTCTAGCTTTGAGCGGGGTGGTCGAGTTGAGTAATGAGCGATGCGGACTCAAACTGGCCGTGGTTTCTCGGAAAGCATCAGGCGCTTCCCGAACAGCCCGGTACACGACCAAGTGAATCGCCTCCGAGTGGCCCGTTATCCAGGAATAATCCCCAGACATACGGCTAATCGGTTGCGACGGAGGTGCTTGTATGTGGAGGCGACTAGGCGCGTCGCTGCTTGCTGTGATATACGGCTCCTATGGTGTCGCCTTTGGGCAATGTTGCAGAGCGCAGGAACTACGGCAAGTCATGCCGGCAGCTTCTTCATCGTGTTGACCAATGTCACTGGAAACCGCCGAGAACGCGGCCCCATCCAGTCGAACTGTTGATCGATGCCAGCAGCGACCGGCTGCCAGAACTTCTGCCCATCAAGTGGACACGCATGGCAGCTTCGCCCTTCGGCTTTTTCCGCGGCGCCGTGCCGCTGATGGCGGCCGACTTGGCCTCGCTCCCGACCACAGGCATCACCGTTCAGATTTGCGGTGATGCCCACGTACGCAATCTTGGCGCTTTCGCCTCGCCCACGGGTGCTTTGGTGTTCGATATCAACGATTTTGATGAAACCATGCCCGGTCCGTGGGAGTGGGACGTCAAGCGGCTGGCCACCAGTCTCGTGCTCAGTGGCCGCGAAGCAGGCCACTCCGACGGCGTATGCAAAGAGGCTGTCGAAAGCGTCGTGGCTGAATATCGCAAGTCGGTCAAACACTGCTCCGAGCTAACGGTACTGGAGCTTGCGCGATACACCGTGCACCGGCACATGGAGGCAGGACCTCTCCCCGGACTGCTCGCGAAGGCGGAGCGTGCAACGCCGCAGCACACTTTGGAGAAGCTCACCCAGAGCCGCGACGGCGCGCGCCGTTTCAAGGAGGAAAAGCCGCTCCTGACGGCGGTTTCCGACAAGACTCGACGCGAAGTGCTGTCCGCGCTGGAGAGCTATCGCGACACGCTCTCGCACGAGCGGCGCCACTTTCTCGAGCGCTACCAGCCCGTGGACGTCGCCTTTAAAGTCGTAGGGACAGGCAGCGTTGGCACGCGCGACTACGTCATCCTGTGCCTTGGTAACGGTAGCGAAGACCCGCTGTTCTTGCAGATGAAGGAAGAGCCGCCTTCCGCTTACGCGCAGTATCTCAAGGCTCAGATCCCGCGCAACCAGGGAGAGCGCGTCGTGCAGGGACAGCGGCTGATGCAGGCGCAGTCCGACATCTTTCTTGGCTGGACCAGAATGGACGGGCGCGACTACCTGGTGCGTCAACTTGCCGATCACAAGGCCGCCATTGAGACAGAAGATCTCAAAGGTCGCGGTTTGACCGAATACGCCAAGATGTGCGGCGAGGTCTTGGGCAAGGGACACGCACGCTCTGGTGACGCCTGCGTGCTGGATGGATATTGTGGTGACGCCGAAAAGCTCGACAGCGCCATCGCCGAATTTGCCGTCGCCTATGCCAACCAGAGCACGGCCGATTACCAGTTGTTCACCAGCGCAGTGAAGAGGGGGCGACTCGCAATCGCCAAAGGTGTGGATTGATGATCAGACCGTTCGGCACGATCTTCAATCTGTTCGGCCCGCTGTACCTCGCGGCGAAGTTCCCGTGAGTCTGGAAAATGAAATTGAATACCAAGAACAGACCATTCGCGTCCGAAAAGATCGCTACCCCGAATCAGGTTGCCCTCCGCATCAGCACCGCCGTGACTGCGATAAATAATGTGGTGGACCTGCACATTGGATCGGGTTGCGGCAGAACTGATCGAAACTGGCGCCGGTGAGAGAAATTGGAAACCGGGCAAACACCGGCGTTTCCAAAAAACTTCACTGCTCTACCGACTTGCACCCTTGCCGCGAGCGACCGTTTTCAAGCCTCGTTACGACGACTTCTCGGCACTCATACCGATTGATACATGACCCCTTGCAGGCATGAATCAGCATTTGTCACGCTGAGTCCGCTGGTAAACCGGTATATACTTCCTCCACTACACCCCCAGTGAGAGGGCATTGCTTGCAATTCACGTTGCCGCAAGGACTTGCTGATCATTCATGAACGATTCCCCCTCACCGCCGCGCTCTGACGATCCCACGATTGGTCATTCCGATGACATGCCCACTGTGGGCGCTTCTGCGGCCGGTGTCGCACGCGCACGCACGCCGAACCCCGAAAACCTGAATGCAGTACTTGAGCCCGGAACGGTCATCGCCGGCCGATACGAGGTACAGGTGATGCTCGGCCTCGGAGGCATGGGCGCCGTCTACAAGGTCCACGACTGCGAGTTCGATCGTGTGATCGCGCTCAAAGTCATTCGCCCCGACCTCGCCAGCAATCCGGAAATCTTGCAACGCTTCAAGCAGGAAATGGTGCTGGCGCGGCAGATCACACATCGCAATGTCGTCCGGATATACGATGTCGGCGAGGCGGACGGGGTGAAGTTTCTGACCATGGAATTCGTGGTCGGCGAAAATCTGCAATCAATACTGGATGTGCGAGGGAAACTGCCTGCGGCAGATGCGGTGGACATCATCCGTCAAGTCTCGCGCGGTCTTCAGGCTGCACACGTTCAAGGCGTGATCCATCGCGACCTGAAGCCCAGCAATATCATGCGCGATCCCGAAGGCAGAATCGTGGTGATGGACTTCGGGCTTGCACGTACGGCTGCTTCCTCCGGCATGACCCAGACGGGCGCCGCCTTGGGGACGATCGAATACATGTCACCGGAGCAAGCGCTGGCGCAGGAACTCGATGCGCGCTCTGACTTGTTCACGGTCGGTTTGATCTTTTACGAATTGCTCTCAGGAAAACGGCCCTTTCAAGCCGACTCTCCCATTGCCAGCCTGATCAAGCGCACCCAGCAGGATGCGGAGCCGCTGCCGATCTCGGAAGATTCCGTAACCGCAGCGCTGAGTGGCGTGGTGAGTAAATGTTTGCAGCGCGACCGGTCGGCGCGATACCAGACCGCTCAAGAGATACTGAACGACCTTGATACGATCTACGGCCGGCGCTCTGGCTCAATAGCCGCATTGGCCGCACCCGCCGCACGCTTGCCGTGGATCGCCGCTGGTGCCGTGATAATCGTGCTCGCGTCCGCACTGGGATGGTTCTTTTCTCACGCACAAGTGAGCAAGCCGCACGAAGCGGTCACAGTTCTACTCGCCGACTTCAACAACACTACATCCGATCCTGTTTTCGACGGCACGCTTGAGCCTGCCTTCGGGCTCGCCCTGGAAGGCGCATCATTCTTGAACAGTTACAACCGCGGGCAGGCGAGAAAGATCGCCGCCCAGTTGCATGAGGGAAACACTGCATTGGACGAGGCTGGCGCCCGGCTAGTAGCTGTTCGCGAAGGAATCGGCGTGGTCGTCTCCGGAGAGATTGCCAAAGCTGGCGACGGTTTTAAGGTGACGGCCAAAGCCATGGCCGCAGACAGCGGTAAGGTCATCATGCAGTCGGAAGAAAAAACGTCATCAAAGGACGGTGTGCTGAAGGCTGTAGGCTCTCTTGCTGGACGAATTCGCTCCGCCTTGGGCGATTCCACTCCCGAGTCGGTGCGCCGCATGGAAGCCGAGACATTTACTTCGGCGTCGTTGGCGGCTGCACATGAATACGCGCAAGCACAGGAGCTTCGAGCGGCTGGCAAAGGTGAAGAGTCGATTCAGCGATTTCTGAAGTCCGTTGAACTAGACCCCAATTTCGGAAGCGCATATGCAGGGGCAGCCGCAATGTATGCAAACGTCGGTCAGCGGGATCTGGCCACCAAGTATTACAAGCTGGCGATTGCACACACTGATCGCATGACGGAGAGAGAAAAGCTTCGCACACGAGGCGGATACTATCTCGCGGGTATGGACCCGCAAAAAGCCATCCAGGAATTCAGTCAATTGGCAAAGGCTTACCCCGCCGACACCATGGGGCACAGCTCACTGGCCTTCGCCTACTACTTAAATCGCGACATGCCGCGTGCGCTTGAAGAAGGCCGTCGCGCTCTGGAGCTCTATCCGAAAAATGTCCCGTACCGGAACAATGTAGCGCTCTATGCGCTCTATGCTGGCGAATTCGAGACCGCGATCAAAGAAGGCCGCGCCACACTCGAAATAAATCCGGCGTATCTCAAGGCCTATATCACTGTCGCTTTGGCGGCACTGGCGCAAGGGAAGCCGGAAATCACGCGTGACATGTATGCCAAGCTGGCTAAAGTGAATACTACCGGTGCATCGTTTGCGGGAACCGGTGAGGCGGATTTGGCGATGTATGAAGGTCGTCTGCAAGACGCCATCACTGGATTGACCAAAGCCGTGGAGTCAGACATCGCCAACAATAATGCAGGAGGTGCCGCTAAAAAGTTCGCATTCCGCGCTGAGGCTGAGTTGGCGATGGGGAAGAAGTCGGAAGCAATGTCATCCCTTGCGCGTGCGATCTCGCTGAACAAGGACTCGGTGTTGATCGACGCTGCGCGTATTTACGTCGAGGCAGGCGATTTCTCCCACGCACTTCCCCTTGCGCAAAGCCTGGGAGAGCAGTTCGAGTCCATTCCCCAAGCCTACGCCAAGATCATCGAAGGGGAGATTCAGTTGAAGCAGGGCCGCTCGCGTGATGCCGTGCGCGTACTGCAGGAATCATTGAAGCTCGCGGATACGTGGCTCGCGCACTACGATCTTGCTCGCGCCCATTTCGAGGCAAAGGCCTTCACTGAGGCTGACAGCGAACTCGACGCATGCATACGCAGGCGGGGTGAGGCGACTGACATCTTCCTGGACGAGCAGCAGACGATCCGCTTTTTCCCATCGGTCTATTACTACAAGGCCCGCGTGCAGCAAGATACCAACAACGCCAGTGCTTCAGACACCTTCCGGACATTCCTCGCCACGAAAACCGGCGATTCAGACGAACCTTTGGCAGCCGACGCGCGCAGACGAATCTCCGCACGTTAACGGCTACTGCAGCTTCACTATCGTTGCGTACGTACTTCCATCCGCCAAGTCAACCACCAGATTGAAACAGCCTCGAGACGCAAACGACGTGTCCCAATTGAAGACGTACTGGTTGTTGCTCGAATCATAACGGAAGGTGCTTCCACCTGTGGCGCTGTTAGTCGGATTGTAGAGTACCAGCGTCTGCGCTCCACTAGCAGGCGTGCCAGTGCAAGCCGCATTCGAAATGGCGCGCATCAATTTCAGAGTGGCTAGATTGTTTGCGATAACCGATCCTAGTGCATCTTTGATCTGCCATTTGATCGGGATTGCCTTGCCGAAGTTGAAGGTGCCTCCCTGTGATGGCGTGCTATAGCTCCCCACTGCGGCCAATGGAGACAAGAAGCCGGTAAACGTGTACCCGGCGCCGTTGAAGTTCGCGGTGGCGAATGCCGAATTTCCGGCCACGTCGGTTGCCGTTACCCCGATCGCATTCGCTCCTGCTGAGACGGTTATGCTGCTACCGCTCGCGACAGGACCGGAACAAGTTGACAATCCGGACAAGCCATCCGTGCAGGTGTAGTTCACCGCAACCGGAGTGAAGACTGAATAGACTCCGCCGTTGATTGGAGTGGTTATGGAAATCGCCGGAGGCGTTTGGTCAATGTTGATGCCGGAGACATTGGCGCTGGCAACATTTCCAGCATTGTCGGTACAGCTTCCCATCACGAATTGACCGGCTCCGTCGTTCGAAAGAGTCGTTGCCGGAGACGTCGACGCCGTCCCCGAAAGCGAGTCAGTGCAGGCGAAGTTTACTGTCACGGGCGAGTTATTCCAGCCGGCGGGATTGGCTGCAGGAATTCTAGTGGTGGAAATCACCGGCGCGGTCTTGTCTATCTTCACTGGGCCGAAGTTGAGCGTTGAAACATTGCCGGCGGTGTCCATGCAAGTTCCGGTAACAGCCTGGCCGGTGCTGCCAGTCTCGCTCGAGATTGTTACGTTGCCGATCGGATAACCGCTAGCCAGACCGTTCGCGTCCGAACACTGGAAAGCAACCGCGACATCGCGGTTCGTCCACGTCCCCGGCAGATAAGAACCTGCAGAAGTGCTGGCCAACACTGATATCGTTGGTAAAGACTGGTCGATATTAATTCCGGAAACTACAGTCGAGGAGCTGTTGCCAGCTACGTCGGTGCAGGTTCCAGCTACACTCTGCCCGGAGCCATCAGCAGAGAGCGTCATCGGCGAAGAGGAAGAGGCCACGCCTGACAATGAATCCGCGCATTTAAAGCTTACGGTGACGGGAGTGTTATTCCATCCGGAAGAGTTTGCGGCCGGAGCGCGACTCGCGATGATCACTGGAGGAGTCTTGTCCACTCTCACTGGCCCGAATGACAGACTAGAAATGTTTCCAGCTATGTCCATGCACTGCCCAGTAACAGTTTGACCGGTACTGGAAGTATCACCAGTAATGGAACTGTTCCCAATCGGGTATCCGAAAGCAATCCCACTTGCGTCGGTGCATTGGAAGGCAAGGGCCACGTCGCGGTTCGTCCAATTGCCCGCCGTGTATGGACCGTCTGGAGTGGTTGCGGTTACGGATATCGAAGGCGGTGTGCTGTCGACGGTCACAGAGTTCGAAGTGACCGCGTCTGTGGTCAACGTCACATTTCCAACTCCGCTGTTGTAAACGCCCGTAGCTCGTGCGGTAAATGTGAGGCTTCCATCGCCGCTTACAGGACCACAGATGTAAGTGAACGTCTGGGTTGTGTCGCCGGCGATGCCCGCTGATAGAGGAAGAGCGGCCGCACAAGCCGTGTTGGCTCCGGCCGAATTGATAGTAAGCGCAAGAGGAGTAACGATTGAAGCGGAAGTCGAACCAACCGAGCGCACATCGATAGCCACTGAAACGATGTCTCCGCCCTTAAGCAGTATCTGTCCAGGCGAGTCCGTCTTTGCGGCCACGATGTTGATGATCTGTAAGTCGTTTACGTTCAGAGTGATTGTTTGTCGGTCGATGTGAGGCTGCGTCGGCGCTGTCGGTGAGTCGATAACCTGGGCGACAAAGCTTGTGGATCCCGATGCCCCGGTAATAACACCAGTGATTTGTCCTGTCGCCGGATTCAAAGTCAGGCCGCTAGGAAGCGTTCCGCTGAACATGCTCCAGGTGCGCGCCGGGCCCACTCCGCCAATAGATTGCAGATTGGCTGAATAGGGCTGACCAACAAATCCGGGAGGCAAGGTCAACGTCGTGATTGTCAAAGACGCAGCTGCCGGGACATTTCCCGTATTGGCTGACAGCGAAATCCCAGAAGCCTTCAGGTAACCGGGTGGTATCTGCGCAGTCGTCAACCCAAAGACCCTGAGCGTGATCCGTCCAGCTTGGCCAGGCCCGAGTGAGATGGTGGCGTTTGTAATCTGCGGTCCCAAGTCTGGATCCTGCACATTTGCGCCATCAGCGAATGCCGGATTTGGCACACTGGTAACGGGCACATTCTGGCTCTCGACTGTTAATTGGCATGCGTTAGCGATTGGAGTTGTGTAGGTGCGCCGCAAAATCAACTGGCACTTATTGCAAGACGCCGGACACGAATTCCCTCCCGGACAACCTGCCGGGCAGCAGACGGGTGCGCTCGATTGCAGCTTCGCATTGTAAGAAGAGGTCGTGTTACCCCGGTTTGTGAGCTTCCAGGTAAAGTCAGTCGCCCCCGTGGAGAGGCTGGTTATATCCGGGTTGGTGATGTCCGGATTCGTAATGTCGGGATTCGTAATGTCCGGGTTGGTGATGTCGGGATTTGTGATGTCGGGATTTGTTACCACCAACGAGTTGATGTCTGGATTCGTGATATCCGGGTTTGTAATATCCGGGTTCGTGATGTCGGGATTGGTGATGTCGGGGTTCGTGATATCCGGATTGGTGATATCCGGGTTCGTGATGTCCGGATTGGTGACCGTCGGGCTGTAGACTTCAGCCGTGTGGATGTCCGGATTGGTTATGTCGGGATTAGTTATGTCTGGGTTTGTGATATCAGGATTGGTGATATCGGGATTTGTGATGTCGGGGTTGGTGATGTCAGGATTCACGATGGCGGTGCTGCCAAGTCCAGCGATCAAGACTGTGCCGCCAACGCCTGAAATTTGGGAGACGAGCACGCCAACTTGCGCATTAGGGCTAGCAGAACTTAGGAAGGCCAAGCGGGCGATGCTGGAACGCGGACCAACCGATACGTCCAGCGTCGCGGAGTTTTGGGTCTGGCTGAATGATGCTGTGGTATTTGCCGGCAGCGGCTGGACAAAACTCAGCCGGTAGTAAGCGATCTTGTTGGTGTTGTTCTGGACAGTGACTGCGAAGGCCCGTTGCAATGAAATCGAACTATTCAGCGGCTTTGTGTTCTCGCGGATTCCAACGATAAGCCCTTCGCTGATGCGTGATGTATATATGTTTTCATTCCGGGATCCTGTTTGTGTGGGCACGCATGCGGGTCTTGATTGTTTCGAATCGTAAATGCTAGTCTCGCCCGCCGAAGCCACCGGAGTATAAAGCGACCAATTCTGCGTGCATATGGCAGTGATGGGATCGCAAGTCACCGGCGGTGGTCGTACATCGCGGTTGTCGGTCCAAGTCGCGTGAAAGACCGGCGCATTCGATTTCTGAGTGTTGAAGGTCCACTTTCCCGATGCATCCACCAGGAACGGCAACGCCGCTATTTCGATGTAGTCGCCCATGAATGCGCGGGTGCCCTTCACAAACAACGGGAAGTTCGGCGGATTGAATTGCATCTGCTCGATCTTGGTCGAGCCTGGCCTGCTGCCGTATTTATATTGCGAGATTCGGAAGCCGGAAAAATTCAGCGGCGGGTTGAGAGCTGAGTTAAACGTGCTCGGGTCGGCCTCCGCGCCGCGAACGTCAATTGTGTGCCGGCGCTTCAGCCCTGCGTCAGATACCACAGGCATGTAAACCTTCGCGGCACTTCCGTCGGCCAGGTCGCCTTGCGGCACTCGCACTTCAACGAAGTCCCCAGTATTGGAACAGGTCTGCCCAGCGGGACATTGGAGCACGCCGCTCGTCTGATCCTCGCGGAAATCATAGAAGGCCATCATTAACTTGCCATAGGCAAATGAGATTGAGGGCAGGAATTGGTGTCCGGGGCCGGTCGCGGTTGGATCAACCAGAAACGGGGTGGACCAGGTCGTGCCTCCACGCGCCAAGGTCGACATCATGATGCGCGCAGTATTGTAGGGTCCAATGTTCCGTTGCGACCACGCCAGATAAACACGCCCGCTGCCGTCCACCGTGAGTGCTGGCAATGCAATGGTGCGAAATGCCGAAGAGGAACTCGATTGATCGAAGGCGGCTTTCGCGGGAAATTGAAACGCTGTAGAAGCCTTGCTGAATGTTTGCCCACCATTAGTGGAGACTGCATACAGGATCGAGTCCGGCTGGTTCACGGTGGAGATTTGCCGCCAGGCGATATAGAGCGCGCCTGTGCCGGGATCGATGGCAGCGACAGTGCCCTGGTTCAACGTGAAGCTTTCACTCAACTTGATCGGCTTGCTCCATGTAGCGCCACAGTCGGTTGACTTCACGAAACTGATCTGCGAATGCGGGTTGTTCGCTGGATTCGACCCCAAGAAGACACTGTAAACGAGATAGACATTTCCACTGGTAAAGGTCTTGCCGTTGATCGTGCAAGTAGCCGAGCCCACGGAATTTGTCCGCGGGACGTCCACAACTAGCCAGGGCTTGTCCAGAAATTGCCCTGAGGTTCCGGTATCGATGATGGAAGTGGACAAATAGCTGAACGGATCTCCATTGCCCTTGTTGTTTTCATCGCGGAAGCGCGCAACAAACACCGCGCTGGTACCGCTGCTGCCGCGGGTAAACGCCAGCCCGCTGTAATAGAACATCCCATGCGTGCCCGAACGCACCGTGGGATCAGTGGCTACGCTATACGCTTTCAGTGGAGATAAACCGCCAACAGCAGATGTGTCCTGCGGATAGCCGGGGACGAGCGTACTGAACCATGTTTGACCGCCATCCGTTGACTTGAACACACCGAGCCACGCGTCGCCGGTTTCAGATGGCAATCCGTCCGAGCCTGAGTCTGCCGGAAAAGGAATATCTACGGTGCGGTAGTCGTTTGCGCCGGAGAGCAGGTGCTGCGGATTGCGCGTCGAAACCGCCAACGACGGCTCGTTCTGGCGCTGGAGATACGGATCGCCGCCAGGCCATTGCGTGCCCGAAACCATGTTGACGTTAGGACCGGCGACTGGCGACTGCCCAGTTGCAAATAAACTCGCGGCCAAGATGATAAAAAGTGGCGACCAATGCACACAACGCATTCAGGGAATCCTTTATATTGTGTGGTGTCGGGGCCGAAATCAGGGGAGGAAGCACACCACGAACGTTCGCGCGGTAGCGCAGGGCTGTAAGTCAGCTACAAACCCACGGTGATTCTATGAGGTAAGCAGCTGAAGTCAAGGGAATACGCTGTAGCGGGGTAACCAGTGAGTGTTACCTGAAACTGGTATTGACCGCTGACAGTGTTTTGAAAAGAAGTCGAAAATGAATCTTCCCGTGCCACGCTGCACAGGGCTTGATGAGGTTCTTCTCAAAGGCGGTCGGGCCGATCTCGGAGCAAGCCGGTAACTTTGGCGACCGCCTCGACACGGCCGCGCGGCCGTTTGCTATAGACCCACAGCCTGGATCCATTGGGGATGGCGGGGGCGCGGCGACGGAACTCGACCGTCTTTTCGCCGGCGAGAATCCTGTCGGTATGGTGGGGCTGCAGGGAGATCAGGTAGTCGTATTCAGGCATGTGAATTTCCATCACTTCGATTTACGCTGCACATCCTGTCGTTTCGTGGCAGTTTGCACGTCGGTTCGGCTCTGGTGGTGACATATAGCTCGATGCGCCTACCCATTTGATTCCTTCAAGAACCTCCAGGTTGGAGTTGACCATGGACGTGTAATAGCTCGCTTCGAGCGTAGAATCCGGAGCAATAAAAGCGGCACGCCCCACGGTCTGCATCGACCATCCCAGATCGGCGGATAGCATTGATCTGGTTTACATACGCGAAGAAATTATTGCTGTATGCCGGCCCCTGAAGGGATTGATGTGGCCAAGGCAATATGACGCGCTGAAATATTCCTCTTCCAAGAAGTAATAGCTTCCCGTCAAGAGATAGGGTGTATATGCAAAATCAAGCCAGTGATCACAACCCTGAGTCGCCCATCCCCCTGAAGAAAACATTCCCACCGCATTGAGCGGATACGCTCCGGAATTCCAAAGTAGCTGGTCCGCCGAGTGAGTGTGCCGTGATAATGACTTTCCCGTTGCGATGTTAAGGGAGCCGGAACCCGAACAGTTAGTGCTATTTCCTGCTGCGTCTTTGTTGGCAAATCCAGAGCAATAAAAATAGTTTGTGGAAGTCTGCTGCCCGTCTGCAGCCGCGCGAGACTCTCGCAGATGAAACGGCACGTTGCCGAGATTGTTCCATGCTCCCGCCGCGCCTGAAACGTTACCAGCGATCAGGCCGGTATCAATCGCTCCCGACTCGCCCGTAAGCTCCTGCCATGCTTTAGCGCAGGCACCATTGGCTGTACCGCAGTCATTGTTGGTTTCGACAGCGACGTTGGGCGCGCAGGTGAGCGTTCCGAGCAGCGCAGCCAGACCCTTGACATCCCCGACAATTCATTAACCGAAGCAACTCTAACCTTGGTTGAAACTAAACGACTTCTTGGCTTCGTTTCGTATCTTGGCCAAACTCTTACAACAGCTGCACCTCACTAATCCGCATTCTTCTCTGCGGCTTCGGTATCATCGGGCGCGGTTGTCGCAGAGTACTTGTGCAACAATTCCGGCTGAGCAGGCTCGGGGCTCTTGACCTTGCTCGTCGAGAGCCATCTCTTCGGCTGGAGCGGAGCCACCAGAGGCACCGCTGTCTATTCCTTCTCCCTTTGAATACCGCAATTTTTCCAGCAGCTCCAGACTTTGTAATAGCGCGCGCCGGCTTCCGCTCATGTATCGAAAAATGTTGTGCATCATACCCTGCGGATGAAAGGCATCCGCACCCTTTCCGAGACAGTACCTCTCATGTTCGAGGCCGCGCCATTGGCGCCAATACTCAGTGCCAATGCATTCCAGCAGGATTTCAACGCGCACGTCTCCGTTTCCGTACTCGTCGCGCAGGCTCTGCAGCAGTTGCTGCAATCCCTCCTCCGACTTCCCTACCGTGTCGAGCATGAGGCGCTTCGAAAGCAGGCCGTGCTTCATTGCGTTGAAACTGCTGTGGCGTTTGCCAAGAGCGGTTTTTGGCCCGGTCGAGCGTTTTGCGTTTTCCCGGTTGGCTTGTAATTTTCTGTCCGAGGCAGTCGTCGTCTTCGTTTTGTCGGCTGCGCCCGGCGTAACTTCATCTTCTCTCTTGCTCATCTCGTGCTCCGTGTGGTGTGGCTGATTCCCGTATTGGGATTTTCTTGTCGTTGCAGCATTGTCATTTGAGTAGTTTCCCTAGCTGCCGCCAGCTACGGACCAATCCAGGAGTCGGAATTGGTCAACAACTCGATGGCTTCGAGATGTTCCAAAATCTTCAAAGACAGTTGCCCTAGCGCCGCGCAGTCAAGTGGCTCAGCCAATCGAATTCGCTGTTTTAGTCCCTGCATATAGCGCCCCCAGGTTGCCGAGTCACCGCCCACCTCGTGCCATAGGCCGCATGCAGCGATAGCGAAACCCGCGAGCTGCCGGCACGCAACGTCGTCCTCTGGGGTAAAGAGAAAATTTAGCGTGTCGATGAACGCCTCGCGCGTCATCATGGTTGTTGTGCACTTCTTCATATTTTTTCCAATCTTCTGCCGCGTAGAGCGGTAGAGTCCTGTGGTTTTACGCGCCACATGCGATTTAACTTTCATACGATGTAATACCCATTTTTAAAGAACCCGCAGAAAGAAAAGTTTTTTGTGGGTGCAAAGTGACACGGAGGGCTCTCGCGTTTTCTAGTGTTGATCTCGATTAAGTCTTTAGTTTGTTTTGACTTACCCGCGGCTTCGGGTCTACACGTAAGTTTTGTCGACGAGCCGGTTGGATGGACACATGCAGGGCGAATACGACTCGAACAACATAGTCGAGGTAGTTTCAACTTCTTCCAACTTCAACTTCAACTTCAACTTTCAACTATCCAACTATAAGTATGGAAAGTACGGGCACCCGGCTCGAGAGTTTAAAAACGGATCTTGCGGCGCCGAAACTCCGGGGGCGCGAGATCTGATTCTTCTGTGTGCGCGCTAGTGGCGCGCACGTCCCACTCGGCGGACAGAAAATACTCCGCTTTCTCCGTCCATGCAGGTGTCGGCAAGTTTAGCTGGTGACAAAGAAGCTCCGCGAGACCGGCTATGAACACGCGGTGGCGCTGGCTCAGATTGTTGGGCGGTTCAGAAGCGAGGAACTCGGCAGTGTGACGTAGGGTGACCTGAAGGAGAACCTTGGGAAGCGCATCCAAACAGTCCTGGAGACGATCCGCAGCCCGAGTCAAAGATTCCGAGGAAAGGGATGACCCTGGATTCGGGTGAGGGTTCTTTGTCTTGGCCGAATTGCTCTTCTCGAATTCGTCTCTCATGTTCAACCAATAATGTAAAAAGCCGCACAAAAAATGACTAAAAGTGCGATCAGAACACGCTCAGGTGAATCTGCTGGTGGCAGGCGGCGCACAGGGTGATGAGGTTGTCCTCCGCGTCCGGCCCGCCGTGACTGCGATAAATAATGTGGTGGACCTGCAGGTTGGAGCGGGTACCGCAGAATTGGCAGCGCCTCGCGTTCGAGAATCTTGAGCCTCAGGAGGGCGGCTTCGCTGCTCGCGGGTGCGCTTCCCCGACCTGACGTCATGCGGCAATCTCCTTCCGCTGCCAGGACTCGAGGTGGTGCAAGAACTCCAGCTTCTGCGAATCCGGCAAGAGCTGGGCGAGCCTAGATACTAGGCTTGCTCGTTCACAACCGCCGATTTTCTAATAACCGTCCAACAATTCGACTGTAACTCGTTAATGCGCGCGGAGATTGG
>JAOAPH010000030.1 GCA_025462835.1 Candidatus Angelobacter sp. | reverse complement strand
TGCGCGTACGCCGCGACACAAGACAAAACAAAAATGGCGGCGATGGAGAGTGCGGTGGACTTCCTTGACATGAACATCCTCCTTCGAACAAACCGCGCATCTTTTGACACAACGGTAGGGGAGGATTGAAATAGCGTTCTGTCAGTTGATTGCGCGGAAAATCGGCTAAGTTGTATAGCCCACCCTGCCAAATGTCAATGCATTTGTTGCACATTGACAGCACCCGGGACCGGCATTAACCTTCTCGCCGATGTCGCGGGTACACAAAATCATCGTGCTAATGGTGTGCTTGCTCGGGTTCGGCGCGCTTGTCTATTCAACAACCGACCAACCAATGGAGGCGCAGCTTCAGATCGCGCAGCTCAATCTGACTGTGGACGCCAATGGGGGAGGCATCCTGCGCACTCCCGACGTGGGCGAATTCAACATTCGCATCAACAAGCAGCCGGGACAGCTGAACTACGGCAGCATTACCGCGAAGATCAATACCGAATCAGCGAACATCGTAATGACCACCACAAGTGATGCGCAGGGCATCATTTGCCGATTCGACCTGAACCGACAGGGCGGCTTCAAGTTCCATACCGGAAGAAATTCGGTGGAGATTGCTTACAACGATCGTTGGCAGCGATCGCACTACGCGTCATTCCTCTTGCAGACCACTGAGCATCCCGAATTCAACCGTCCGGCGGGGCGTCCGGAGAAGTCCTCGTCGGAAAAATACGCCGTGGTGATCGGGATCTCGCGTTACCAGAACACCAGCAGCGGACTCTCCAGCTTGAAATATGCGGATCGCGACGCGCAGGCCTTTCGCGATTTCCTGCTTTCGCCCGAAGGCGGATCATTCAAGAAAGAAAACATCGCCTACCTGGTGAACGAGGAAGCAACGATTCAAAAAGTCCGTAGCTCACTGTTTACTTTCCTCACCAAACCGCGCGAGCAAGACCTGGTGGTGCTCTATTTCGCCGGGCACGGCGCTCCAGACCCGAACGACCGCAGAAATCTTTACCTGCTCACCTATGACACCAAGCCCGACGACATGGGTGGCACAGCTTTCCCGATGTGGCAATTGCAGGACGTATTCACGCGGGTGCTGCGTGCCAGGCGCGTGGTGACTTTTACTGACAGTTGTCACAGCTACGGAATCAGCGGCCAAGCCTACGGCGGATCCACAAAGTCCAACAACCTTATCAATCAATATCTGACGGCGGTGGCCAATACCTCTGAGCGGGCGGTGATCACCGGCAGCGATGTGAGCCAACTCTCGGCGGAAGGCGAGAAGTGGGGAGGCGGACACGGCGTCTTCACCTATTACGTCCTGAAGGGACTCTCAGGGGATGCCGATCTGGACCAGGACGGCGTGGTAACAGCCGGAGAACTTTTCTATTACGTTCGCGAGAAGGTGAACAAAGATACCGGAGGAGAACAAACGCCGCTGGCGCTGCCCGGATTGGCGGAGCAGCTCACGTTGTCGGGTGTCGCTGGCGCACCGAAAGGTGAGATCAGGACTTTCCTGAATTCTAACTAGGGTTTCAGGCGCGTTCGCAACAAAGCCGTCTTCTGCGCGAGCCAAACCGGCATTGCAGACAGCTTTTCGTACTCCGCAAGCGCCAAGTCAGGTGCGTTCAATTCTTCAAATAACATGCCAAGCATCAAGTGCGACTCCGAAGCTTGGCTGCTGCTCTTGCGAATTTCGTCGATGCGGCTGAGATCTTCAGCGGAAAATATTGTCATCTTTGCCGAAGCGCTGCTCAGCACTTCTTCGCCCTGTAACGCAGTCACTCTCCAGCGATAGCTTGCACCCGCCATTAACTTTGTTGGACTTGCGTATTGTAGAGATGTGGTGGAAGAGTTTGTGTCCTGCTCCCAAAAATCATTACCATTGCCGTCGCGAACAGCCAGCCGATAGTTACTCGCGCCTTCCACCGATTGCCAAACAAATTTCACCTGACCGGGGTCGACTGAGGTCCCGACCGGTGAAAGCAATTGCATGATGGTATCGCCACGCATGTTGATTCCGCCGATATGCGAATCACGCCCGCCGACATTCGCCAACGGCACCAAACACGAAGGCACCTGGTGCGGCTGTTCAACCGATCCACGCTTGACCTCGTAATTGGATTTACCGAATTGGATCTCAGAGTTGGGTTGCGCCTGTGCAGCGATCGACTGTGCGCAAGAGACAAACTTCACCTTGCCGTCCCCGCCGGTCACGATGCGGCTGCCATTGCGCAGCACGTCAGCGAAATCCAGCTTGCGCCCCCTCTTTGCGCCGGGCTCAAAGATCTGTGCGCTACCTTGCGTCAGCGTCACAATACCAACCGGGGCGTCCTGCGCCAGAGCCGTTGCACAGATCGCACCGAATACGAGAATGCGTTTAAGCATTGGCTGCGCTCCCTTTCCGCCCTGCACCATGGAGTCCGCGTACAACAAACAATTGTGTCAACTCGCTTTTGCCTTTGAGCTGTTCAATGTCCATGGCGAAGATGTCCGCGAAATGGTCCCAACTCTCCAACTCTTCCACCGTTGCGCCGGAGATCAGGACGTGGGCATTGTAGCGTTGAATCGATTGCTTCGTCTTCGATTCAATCCGCGACGCCGTGTTCACGGTGTCACCCACGGCGGTGTACTCCAGTTTGCGCCACGAGCCGATATTACCCACGATAGCTTCGCCGCTATGGATGCCGATCCCGATATCGAGTTCATTCCGGCCCTCGGCCTTCCATTTCGCATTCAACTCAGCCAATCGTTCGAGCATCTTCATGGCTGAACTGACGGCCTTCCACGCCGCATCCTTTTGCTCGACAGGCGCGCCGTAAATTGCAAGGATGCCATCGCCAATGAATTTGTCCAGATATCCGCCATGACTGATGATGACCTCAGACATGGCGGAGAGGTATTCGTTCAACTGCGCGACAAGGTTTTCCGGCGCAGTGCGTTCGGAAAGCGTGGTAAACCCGCGGATGTCGGAAAACAGCACAGTGATCTTCCGGCGAGTGCCGCCCAACTCAACACCATGTTCGATAATCCGTTCCACGACCTCTGGCGAAACATATTGGGAGAACTGATTTCTAAGCTTTCTGTGTGCGACAAATTCAGCACGGTACCGGTAAACGAATGCGATTCCACCGGAGAATGCCGTCGACAAGAGCAAGGTGGCATCAGACATCACCCACATGGATCTCCACGCAATGAACCCCGGTAACACCGAGAAGACTACAAATACCAGTGCGCCCGAGGCCGAGACTTCCAACCGAAACGCGAAGATGACGGCAGCAACCGCGATTGCGATGACAAATGCGACAAGCCAAGTCAGGGCAGCAGGAACATTCCGCAACACGATTCCCGAGTAAATGCTTTGCACGATAATGGCGTGAATCTCCACTCCAGGGACCCTTCCGGATCCTTCCCGCAAGCCTGGAGTGGCGTGACGATCTTGAGGCTCGTCACTACCAATCAGAACAATCTTCCCTGAGAACCTTTTTGCAATCTCGGCGGAATTATTGTTTTCCGCAAGGGCGAGAACGTCCGCAAGGGAAGTCTGTGTCGGCGCCGGCGCACGGCCGAAGGGAATGTATGCGGAATGCTGTCCGTCCAAGGTGATGCGAACTTCTCTCCCGAATTCTTCGCGGCTGCAATCGAATTCCTTCGCCAGCGCGCTCGACGCCAATCGCGCCCCGAAGCTAAATGCCAGCTCGTGATCGTCAGGCTTGCAAGGGTCGAAACGACGGACGAAATCGTCAGGGTCGGCGGGAAGATTGAGATATCCGAGAGGCCGGGGAGAATCGGTACTGGCCAGCAAATACAAAGGCGAAGAAGGCAAAGGCGAGGACGCATCATAGCCAAGAATCACCGGCGTCCCTGATGCCTCCGCATCGGCAACCGCCTGTGCAAGTTGTTTGGATTCACCTTTTGCTCGGTCGTCGGCGGCGGAAAAAATCATGTCCAGACCGACAGCGCGGGCATGTGCATCAGACAGCGCCCTCAATAGAACCGCGAAATGCGGTTGCCAGTACGCGAGCGGTTCGCGAATGGCTTTACGCGATTGATCGTCAATAACGATCAGCGCAACATCCGGTGCGACGGTCTGCGCATTGGAGGCGCCGCTCTGCACCATTGCGTCGTAGACCTTGTAGTCGAGCAATCGGAATGGCCCGAATTGTGCCGCGATAGCAGTCAGCAAAAGAGAAGCCATCGCGATAAACGGAACGGCCGCGAATGACTTCAACTTCCGGTTGCTCTTTGCCCGCATGAGTACATAGTTGTAAGCCCGTTACCAGCAAGAGTCCAGAAAATCATGAGGACGGTCCCTTGCGCTTTACTGAGGGTTCCCGCAACATGGAACGATGCTTTCCTTCCAACATCTCGATTGGGATTTGGTCCAGGCTGAGTCTCTCAATCCGCAGATCCAGCGTCAGTTCATCAACACCGAGAAGACCACCATTGCCCGCTTCGTTCTCAAGAAGGGCGTTGTGGTCCCCACCCACCAGCACTCAAATGAACAAATCGCATTCGTGACGGAAGGTGCGCTGAAGTTTATCGTGGACGGAAAGCCTGTGATTGTGGGCGCAGGCGAGGCGCTGTGCATACCTGCAAACGTTCCGCACAGCGCTGAAGCGCTAGAAGACACGGTGGATATTGACGTCTTTACTCCACCGAGGATCGATTGGATGGCAAAAGACGACGCGTATTTGCGCTAGCGCAGATCGAAATTACTACTGCGGCGCGACCTCGCCTACGACGTCTATCTTCGATCCGACGCGGAACTTACGGTAATCGCTAAAGCGAGCGATGGAATGTTCGCGAATGCCTTTGAAAAGAAGCATGCGGCCCGTGATGTTTGCTTCTGCGTAAGTTGGCAACCAGATCTCGCCATTCACGAAAGCCTGCTCGAATACGAAACTTGATCCCTTCTGCACCGACGCGAGCAGGCCTCCTCCCATCTTGAATGGCTCATCAAGTTTTGCTTCCATGCGGATGAGTTGACGGCTGTCTTCGTCTATCCAGACGGTGCCAGAGACTTTCTTTACCGCGCTCTCGGCCATGCCGTGCGTCTTGGCATCGGGATTTTCGCTGAAGTCGTAAGCGATGGCGCTCCTGTCCTTGAGAGAAACGCGACGCGGGTTTTCGAAACGCGAGATGCGAAGAAAGGTATCGACTGTGATCTCGTTTTCGTCGTGCTTGCCTTCGTCTTCATTCTGCTGGCGTTTAGCTTCTTTCTTTTTGACCTTCTGGATGCGCTTGTCCACCTTCTCCTGCTCTTTTTTTTGTTCGGAGGCAGTCAGGTCGACGCCATCTTTCCGGAGCAATCGGCCGACGGTGCGCCGGCCCACAAAGAAAACCTCGTGCTCTTCAGTCTTACTGTGCTTCACGTGGCCATCGCCGTCGAGTTCATCTTGCTGCTCTACTGCCCGGAACATGTAATTCTTGCGGACGTTTTCAAGTTCCTTCTGATGGGCCTCAACGTCATGAAACAGGGAAGCAACATCGGGCAGCGGCTTTTCGATGGCTGAATTTGTCCGGGATGCCGATGAAGCCGGCGGCTGTTGCGCGTGCAGGATTCCGACCGTGATCGCGAGCAATATCGGGAGAAGGTAACGTCTCGTGTTCATCAAGTCTGTATTTTAAGGCGTCTTGGGCGGAGGTGTAGCTGCAAGACGTCTTCGAAATCTTATTTTGTCCAAGCGATAGCCAATGATTCCCTTTACGATCAGCCGGTCTGTGCTGCTGGTTGTCCCCACTCCCACACCAAAATTCACTTCCCATTTCGGCGAGAGGTTTAGATCAACACTGGGAACAATCTGCTGCTCCTGTTCACGCAACGGGTCGAAATTTCCTATCGGTCCGAGCGAGCCGTAATATTCCAATCCCAAGGCGACTGCTTTGGAAAGATCGTAGCTCACTTTGACGTTGGGTGAGAACGCATATCCTGAATCCGCCGAGGGACCGCGAAAAGATTTCTCTATTGCAGGATTGAATGCCAAATACAAAGGGCCGAATTTCTTGTCCACGATGGGCCGGATCTCCCAGGTCCATGTGTCGGCGGAAAACGACGGACGCGCATACCCGAATTCCGTGGACAGGCTCACGCCCACTGGCCAATGCCATTCCTCGGGAACGCGAACTCGCGGACGAATATGGTCGCCCACCCACTGCCATCCGTGCGACGGTTGCGCCGAGGTGAAGACGTAAAACCCGACCTCAAACCATTTGTTGAAGCCGTGAGTGATCTCTAGAGTCTCGTGTAGCTGATGATGGGTTGGCAACTCTCCATCCTGAACGGTCTTGCGGCCGTCTACGGTGAAATTGCTGTGCACCTCGACCATCGTGGCATTAGGCTCGACTGTGTCACCGGGATAAACTTGGATCTCGTAATTGGCTTGCGCAGCGGCGAAATGCGTCAAAAGCAAGGCGAGTGAGAGGGCGATTATCGTCTTTTTCAGGGTCATTAGTGGGTTGATTGAGGAACAAACAATTCTAACCGATGCTGACCCTTGTGCTGTCGCCGCATTACCTGAATGAAATCAATTCACATTTCTTTAACATTGTCCCGATAGAATAAGTGCGTGAAACAAACGATATTTGTCGTAGAAGATGACGCCGACATAGCCAACCTTGTTAAGCATCATTTAGAGACAGCCGGCTTTGCTGTTCGAGTTTTCCCGAGCACCAATTCCGTGGTCGCCAGTGCCGAGGCAGCGCCTCCTGCCGTATTCCTTCTGGACATCATGATTCCCGGCGGCGGGGGAATCGAACTTTGCAAACGCATCCGTCAGCATTCTGCCCTGGCAATGTCGCCCATCATATTTCTAACGGCGAAGGTGTCGGAATCCGATCGTGTGACCGGATTGGAACTGGGGGCCGACGACTACATCACCAAGCCCTTCAGTCCGCGAGAGTTGCTGGCCAGGGTAAAAGCCGTGCTCCGGCGATTTGAAAGGCCAATGCCGCCTGCGGTGATAAAGGCCGGCGAGATTGAGATCGACAGCGCCGGGATGAGGCTCACCGTGCGCGGCGCCCTGCTCTCAACTACCGCTACCGAGTTCAGGTTGCTCGAATATCTGGCTCGGCACATTGGGCGCGTCTTCACCCGCGACGAACTCCTGGACGCCGTCTGGAGAGATACTGCCTTCGTGACTCCACGCTCTGTGGACGTTTACGTCAGCCGGCTTCGCGAGAAGATAGAGACCAATCCAGAAGATCCCATCTACTTACGAACGGTGCGAGGAGCGGGTTACCGGTTCGAGGTCCCTAGTGCGAAGTAGGGTTTTTTTCAAGCTGCTGGTCGCGTTCGTCCTCGTGATTGCAACTGCCACGCTGATCATGGACATCGCCATCCGCAGAGAGTGGGAGAGTTCGCTTCGCAAACAGATCACGCAATCCCTGACCGAAAAAACGCGAATGTTTGCAAATCGCGTTGACGCCAATAAAGACCTGCCGTTAGCGCAGATCGTGGCCGAGCAGGCGCAGGCGGGCGGTGTGCGCGCGACGGTGATCGACGCCAAAGGCACGGTTCTGGCTGATTCCGAAGCCTCTGCGCCGCAAATGGAAAATCATGCCGCCCGGCCGGAATTCATCGCCGCACTGGCCGGAAGATTGGGAGTTGCCTCCCGTACCAGCAAGACCGTTGGCACCGAATTGTTGTATGTAGCTCTGCCCGTCCGCGGCGGCGCCGTGCGCCTGGCATATCCGTTATCGAGCATCGAACAGACCACAGCGGTCATTCAAAGCAAACTCTTGTGGGCTTCAGGATTGGCGCTCCTCGTCGCCACATTGATCGCCGTGGCCATCTCGCACTCCATTTCGATGCGGCTGAAGAAGATCGTGGAGTTCGCGGAGCATGTCGCAGCCGGCGATCTCTCGGCTCGTATTGCCGAGTCGGCTTCGGATGAGATCGCCCAAGTCGCCTCTTCTCTGGACCTAACAGCACGCAACCTTGAACGCAGCTTCGCGGCATTGCAACTCAATAAGGATCAGCTGGAGACTTTACTCAACAGTATTCCCAATGGAGTGCTGGCCGTCACAGCAGACCGCATTCTTGCTTGGGCCAACGGGGCTATGAAATCCCTGGAGCCGCAGATCAGGGTGGGCGCGCCTCTGGTCGAAAGCTTTCGCGATCCGGACTTGCTTCATGCGCTCGAAATGGTTGTGGAGCGGTCCGAGACGCAATCGGTGCAAGCGGCGAAGCTCATACCCGGAAAGACTTTTAATGTGACCGCTGCCCCGATGCCCGGGGGGGGAGCCGTTGCCGTATTTCAGGATGTGACCGAGATCGAACGGGTGGAGAAGACCCGCAGAGACTTTATCGCCAACGTCTCACATGAATTGCGGACTCCCCTAACTTCGATCCAGGGATACGTTGAGACGGTGCTCGATTCTTATCCGGATTCAGGGCAAGGCAGGCAATTTTTGGAGATCATTCAAAGGAATTCGGCCCGGATGGCCCGTCTTACCGAGGACCTTCTGGTGCTGGCTCGGGTGGAATCAGGCGAGGAAAAGCCAAAGCAGACGCCGGTGGCTGTCGCGGAACTACTGAACGAAGCGAAGGAGAATTTCGACGGCATTGCGCAGACACGTGGCATCAGCCTATCCGTCGGACCCTCCGTTGAATGTCGCGTCAATGCGGACAAAGATGCGATTCAACAAGTCTTCGCAAACCTGATCGAGAACGCATTGAAGTATTCGCCTACCGGGGGCAAGGTTGTTCTTGGAGCGAACGCATCCGGAGACGCCGTGCAGTTTTACGTTCGCGATTGCGGCCCGGGAATCTCGCTTGAACACCAGCAACGGCTCTTTGAACGCTTCTACCGCGTGGACGCGTCACGTTCGCGCGATTCCGGAGGGACTGGGCTTGGTCTCGCCATCGTCAAACACATTGTTCTCAATCACGGAGGAACGGTGTGGGTGGAGAGCGCCCTGAATCACGGTGCGAGCTTCTCCTTTACTTTGCCCCTCAGCAAGAATTAACGCGCCACTAGCGCGCGATTCCTTCCGCGATCAAGCGCTGGACACGCGCCCGAATCTCATCGCGGATCTCCCGTACCCGTGCGATGGGTTTGGCATTGGGATCTTCCATTTCCCAATCCTCGCGATGTAATCCAGGTACAAAGGGGCAAGCCTCCCCACAGCCCATTATGATCCATAGGACGGCATCCTGCGTGAATTCACGCGATTTCAGGCCTTCTTAGCCAGATTTTCACAAGATATTCACAGTCCCTTAACAGCCCTTTAAAGTTCACGCGATATAAAGGGAACTGGTAAACCCCATGTCAGCGGTAGTCCCAGTGCATCCTGAAAATCCCGCCTCATCCCGACTGCTAGAGCTCACTTTGAGCGCTTGCGAATATGCCCGCTCGGCCGCTGGTAAGGCAGCTGACGCGATGGCCAGCGGCAATCTTGACCTGCTTGCCAGCATCGATCAGGACGAACGTGAATTGGACCGCATCGACCAGGAGATGGACGAAGCCGCCGTCTTTGCCATCACGGAAAGCACTGTACGCGAGGCACGCGAACTGTTGGCCTGCATGAAATTCGTCATTGATTTGGAGAGGATCGGCGACCTGCTCTCAAGCTTTGCCGGGCGCGCTGCTGCTGTTTTCCCTTGGATCGCACAGGAGGACAGGGAGGATTTCGTCCGCATTGCCACTGTGCTCGAGCAGATGATTGCGGATGCACGAACGGCATTCCTGGAACGCGACATCAATCGCGCACTCTCAGTCCTGAAGGCGGATAGCGTCATCGACCGGCTTCGTAATCTGATTTTCATTCGCCACGTCGAAGGCAGCGACGGATCTGCAACAAACCAGGGAAGCATCCAGGTACTCTTCATGGCCCAAGCGCTGGAGCGCGCTGGAGATCACGCGAAGAATCTCGGCGAGGAAGTTTGCCATTACGTGAGCGGTCGCACCGTGCGCCACCTGTCACGCTCGCACGACAAGCCTTATGAACAACTCTTCATCGATTGGATCCGCGAAAAGCAGAAACTGAAATTGTAGATTGCCCTCACCCCGACCCGCAAGATCCAAGAGGACAGAATGGCCGCCGCAACGAATCCCCAAGTACGCATTTTCAAGACCCTCAAGCCGGACTTTGAAAACCATACGACTCTGATCAATTTTCTGCTCACCATGTCGCAAACCGTGCAGACTCAGGTGGAAAAAGCCATTGAAGCGTTGCTCACCCGCAACGAGGGACTCGCCGGTGCGGTCGCAATATACGAGCCGCGCGTAAATGCCTTGGAAGTGGTCATCGATGAACATGCCGTAAAGACCATAGTGGGCCGAAGCCTTCCGGCGGAAGACGTTCGTCTGATAGTGGCAACCATTAAGATCAATAACGATCTTGAACGCATGGGCGATCTTGCCGTAAACATTGCGCAGCGTGTGATCTCATTATCCAGGCAAGAGAACCGTATTGAGCTTCCGCAGGAACTGGTTGATATGGCTTCTCCCGTAAGACAAATGGTGATGAAGAGCCACAACGCCATGGCGAACCGCGATATATCGCTCGCCGAAGAGGTTTTGCGCAGCGATGACGAAGTGGACGAGTATCGTAATCGCATTTACGAAAAGATCATGCAGGCGATGGCGAATCAGCCGCGCATGGCGCAAGCGAATTTTCAACTGCTACTGGCGTCCCGCTATCTGGAACGCATCGCCGACCACTCCACGAATATCGCCGAAGACGTGATTTTTTGGATCCGGGGAGTGGATGTGCGGCACAACCGGTTGCGAACTCCTCACCATGCTCCCGATGATTTTCAGGAAGACTCTGAATAACCATTTTTACGAGATTTTCACTTACCTTTAACAATCCTTTAACAACTTACCTGTAAAAACGTTACACATTCTCAGGAGGAAAACTGTGATTCGTCGCATTCTTGCATTGTTTTGCTTAGCCTTAATGGCAACTGCGGTTTCCGCGCAGACCAAGATCAACGGGGCGGGCGCTACCTTCCCGTACCCTATGTATTCAAAGTGGTTCAGTGAGTACCACAACCAGCATCCAGACATTGAGTTCAACTATCAGTCGATCGGCAGCGGCGGCGGAATCCGCCAGGTCCTTGCCGGAACTGTTGATTTCGGCGCGTCAGACGGTCCGATGACCGATGCGCAGCTTGCCGATGCAAAAGTAAAAATCGTTCACATTCCTACGGTGCTCGGCTCCGTTGTCCCCGCGTACAACATTCCGGGAGTCAAGGGCGAGATTAAATTCACCCCGAACACGCTTTCAGGGATTTTTCTGGGGCGCATAACCAACTGGAATGATGCTGCCCTTGCCAAAGACAATCCCGGATTGAATCTGCCCAACGTGCCCATCGTCGTGGTGCACCGGTCAGATAGCAGTGGAACCAGTTACGTATTTACAGACTATCTCTCCAAAGTCAGTCCTGACTGGCAGTCTGGTCCCGGGAAAGGAACTGCAGTCAAATGGCCGCTTGGACTCGGAGCAAAAGGAAATGAAGGCGTAGCTGGAATGATCCGCCAGATGGAAGGCTCGATCGGATATATCGAATTGATTTATGCCGAGCAGAACAAGATTCCCTTTGGCGTCGTCAAGAACGCCGCAGGACAGTTTGTGAAAGCCTCTCTGGCCTCGACCACAGCTGCTGCTGCTACAGCGAAGATGCCGTCCGATTATCGCGTGTCCATCACCAACGCTCCTGGTAAAGAGACTTATCCCATTGCCAGCTTCACCTGGCTCTTGATTCCGCAGCACAACTCAGATGCCAACAAGCACAAGATCATTGTTGATTTTCTGAATTGGATGGTTAATGACGGCCAGAAGATGACTCAACAGCTGACCTATGCCCCGCTTCCAGCGGAAGTGGCAACCAAGGTGAAAGCCACAATCGCGCAACTGAAGTAACTGCGGCACCAAAACCGATTTCAGAAAGTGACATCAGGAGATTTCATGAGAGTGAATTTGGAAAAACTCGCGGCAATGGCGCTGATGGTGAGTATGACAGTGCCTTTTGCCAGCGCGCAGACTGCCCCAGCTAAGACCACGACCACCACGAAAACAACCACAAAGTCGACGTCAAAGACTACAAAGAAGGCAGCCGCTGTTCCTGCAAAGAAGGCCACTACCGCAACCGCAAGCGATGTGCAGGAATTGCGTCAGGCCATCACGGCACAACAGCAAGCTTTGTCTGAGCAGCGCGCTCAAATACAGGCGCTCACAGTCGAATTACAGCGTCGCGATGCTGCCAACCAGCAGCAGATCGATGCACTGAAGCAGACACAAGCGTCTGCTTCAGATGCTGCTTCGAAGGCCGCAGCTGCAGAGACCGCAGCCAATCAGAGCAATGAGTCTGTCAACAAGTTGCAAACTGATATTGCTGATGTGAAGCTCAACCAGCAGAACGCGGCTCTCAGCACCCAGGAAGACCAGAAGCGTATTGTGGCCGCTGAGTCTGTCTTGAATCGCTTTCGCTTTAACGGCGATGTGCGAGTCCGAGGTGAAGGCTTCATTCAGAATTACAACGGTTGCACGGCTTGCTTTGATCGCTACCGCGCCCGCATACGCCTTCGTTTGGGCGTAGACGGCAAGATCAACGAAGACTTCAATGGTGGAATCTATATCGCCTCCGGTGCAGTTGTGAACGGAGCGCCAGATTTCAAGGATCCCGTGTCGACCAATGAGACCTTGACCAGCTTCTTCGAGCGCAAAACCGTCGGGTTCGATCGTGGCTGGATCACCTACAATCCGCTGGCTCACAAATGGCTGAATCTGACGGCGGGCAAATTCGCTTACACCTGGATTCGCACACCGCTCACCTTCGACAATGACCTCAACCCTGATGGTTTCAGCGAAAAGATCTCCTACGACATCAAGAATCCTATCCTCAAGAACGTCAGCGTGATGGCGATGCAGCTCATGTTCAACGAAGTTGGTGCTGGACCGGATTCTAATGCCCTGGGCACACAGGCTTCAGCACGGTTGCAACTCGGCAGCCGATGGACGATGACACCGTCCTTCACGGCACTGAACTGGAATGGCGCTAATGCAATAGCACAAGCTGCCTCTCCGGTCACATTGCCGCAGCCAATCACCCCAGCGGCAGGCAGCCCGCTGCCTACACCGGTCAATCAACCCATCCGAACGATTAACGCCAACGCATTCACGAATGCAAGCGTGGTGTTGGGCACAGGAACCGGACAGACACGCGGATTCGCTTCCGGCTTCTTGTACACCGATTACATCGTGGACAACACCATCAAGACCAACTGGGTAAAATTCCCCGTTCGTGTCTTGCTGGAATATGAACAGAACCTCCGCGCTGTACCGTCTGTGACTACTGGAACTCCTCAGGACAAGGCTTATTGGCTGGAAGGCAGCATCGGTCAGCTCAGGGATCGCAATGACTTGCAGTTCGGTTACAGCTTTGCCCGAGTTGAACAGGATTCAGTCATCTCCCAATTCAACGAAAGCGATATGCGCGCAGCTACCAACGTTGTGCAGCATCGCTTCTACGGGAACTGGATGATTCAAAGGAACACGCAGCTTGCATTCACCTATTGGTATGGTCGCACTCTGAACGCGAACCTCCAAAATGCCGCGAAAGCTCCTGGACTACCGGCAGGCCTGCAGGATCCTTTCTTGAATCGGCTCCAGCTTGACCTGATCTACAAGTTCTAACGACGTTGTACTCCGAAACACGCCTGGCACCGATTCTCAAAGGATCGGTGCCGTTTTTCTTTTGAGGATCACAGCAAATACCATCCCATATACCTGGGCTTTTAACACTCCTTTAACACACTCCTGTTAGGCTTTTCGCTTAAACTCATGAGTTCGCCAATCCAACCGGTACGAATTAAGTCGTTCGTTCCTGACGCTGAAAACCAGAGTTCCTCAGGCCCCGAACTGGTTGAGAAGCACAGTTCCCTGATCGGTTCAGGCACGGGACATTGGGCCGACAGGATCTTCGGCGGAGCCATGCTACTGGCCGCTCTCTCGGTGCTGGCCATAGTTTTGCTGATCCTGACGCAACTCTATTGGCAGTCGGAGTTATCGATTCACCAGTTCGGCTGGAAATTCTTCACCACCAGCAACTGGGACCCAGTCGCAGGAGATTTCGGCGCGCTACCTTTCATATATGGGACGCTGGTTTCGTCTTTCCTGGCGCTCTTGATGGCAGCCCCGCTGGGGATAGGCGTCGCGATCTTCATGAATGAGATGTGTCCCCGGCCGCTTCGAACTCCCTTTTCCTATTTGGTTGAGCTTCTGGCCGCTATTCCCAGCGTGATTTATGGACTTTGGGGCATGTTTGTCCTGGTGCCGATCATGCGCAATTACGTTCAGCCGTTTCTTGCCGCACACTTTGGCTGGACGGGGTTCTTCAGTGGTCCCATGTACGGAATCGGAATGCTGCCGGCGAGCGTGATCCTCGCCATCATGGTAGTCCCATTCATCTCTTCGATCACCCGCGAAGTGATGCTGGCGGTGCCCCAACCGCAGCGCGAAGCTGCGTTGGCATTGGGCGCCACTCGATGGGAGATGCTGCGGATAGGCGTTTTGCGAAACGCGCGCATCGGCATTATGGGCGGCATCGTGCTGGCTTTGGGCCGCGCATTAGGCGAGACCATGGCTGTGACCATGCTCATCGGCAACCGTCCCGAGATTGCGAAGTCGCTCTTTGCGCCGGGCTACACCATGGCCAGCGTCATCGCCAATGAATTCAGTGAGGCCACTGACAATCTTTATTTGAGCGCGCTGGTTGAGATCGGCTTGGCGCTCTTCCTAGTCACCATTGTTGTTAACATTCTCGCTCAGGGCTTGATATGGAGCATCACTCGGGGCAATACGGTGAGAGCAAATTAGTTCATGAAGAATCAGTCCCACATGCGCAGATATTTGGTGGACCATCTCGCTACTGGCCTATCGTGGCTGGCGGCGGTGCTGGTGCTGGTTCCACTGCTCGCGATCTTCAGCTACTTGGTTTATCGCGGGATCGGGTCGCTGGACTGGGCCTTCTTTACCCAGATCCCTAAACCCGTGGGTGAACACGGCGGCGGTATGGCCAATGCCATCATAGGATCAGCAGTGATTCTTGGGATTGGCAGTCTGATAGGAGTTCCGCTGGGTATCGGCTCCGGAGTCTACCTCGCTGAGTATGGACGCGGGCGTCTCGGTGACGCCGTGCGATTCACCGCCGACGTGCTGAACGGGATTCCTTCCATCGTGATGGGAATCGCAGTCTATGCATTGATCGTGATCCGGCAGAAACATTTCTCTGCGTTTGCCGGCGGCTTTGCTTTGGGCATCATGATGGTCCCCACCATCGCCCGCGCTACCGAAGAAATGTTACTGATGGTTCCATCAGCATTGCGCGAAGCCGCGTTAGGTCTCGGGATTCCCAAGTGGCGCACAACAATATCTATTGCTCTTCGCACCGCGAGTGCCGGGATCATCACGGGAATAATGCTGGCGTTTGCGCGGGTAGCCGGGGAGACTGCACCGCTCTTGTTCACCGCCTTCGGAAATTCGTTTTGGAACATGAACCCTAACCAGCCCACTGCGGCCCTTCCACTGCAGATCTACACGTATGCCAACTCGCCTTACGACGAATGGCACCGGATCGCCTGGGCGGGCGCATTGGTTCTTGTGATATTGATCGTTGCCGCTGTGACCGCGGTACGAGTCGTTGCCAGCCGGGGCGTTCTTAAGGGGAGTCATTAAGCGGGCGCGCCTGGCGCGCCTGTTTGGAGAGATAGATGGCCGTTGGAATCAAAGTTGAGAACCTGAAAGCATGGTTCGGCAAGACTGAAGCGCTCCATGGGATCACTATGGATGTCCAGTCAGGCAAGGCCACTGCGATCATTGGCCCGTCAGGCTGCGGCAAGTCCACATTCGTGCGCTGTTTGAACCGGATGCATGAGACTATTCCCGATGCGCGTGCAGAAGGCAAAGTGCAGATCGGCGAGACCGACATCTATGGAAACGGCACCTCTGCCGTGCAGATCAGGCGTCGCGTAGGCATGGTCTTTCAAAAGCCAAACCCGTTTCCTACGATGTCTATCTATGATAATGTCGCCGCGGGTTTGCGACTGAACGGCGTCAGAAACGGTCGCGAAATTGAAACGGTTGTCGAACGTTGCTTGAGGTCCGCCGCCCTGTGGGACGAAGTTAAAGACCACCTCAAGAAAAAGTCCGGAGCGAGTCTCTCCGGAGGCCAGCAACAACGTCTGTGTATCGCGCGGGCATTGGCAGTGGAACCCGAAGTCTTATTGATGGACGAACCGGCTTCAGCGCTGGATCCTATTTCCACCAGCAAGATAGAAGAACTCATATTTTCTCTCAAACAGAATTACACTGTTGTGATCGTTACACACAACATGCAGCAGGCAGCGCGCGTCGCTGATTCCACCGCCTTCTTCCTGATGGGAGAATTGATCGAGTTGGACAAGACGGCAAAGATCTTTACGACTCCTGGTGATAAACGCACGGAGGATTACATTACAGGCAGGTTCGGATGACACGCACTCGTTTTCAATTGGGAATGGACGAATTGAAGCAGAAGCTGCTCGTGATGGGCGGCCTCGCGGAACAGGCAGTCGACCGCGCGGTGGAAGGTTACCGGCGTCGCGACGTTAAGCTTTGCAACGCCGTCTTCGAGACGGAATCGGCCATCAATCGGGCTGAGCGCGAGATCGACGAACTCGCACTCGATCTGCTCGCCATGCAACAGCCGATGGCGGTCGATCTCCGCTTCATCACTGCCTGCATGAAGATCAACGCCGATCTTGAACGCGTGGGCGACCAGGCCGTCAACATCGCTGAACGCGCGATTGAATTGATCGGGCTGCCTCAGGCCGAGCTACCGATCGACATTCCACGCATGGCAGCGACGGTGGCTGGCATGGTGCGTCGCGCCCTCGAAGCTTTCATTGCCGGAAACCCTGACCTCGCCGAAGCCGTCCTGAAGATGGATGACATCGTTGATCGCATGGACGACGAGGTTTACATCGCGCTCGTCGAGCGCATGCACGAATCTCCGGAGATCACGCGGCAGGCGTTGGATGTGCTTTTGATATCGCGAAATCTGGAGCGCGTTGCCGATCACGCTACGAATATCGCCGAAGATGTGATTTTCTGGGTTCGCGGCGCCGACGTTCGCCATGGCGGCGACCACTTCAAATCTTTCTCAGCCGATTAGCAGTACTCTGGACATCGTTGCTTTTTGGTGTTCCTTCGGGTATGGTTTGTATCCCGAAACAAGTTGCCAATGGATACGACCCAGCGAAGGACCAAGCTTCTCTTTTCAAGAGTTATTCGAATCTCCAAGGACATGCGGCGCAACCCTGCGCCCGAAAAGGTCCATCAGTTTCGAACAACGCTCCGGCGGATTGAATCTGCGATTGTGCCGGCTGCGGCAGTTTTGACCTCGAAGGACCAGAAGTTGCTCGCTGATCTTAAGCGGATAAGAAAATCTGCCGGCAGGCTGCGGGACGTTGATGTCCAACTCGAAGCGCTTTCTTCTCTTACTATCGACCGCGGCTTCGATCAGAAGAAGCAACTTCAACAGGCACTCGAGCGAAAGAGAAAGCGACGCGCAGCGAAGCTGGAAACTTCACTCAAGGAATTTTCTGAGTCTCTTCCCAAAGTTGCGCGGCTGGCAAAGAAAGTCGCTGAAGCTCATTCGGACAACAGCCAGGGCGAGGTGGACTTCAACAGGTTGGCTATGGACCAGTGGTCTCATGCGGCCGTGAAATACGAATTAGACACTAAGCGCAACTTTTCACCCGATGCGCTGCACGATCTCCGATTGGACCTGAAGCGGGTGCGGTACACCGCTGAGATGGCTACCCAAAACGGAAACAAAACACTGATATCACAGGCCAAGCGGATCCAGGATGCGATCGGGCAATGGCGGGACTTGGCGACGTTGACTGAAACTGCTGAGAAAGTGCTCAACAATTATCAGAACTCTTCATTGGTGTCACTGCTGAAGAATTTAAGCGGCGCGAAACAAGTGGCCGCGGTGCAAACATCGGTGGACGTTACCAATGAGATGTTGCAACCGGCTCCTCCCAAAAAATCCCCTGAAAGCGTGCAACTCGGGCATCGTAACAAGAAAACGTCGTAACTCTCGCTGACATCGTTTCTTCTATGCCCGTCTTTGCCGCGGTCGATATCGGATCGAACTCAGTTCGCCTCAGCATTGGAAGGCTTACGCACGGGTCGCTCCAGGTCATCCATCAGGACCGCGAAGTCACTCGCCTTGGCGAAGGCGTCTTTCAAACTGGCACTCTTGATCCCAAGGCCATCGCCCATACCATCAAAGTCCTGAAGCGCTTTCATCGCGCGGTGCAGAGCCAAGCCACTGACAAGATCCGTGTAGTTGCGACCAGCGCCATGCGTGACGCCAGAAATTCCAGGGCATTCATCGAATGGGTGAAGTCGGCCACCGGCTGGCGTGTGGAGATCATCTCCGGGCTGGAGGAGGGGCGGCTCATCCACCTTGGCGTCATGTCCAAGTCCCGGGTCAGCGTACCTCGCGTCTTGCTTATCGATCTGGGCGGAGGCAGTTGCGAACTTACGCTCTCCCGAAGCCGGCACATTGAAGAGATGGTCAGCTTGCCTCTGGGCGCGGTGCGGCTTACGCAGGAATTTCTCAAGCACGACCCTCCACGGAAGTCTGAGATGGAGCGCATGCGCGTCTTCATCGCGGAAGAAGTGGAGCGGATCGCCAAGCGCATCGGGAGCTTCAAGGTTCAATTGACGATTGCCACTTCTGGTACAGCGGCCGCACTTGCCGGGGCCGCACAGAAACGATCCGCGGATTCTACAACCCACAGCGTGACCGTCTCCCGCGCTTCAACTTTGAAACTGGCGAAGAAGCTGGCACAGCTCTCAAAACCTGAACGCGAAGCCATGCCCGGCATTGGCCCTCGGCGCGCGGAGATCATCATCGCCGGTGCCGCTGTCTATGCGGAAGTGCTCAAGAGTTGTGGACTGCGCGGATTTCGTTATTCGCCTTTAGGGCTGCGCGATGGCTTGCTCGCGCAGCTCGCCGCCGACTACGACGAGAGGACTCGTCCTCACCAGCAGACCGAGTCTGACCGGCAGGACGCGCTGCTCGCGATGTGCAAGAAATATGGAGTGGACTTGAAGTATGCCGAGCAGGTCCGCATGCTTGCGCTAAAGCTCTTTTCTGTTCTTGGCCGAGTCCATAACCTTCCTGCGGAGTATAAGGAGTGGCTTGCAGCAGCGGCCATGTTGCAGGAAGTCGGCAGTTATGTGAATCGCGCCGGTCGTAACCGCCACACTTATTACATCATTGCCAATTCAGAGATGTTCGGGTTCTCGATCAAGCAGCGCCAGATCATCGCCACCATCGCCCGATATCAGGGAAGATCGAAGCCGTTTCCCACTGACAGGCTCATGAAGAACACCCTCCCTTCAGAGCGCGAACACATCGTCAGGACAGTAGTCCTCATGAGATTGGCGCGTGCCTTGAATCAGAGCCGTCGCTCTGTGGTTGTTTCCCTGACGGCAAATCTCAGGGACGAAAAGGTTGGTCTGCGCTTGACTACTAAAGGGGAAGGGATCGATCTGGAAATGTGGGCCCTGGAGAAAGAGATCCCTTACTTTCGCGAGGTCTTTGGCCGCGACTTGGCAGTCGCGCTGTCGTAAACCGCCTTTACCATCTTCGGGGTCATGCACCATTGCAACAGATTCAGCTTGGCGCCGGTGTCCACCCGCGCAATGGCCCCCTTCTTCAATTCGACCCCAGCCCTGCAGCCAGACGAGCTTATGAACAATGCCAGGAACTCCTGCAGGCTGGGATTGTGTCCCACCACCATGATGGCTTCAAATTTCCTGTAGTTGTGCAGCATATCTTTGAATGCGGAGAAATCGGCTTCCGGTCGCAACGCGTTCTCGATCGAGAACTTCCCTTCATATCCCATTTCAGTTCCCACAAGCGAAGCGGTCTGCAGCGCGCGCTTCAGGGGACTTGAGACGATCGCATCAACATGCACCTGCATGGAAGCGAGAGCCCGGCCGATGTAACCACATTGACGGACTCCATCGGCATCTAATGGGCGCTTTTCATCCTTCTTGGGATTGACAAGGCTTTGGCCGGCATTTGCATGCCGCAAAAAATAAACGATCATGGTTCCTCAACTGCTTATGCTCTTGATGCGACTACGCGGCTCTTCTTGCCATTCACTGATCGAACTCCGCGCCGCGGTTCTACCTGCGGTATATCGTCCCGTGTCTTCTTGCCTTCCGCCACGCCAATCAGGAATTCCTGAGCATTGAATGGTTCCACCGCGCGTGCTCGCCTGCCCGAACTCGCCGTCCGGACATATGTTCCATCAGGTTTGAGAATGCGGGCCTTTGTGTTGTCCGCAAGATATGCGGGAAGGATCTCTGCTTTGATCCGGTCGCGGATCGCTTCGTTTTTTACCGGAAACGCCACTTCAACACGCTCGTAAAAATTGCGCGGCATCCAATCTGCGCTGCTCAAATAAATCTCTTCATTCCCGCAGTTTGCGAAATAAAAGATCCGGCTATGCTCAAGGAACCTGCCGACAATACTGCGTACGCGAATGTTATCGCTGATCCCGCGTATTCCCGGCCTGAGAGCACACATGCCCCGCACCACCAGATCGATCTGTACGCCGGCTTGAGAAGCCCGATACAGTTCTTGGATGATGCTTTTGTCCAGAAGAGAGTTCATTTTTGCAACAATTCGCGCCGGAAGTCCCTGCTTGGCGTGAGCTGTCTCTCTGGCGATCAAGCTCAATAATTCTTCGGCCAGCTTCAGTGGTGCCACCAGAAGCGGCTCATAGTGGGGCCTCTCAGCATACGCGGTCAGAAAATTAAAGACGCCGTGGACTGCGGAAGTGACTTGCTCGTCAGCGGTCAACAGGCTCAAGTCGGTATAGAACTTGGCAGTAACACTGTTGTAATTTCCCGTTCCCAGGTGGGCGTAACGTCGCGTCACACCATCAGGATCCCGGCGCACCAGCAATGCCAACTTGCAGTGTGTCTTTAACCCGACCAATCCATGGAAAACCTGCACTCCGGCGTCTTCCATATTGCGCGCCCAGCGGATGTTGGAAGCCTCATCGAAGCGTGCTTTCAACTCCACCACTACTGTCACTTCTGTGCTGGATGCCGCTTCGATCAATGCCTGCGCAATGGGAGATTCGGCGCTGGTTCTGTAAAGCGTCTGCTTGATGGAAACCACCCGTGGATCGTCAACAGAGCTTTCGAGGAAACGGACGACTGGCTCAAAAGAATCGAATGGATGGTGCAGCAGGATGTCGCGCTTGCGGATCTCCTCAAAGAGATCCGTTGACCCACTCGATAGTGCGAGGTCCCGGGGAACACACGGTTTGAATTTCAGGTCTGATCTTTCCGTGAGCTCGTGAAAATTGAACAGACGGGAAAGATTCACCGGGCCATCGGTTGAGAATACCTGCCATGGCTCCAGTTCGAAATTCGTTCGCAAGTTCTCAACGATCTCCTGGTTCGCACCCGCTTCGATCTCCAGTCGCACGGCGTCCCCTTTACGCCGGTTGTGCAACTCCGCGCGTACCGATTCGATCAGGTTGCGCGACTCTTCTTCAGCAACGTAGAGATTGCTGTTTCTTGTGACCCTGAACGCAGTGGTTGCCACTACCTCGTATCCGCGATACAGATTCGTTGCATTGAATGCGATCAAGTCGGCGAGGAAAATGTAGTCTTCAGTTCCATTTGTGCGCGGCAATTTGACCAGGCGGGGAAGTGTCCTCGGGACTGTGACGACACCCATGTAATAGGTGGACGCCCGCCGCTTTTTCTTGAGCAGGAAAGACAGGCATAGCGCCTTGTTGATCACTCGGGGAAATGGATGTGCGGGATCTACGGTCACCGGAGTGAGCAGCGGGTCGACTTCCCGCTCGAAGTACTCGCGGGCAAATGCCTTCTGCGCGGGCTCAAGTTGCTCTAGATCACGGACTCTTATACCGTTCGCTTCAAGGGTGGGCAGCAATTGTTCGTTCCAACAGCGATATTGCCGCTGTACGAAGTCATGCGTTTCTCTGTCGATAAGGCCGCGTTGTTCGATCGGACTCAAGCCATCGGGCCCGGCTTCAACGTTGTCGTCCTCGATCCGTTGCAACAGGCTCGCAACGTTGACTTCAAAGAATTCGTCCAGATTGCTGGCGGTGATCGCTAAGAATTTGACGCGTTCAAGAAGGGCGTTGGAAGGGTCTTCGGCTTCTTCGAGCACGCGCCGGTTGAACGCCAGCCATGAGGCTTCGCGGTTGATGAATAACGACGGGTCTTCAAGTGAGGTGCGTGCCATGGGTGTGCGGAGCAGGTAGGAGGATTCTAGGCAGCCAATGTTAAAGGAGTATGAATTATCACTATTAAGTTATGTGATCCTTTTTGTGGGTAATGGCGCTATCCGGCTAGCTTCACCTCCTAGGGACTAGAGACTAAGGATATTGTAGCTGCGGGTGTAATCTTCGCGCAATTTTCATAGAATTGACTTGATTTTGCCTGAGCTTGCGCCGCATGCGATTACACAGTAGCGATTCAACCGCAAGCTTCGGATAGAGGCGTTGAACATCGGAGATGCATTATGACTGTCAGGGAGATCGCCAAAATGGACCAACAATGGCAGCAGGTGCTGGCGCGCGACGCTCATTCAGACGGCAAATTCGTTTACGCCGTGAGATCCACCGGAATTTATTGCCGGCCAACATGCCCCAGTCGTCGGCCTCGCCGCGATAACGTGGACTTCTTCGCGCGGCCATCGGCAGCTGAAAAGGCCGGGTTCCGTGCATGTCGGCGATGCCAGCCCAACGGCGTCCACCCGCAGAAGGGCATCATCCACGCGGCATGCAAATTCATCGATACGCACCTGGATGAACGCGTGACCCTCGCAGCCATGAGCAAGCACCTTGGCTTCAGTCCTTTTTATTTGCAACGGCTTTTCAAGAAGATGCTCGGCATAACTCCGCAGCAATACCAATCCACGCAACGGCTGGCCAACTTCAAATCGAATCTGAAAAAGTCCGGCAACGTGACTGACGCCATTTATCAAGCCGGATACGGATCCAGCAGCCGCCTCTACGAAAACGCCACTGAGAAACTCGGGATGACGCCGTGTTCATACCTCAATCACGGTAAGGGCGCGAAAATCTCTTACACCATTTTCGATACGCCGCTAGGCAAGCTCTTGCTCGCGGCCACAGAAAAAGGCGTGTGCAGCATTCAGTTCGGAAGCAATACGAGTTCTTTGGAAATGGGACTCCGCGACGAATTCAGTGCAGCCGAGATCACGCAAAATGATTCCGCTCTGGCGGGGCTCTCAAAAACGCTGGTCAAATATATTGAAGGCCGTGAACTCTCACTCAATTTCCCGCTGGACATTCAAGCCACCGCATTCCAGCGACTGGTTTGGACCGCGTTGCGCAATGTTCCGCGCGGGAAGACGCAGAGCTATGCTGACATCGCGCGACAGATCGGAAAGCCGCATGCGCATCGCGCCGTAGCCCGGGCCTGCGCGAGCAACCCGGTTGCGCTCGCAGTCCCATGTCATCGCGTGATTCATAGAGATGGCCGCGCCGATGGATACCGTTGGGGAAACAAGAGAAAATCGGCGCTGTTGAAGACTGAGCGCGGCGTCTAGCAGCACGGCTCGCCAGCTCGCAAGATTTGGGCAACGACGCTGCACACCCCCAACTCTAAACAAGCGTGTCCGCCAGTCTGAATCCAGTCGCTAGCATTGCGCAACCCGCAATCGAACCTGAAAACTATCTGAATGTGGACCACAGTTTGAGATCGTGGCTCCTCACCCGCGACCACAAACGCATTGCCATCCTCTATCTGATAGCCATCACTTTCTTCTTCTTCCTGGGCGGACTATTTGCTTTGTTGCTGCGATTGGAACTGCTCACCCCCGCAGCCGACATGGTTGGGACTGACACTTATAACAAGCTCTTCTCCTTACATGGCGTGATCATGGTATTTTTCTTCCTCGTTCCCTCCATACCCGCCACGCTGGGAAATTTTCTGATTCCAATGATGCTGGGCGCCCGGGACCTGGCTTTTCCGCGCATCAATCTGTTCAGTTGGTATCTGCTCGTGGCCGGAGGGCTCTTTGGGATTGCAGCCATGCTCCTCGGTGGGGTCGACACTGGCTGGACTTTCTACACTCCCCTGAGCTCCACCTTCCTCAACACCCATGTCGCCACTATGGTGATGGGCGTGATCTTGGCAGGCTTTTCTTCCATCTTTACCGGACTCAACTTCCTGGTCACGACGCACAGGATGCGCGCTCCCGGCATGGGATGGTTCCGCATGCCGATCTTCGTTTGGACTCATTACGCCACTTCTGTAATTCAGGTGCTCGCGACCCCGGTGCTCGCTATCACTCTCGTGCTGCTCGTGCTTGAGCGGACGATGCACATCGGGATATTCGATCCCCGGTTGGGTGGCGATCCGCTTCTCTTCCAACATCTGTTCTGGTTCTACTCGCATCCCGCCGTTTACATCATGGTCCTGCCTGGCATGGCGGTGATTTCAGAGATCATCCCGTGTTTCAGCCGCAAGCGCCTCTTCGGATATAAGGCAGTGGCTTTCTCGAGCTTGGCCATTGCGCTCTATGGATTCACCGTGTGGGGACACCATATGTTCATCACCGGGATCTCCATCTATTCGACATTGATCTTTTCATTCATGACCTTTCTTGTTGCAATCCCTTCTGCCATCAAGGTGTTCAACTGGTCGGCAACCATGTACAAGGGCTCAGTGATATTGGAGACGCCGATGCTCTATGCGCTCGGCTTTCTCGGATTGTTCACCATTGGCGGATTGACAGGATTATTCCTGGCTGCAATCGGATTGGACGTTCATCTCACCGAGACTTATTTCGTAGTCGCCCATTTCCACTACATCATGGTCGGCGGAACTCTATTGGCTTATCTCGGCGGCCTCCATTTCTGGTGGCCGAAGATGACGGGAAGAATGTATCCCGAGATATGGGGAAAACTCTCAGCGCTCCTTGTATTCGCAGGATTCAACCTGACGTTCTTTCCCCAGTTCGTGATGGGATACCTGGGAATGCCGCGCCGATATGCTGCGTACCCGCCGGAGTATCAGGTCTATCACGTGCTCTCCACGGCAGGCGCTTCCATCCTCGGTGTGGGACTTCTCTTGCCGATGATCTATTTAATTTGGTCGTTGCGCTACGGCGCAATCGCCGGGCCCAATCCGTTTAACGCCACTGGGTTGGAATGGCAGACGCCTTCGCCGCCGCCGGTCAGCAATTTCGACCAGATTCCCATCGTTACCGAAGAGCCATACCACTATGGCCCGGTCGAGGAAGTGACGGGCGTCACCGGAGAAAAACCAGCCGAAGCCGCTTAAACACTGCTTCCGCAGCATTCCTTTCTGGATGTGAAC
>JAOAPH010000019.1 GCA_025462835.1 Candidatus Angelobacter sp. | reverse complement strand
CAGCGAAAGTCGGCCTCCCGCCAACGATACACACAATGTTCGCCGGGACAGCGCAAGCGTACCAGCAGTCACTTGGCAATGAGCCATTGCTCATCGCCACCGCTTTGGCGACGGTGTTCATTGTGCTTGGCATTCTCTATGAAAGCTACATACACCCGATCACAATACTCTCCACGCTTCCATCGGCGGGAGTAGGCGCGCTCTTGGCGCTTATGCTCACGCACACTGAACTCACAGTGATTGCCATGATCGGGATCATCTTGCTGATCGGCATCGTAAAAAAGAACGCCATCATGATGGTTGACTTCGCGTTGGCCGCCGAACGCAATGAAGGGAAGTCCACGAGGGAAGCGATTTTCGAGGCTTGCATGTTGCGCTTTCGGCCGATTCTCATGACGACCATGGCGGCCATGCTCGGAGCGCTTCCGCTCGCCATCGGCCATGGGACTGGCTATGAACTACGGCGTCCTCTAGGGATCACCATTATCGGTGGACTCATCGTGAGCCAGATACTCACGCTGTATAGCACACCAGTCGTCTACCTCTACTTTGATCGTTTGCAAAATTGGTGGCAGGGAGCCGGCGCCGGCCCGCTCGATGAACCCGATTTAGGCGCCATCAAGGGAGTGAACTAACGAGATGCGATCATACCGTGCGAACAAGCTTGCGAGGACCAAATGACAAAAGCAAACTTGCTTAGCTTCTTTACAACATCGCTGGCGATCGGGTTATTGCTGGCAATAAGCGGGTGCGCGGTCGGGCCGAATTACCATCGGCCGAGTGCGCCCGCGGCTCCGTCATTCAAGGAGGCTCCGCCTGAGGGATGGAAGCAGGCTCAGCCGAACGCCGGCATAAGCCGTGGCAAATGGTGGGAGATCTACAACGATCCGACTCTCAACGCAATGGAAGAGCAGGTGAACATTTCGAATCAAAACGTACTGCACTTCCTGGCACTGTACCGCGAGGCTCGCGACACAGTTCGAATCGCGCGCTCAAGTTATTTCCCGACCATAACCGCCGGCGCCAGCGTAACAAATTCGCGAACCTCTGCAACCCTGAACAGAAACAATCAAGTGAATTTCATTTCCGGGACGAACAATCTATACAGCCTTCCGGTAGACGTTTCGTATCAAGCCGACGTGTGGGGAAGTATCCGGCGTACCGTAGCCGCTAATCGCGATACTGCCCAGGCGAGTGACGCCGATCTGGAAAACGCCCGCCTGACTTTTCAGGCGCAATTGGCAGAGTTCTATTTCGAACTAAAAGGTCAGGACAGCCAAGCCGCTCTGTTACGACAAACACTTTCTGGGTATGAGCAGTATCTGCAGCTGACACAAGAGCGCCTCTCCGTCGGCGTCGCATCGGGCTCGGACGTGGCCCAGGCGCAAACGCAGTACAACACCACTCAGGCGCAGCTGATTGATATCGGAGTCGCGCGCGCTCAGTTCGAACATGCGCTCGCCATTCTCATGGGCAAACCGCCCATGGAACTCACGATAGCTCCTAGCTCATTCAATGTACTACCACCGCCGGTGCCGGTGGGCTTGCCTTCCACGCTCTTAGAGCGGAGGCCTGACATCGCCGCAGCGGAGAGACGAATCGCAGCCGCTAACGAGGAAATCGGAGTGGCCAAAGCCGCCTTTTTCCCCACTCTCATATTTAGCGCAACCGGCGGGTTAGAAAGCACGAGTTTGAGCAAGTGGATTGGCTTGCCAAGCCGGTTCTGGTCGCTCGGCCCGCAGTTCACTGAGACCTTGTTCAGTGGTGGAAAGCGCCACGCACAAGTCGATTTTCAGGAGGCTGCCTATGACGATTCGGTAACCAACTATCGTCAGACGGTACTCACTGCATTCCAGCAGATCGAAGATAACCTTGCCGCTTTGCGAATTCTTGAGCAGGAAGCAGCTGCACAGGATAAGGCGGTCCGTTCCGCGCAGCAGTCGCTTGCCATTTCGACAGAGCAGTACAAAGCCGGAACCACAGATTACTTGCAAGTCATCACCACTCAGAATACGGCGCTGCAAAACGAGGTCACCGCGGTTGGGATCCATACTCGTAGGATGGCGGCGAGCGTGCTATTGATTGAAGCATTGGGTGGAGGCTGGGATGCGTCGCAGATGCCGAGGAATCCATGATCTCTGGAGGGATGGAGCGTTCACAGGCGAAAGGAGGCGTACCGTGATCACCACCGCAGGGAACATATATATGAACGTTATGCACACCCACATGAGCACGCCAGCCCACTCCTGATCCTGCAGAGGTGAAATGCCGAAGGCGTGGTGATGCTGCAACAAGTAGGGCCGATAAACCACGCGATCACAGAACGTGAGAAAAGCTGAAAGCGCGTCGCACGGGAGAGTAGCAAAGAATAGGTACAAAGGAATCGACCATCTGGGCCACCTCGAAACGCTCGGGAAAGGTTGAATGACCGGCCACCAGAACAACAGTCCCGCCGCGAAGAAAGAGATTTGCTGGATTGCATGCCACCAGTGTGAGCGCATTCCAAGCTCAAACATTGCGGGAACATGCCAACCAATTACCGTAAGCGTCGCAGCAATCCAGCAAAAGATCGGTTGGGTAACAAATCTTCCGACCCTCCGCATCGGATCCCAGCGCAGGCAAGGACCCAAGATCCCATTATCAAAGAGCTTCGGCAGTCCGTGCAGTAGTGGCAGGGTGGGCTCTCCAAGCAGAATCAAAGGAGCCGCTACTGCCATTAGAAGAATATGCTGCAACATGTGTATCGATAGCAGTTCGTGGTCAAGCAAGGCGAGGGGAGAAGCTATCGCGATCCAGACTGACAAAAGTCCGCCCGTAAAAGCTGCGAGCTGTGGGAAGGATATGGAATGCAGAAATGTCTTCTGAAGGCGGAGCCATCCACGCGCATAGAAGCATTCCACGACAAGTAAAAACAGCGTAAATGGAATGGGCAACGACCAAGATTCCAAAAGCGGGCTTCTCCTAAAACTATATTTGCGACCTAACGCTGCTTGGGGGAGGGCTGCTCTTCAATTGCTCCCACTGCAACTCCGCGCGAAGCATCACGTGCCGGCTCTTGCCCGGGAGGGTGCAGCGTTTCTAAGAATTTCACCAGCGCAGTCGTCTCAGCCGCGCTCAAATTCTTGCCATATGCCGGCATATTGCCTCCGCCCTGAATCACTTGACGAATGAGTTGGTCGTTCGTAAGGCGCAGGGCGACGCTATCGAGCGCCGGTCCGCGTTTTCCTCCGTCATTAGCCAATGAATGACAGTTGTGACATTGCTTCGCTTGGAAGACGAGAGCGCCCTGATGCTCAAGAGGCGTCCGGCCTTTCAAGTACTCTGTCGGGATTGGGTCGCTGCTCCAAGCGTCCATTACAGGACTCCAAGGTGTGTGCTCACCTAATTGCGTCATCGTGCCGAGGGCTACGGCGATGAGCAAAATTGTGAGGACGGCGATCGGTCGACGCCTCCAACTCTTCTCACCTTCGCCTGCCACAAAAGGAAGCGCGAGCAGCACTAGAATCCCTATCACTGGCCCGATCAACATTATTGGGGTCTCAGCCGCTGGGGGCAGGTATGAAAGTAACGTATAGATCCACAGGAAGAATGCATCGGGCCGCGGAGCAGTCTGAATGATTGTGGGATCTGGCTGACCGCTGGGTCCAAACGGACCAAGAAGAAGAGCGCATGCAGCAATGCACAACAGAATAAAGCCGGAAAAGAAGATGTCTTTCCAAACAGCGTAAGGCACAAACGGCGCGCCATCCCTTTGGATTAGCTCGTGATACTCCCGCTCATAAGTAGCGCGCCGCACGATTCGGCCGGGCATTGGCCATTCATTCACTCCCAATTTCAGAACCAATAGGAGGTGCAACCCAACAAATGCAATTAAGAGTCCCGGGATTACAAAGACGTGTAACGCAAAAAATCGCGATAGCGTCGCGCCTGCAATGATTGGCCCTCCGAGCATCAGGTTCACAAGTGCAGGTCCAAAAACAGGCACGCGGCTCGCAATCGATGCGCCGATTCCCAATCCCCAATAAGCGTCCTGGTCGAATCGCATTATCTGGCCGGTGAATGCCATGCCCAGTGTCATAAGGAGGAGAAAAACGCCGGCAATCCAAGTGAGTTCTCTGGGGAACTTATAGGCTCCGAAGAGAAAGACCTGCGCCATGTGAATGAGGACTACAGCGAGCATGAAATTCGAGCCCCATCCATGCAAAGCTCGAATAAACCATCCAAAGGCGATCTGCTGATTGAGGGTTTGCAAGCTGTTCCATGCCTCTGCTCCAGACGGCACATAGACCAGGGCAAGAAGAATGCCGGTGGCAATTTGGAAGACGAATATCGTCAGAGCCGCACTGCCAAAGACGTACCACCAGCTTGCGGTCTGTCTCGGTACAGGATGCTCCATTACTTCCCGAAGCGTTCTCCCGAGTTGAAGCCGCTCGTCAAACCATTCTCCGAGTTGTTGAACTAGACGCATTCTGGTTTCCAACTTACGAATCAATGACTACTAGTTCGGACTTGTTGCAAGCCCGGGAGACCGGGGTAGGCATCTCGCCTGCGTGAATCAGGAGCGTACCTCCTTCAATCTTGTTGGGATATTCAAACAATCCTCGCTCAGGAGGACCGGCCGCGCGGGAGCCGTCCTTGTAGTAGGCGCCACCATGGCATGGACACATGAACAGGTTCGATTGTGGGAACCAACGGACTGGACATCCCAGGTGCATGCAATTGATCGCAAACACCTGGAACTTCTTGCCATCAACGTTGCGGACCCAGCAAGGAATGTCTGCGGTTTCTCCGTCCCAGGGATGCACGACCGGATTCCGATAAGTGGCAAACCGTGTCTGGCCGGAGGGGAAGTGGTCGAGCGAGCCAAGTGGTACCCAGGATTCATATCCCGCATTGCTTTTGCGGCTGGCCGGCGAAAGGACGTATGCCAAAATCGGAGCAGAGAGAGTCGCAACCACACCAACATTGAAGAGCAGGCCGAGTTTCGCTAAAAATCCGCGTCTAGACAGATCAGGTGACTCAGGTGATGTCATTTGGTTCCTCCCTCGCTAGAGTTTGCGCTTGAAGAGAGCTGGTTTGGGATCTTCGGGCGTTGCGCAGAGAGCCATGCAACCACGTCCGAAACATCCTGTTGGGACATGGGCTTGCCAGCCACATCGCCACGCCAATCCGGATGCCCGATTTCAGGCCGTCCCACAATCACGATGGTGCGGAGGTACTGGTCAGTGACAAGCGAAAGATAAGATTGATCCACAATCGATCCGGCCCGAGACCCGCCTCGACCTTCATTGCCGTGACACGAAGAGCAGTACGTGGCGTATGCCTCGGCACCGCGTTTAGGATCACCAGGAGTAAGCGCCGCATAGGATGGCGGTGCGAAGTCAGTAGGATTAGATTTGGACCAGCGTGTCCGTATCCCCGTCACTATGGCATTGATTTGCTGGTCGGTCAGCATGCCGCCGCTGCTTTGGACAAACGCAGGCATAGCCGTTCCCGGAACTCCCTCCGCGGTGACTCGACGAATCGTCGCGTCATCGGCGATTGCAAGGTAAACCTGACTGTTTAACCCAATTGCCGCTCCTCCGCTGCCCTGTGCACCATGACATCCCGCGCAGTTCTGTTGATAGAGGCTGTCGAAATTCAATATTTTGTCGGGTGGGAGCACCTTAGACTCGGGCCCAGGCTTGCCCGGCGCACTGTTGCAGCCGGAGACCTCTATAGCCAGCGCCAATGAAAGAAGAAAAAGGATTGAGTGCCTCACTGTTTTACTCCTGATCCTTTTCTGTCATCAGCCCGGGAGCTTCAATTCCGGCACGCACAGCAAAGGGCAAGTTCTGCCACGTACGAATTCGTGCTTGATACGAAACAACGATACCCGCCACGATGCCGAACCCAACCTGCGATAGAACAAACCACGGCCAGCTGATGCGTTTGTTGAGCACCGGATTAATGATGTTTAGAGTGCTGAAGAGCAGTCCCGACCACAAGATGGGCGCGAAAAGACCTCCCAGCAGTATCGGACGTCGAGGAAACATCGGCAGTAAAACGCCGTAGAGCGATCCCACCAAAAGAGACGTGAGCAGATGGATGGGAATCGCGATCAGCAAGGCGCTCAGGTTAAATGCGGCGATTTGAGCGGTAGTCGCAGCAGCAGGAAAAAATCCAGCGACCAATAGATTGATCGGATACCAAATGCTGCCATGCGTCAGTTGACCGTAGAGCATGGCCAACGCGGCCATAGCGACGCTTCCCGCGAGCCCTCCCTTGATTCCCGCCGAGACCGGATAGACTTCGATCGGCAGCCACGCCCGTCTCACTCCCGGCGCTACTCCGAGTCGAGCGACTTCACGGCGCGAGGTTTGAATCACCGCCGTATCTGGTAGCACTGGCACCGTTTCGTGTGCTTCGTGGGGTAGCACGTCGCGAAACCAGCCGACCGCGCCAGTTATCAACAAGATCGCTCCAAGGACGCTCACCGTCGCACTCGTAACCAAACCTGCGAACACTAATGCAATTCCGAATGCGAGCACTATGGGCCACGCGGTGGGCGCGGGCAATTGCAGCTTGTCAGGCGCGCTCACTGCGCTCTTTGCTGAATCGACCATCCTCTTTCCCTTCAGCGCCCAATGACGTAGACGACCAGAAAAACCACGACCCATACTGAGTCGACAAAATGCCAATAGAGCGCAAGAACATCCACGCGCTCGGCATGCTCGCGTTTGACATTTCCAAGCAGCGTGAGCAGCCACACCGTGAATAGAGCCATGAGGCCCATCAGCACGTGGAAAGCATGCAGTCCAACCAAAGAAAAATAAGTGGTCCCAAACAGGTTGGTTTGAATCGTGAATCCCTCGTCGTAAATCAGGTGTCGCCACTCGATCGCTGTCCCCGCCAGGAACGCGGCTCCAAGAGCAAATGTCAGAAACCACCAGCGAGTGAAGGCACCGAGCTTTCCGCTCTGCAGCGATCTAACAGCCAAGTGAATTGTTATGCTGCTCGAGAGCAAGCAGATGGTAAACACGATCGGGACGCGGAGTATTTCCTTTGGAGTCGGCCCACTGAGGCTCTTGCCCAGGTAGAACAGGTAGGCGACGACGAATATCGAGAAGATTGCGGACTCAGCCGCAATCAAGGAAAACATTGCGACGCGTCCACGCGAGGGAAGAGTCCACTGGACTTCCGGTTCAGGCATCGTAATTATCGCTGCACTCATGAGAATCTCCCTCTACTCATATCTCCAGTCCGGATCTTCCGGGTGCTTGAGGTCCCAGAGCGGACGGCGGCTCTTAACCGATGGAGTCACTGCGAAGTTATATGCGGGCGGCGGCGAGCTGGTTGACCATTCCAGGGTCCATGCGTCCCATGGATCATTTCCGGCAGTCTTACCTTTGAAGTAAGACCAGAGCAGATTGACGATGAAAACCAAAATGCCGAGCGCTTGAAAAACCACACCGATGGTAACGATCAAGTTCCAGGTCTCCCATCCGCGACCTGGCTCATATGTGTAAATCCGCCGAGGCATGCCCAGGAGACCGGGTATGTGCATGAAATCGAAAGTCAGATGGAAACCGATGAAAAATAGCCAGAAATGCAGTTTCGCGAGCGTCTCGTTGTACATTCTTCCTGTCACTTTTGGGAACCAATAATAGAAGGCGGCGAAAAATGTGAAGAGGATTCCGCCAACGATCACGTAATGGAAATGCGCAATCACGAAATATGAATTTGCAAGATGCCAATCGAACGGAGCGGCACCCTGCATGATCCCAGTCAATCCGGCGATCAGGAACTGAAATAGAAATGCGGTGCAGAAAAGCATCGGCGCCTTGAACTCGATCTTTCCTCCCCACATGGTGGCGAGCCAGTTGAAGATCTTGATTCCCGTGGGCACGGCGATTGCCATAGTCGATAGAACAAAAAATGTGTTGGCGTTAGAACTCATCCCCACCGTGAACATGTGGTGGGCCCACACACTCATCGAGATAAACCCAATGGCAACGGTCGCCGCCACCATGATCGGGTAGCCGAAGATCGCCTTGCGGGAGAATACGGGGATGATCTCCGAAGCGATCCCAAATGCCGGAAGGACCAGGACGTAGACTTCCGGATGTCCGAAGACCCAGAAAAAGTGCATCCAGATCACTGCCGAACCCCCGGCTTGTGTGTCGAAGAAATGCCCGCCAAGGTAGCGGTCAATGACCAGCATGATCTGCGCCGCCGACAACGGACTTATCGCCAGGATCACCAAGCCCGCCATCACCAGGTTCAGCCAAGCGAAGAGCGGCATTTTCCCAAGCGTCATCCCGGGACTGCGCAGGCACAGTGTTGTCGCTATGATGTTGATCGCCGCGCCGATACTGCCGAATCCTGAAACCAACAGGCTCAGGGTCCAGTAGTCGGTACTGTGACCGACGGAGAACGTCCTTGAAGTCAGAGGTGCATAGGCGAACCACCCCACGTCGGGCGCGTTTCCGGCACCGTACAAGCCATTAGCACCGAGCCAGCTGAAGTAAAGAAGAATGCCGCCGAATGCTGTCAGCCAGAAACTGAATGCGTTGAGTCGCGGAAACGCCATGTCCCGGGCTCCGATCATCAGCGGGACCAAGTAGTTTGCGAAGCCAAAAACCAGAGGCATGATCACAAAAAAAATCATGGTGGTGCCATGCATGGTGAACAACCGATTGAAGACTTGCGGCGAAACGAAGTTGTTGTGCGGCACAGCGAGCTGAATGCGCATTATCAAGGCTTCAATCCCGCCGATCAGAAGGAACACCATGGCATACAGGATGTACATGAGACCGAGCCGCTTATGATCGACAGTTGTCACCCATCCGTGAAGCCTCTCCACGAATGGAACAGATGACTCGGGGGCCCTCGGCCAAGCAATCAGTTCGGTGGACATGGATTCGTCCTCCTTAAGGTTCAACGAAGCGTTTCCACGTAAGCGGTCACTGCATTCAGTTCAGGTTCATCTAGTCCCATTGCCGGCATCCGTGCCCCAGGTTTTAGCGTGCTGGGGTCTTGGATCCATTGCCGCAGTTTTTCATGTGTGTTTGGGGCGATGCCGGAAGCGATAGTGTCGCGGCTCATCAGGTGTGTGAGATCAGGACCGAAGCGTCCGTCTGCAGCTGTGCCCGCCACTGCGTGGCAATTCATGCAACCAATGGATTCAAAAATGCGACGCCCCTCGGAAGCAGTGTCACTCACGTGTGCCGGCTGACTCTGCTCTTGAATCCATCGGTCGAAATCCGAGCGTGATTGCACATAAACACGCAGAAGCATCTTTGCATGCTGCGTTCCGCAATATTGCGCGCACTGTCCCAAGTACAGTCCCACTTGCTGCGGGTCGATCCACGTAGTGTTTGTGCGATTGGGAATCAGGTCGGTCTTGCCCGCGAGTCGTGGCACCCAGAAGCTATGGTCCGTATCTGCGGACAGTAACTTTATAAAAGTCGGAGTTGGATGTGCCGGATCGCTGACCGGCACATGCAATTCATTTGCGGTCACCACATTCGCACCGGGATACCGATATTCCCACCAGAACTGATGACCTACGGCGACAACCTGCATGGCGTTTTCCGGCATTGCCATTTGCACATAAGCGATCACGCGCGCAGTTGCCATGAATAGGACCACTACGATGAGAATCGGAATCACCGTCCAAGCGACCTCCACCTGATTGCTCCCATACACCTGGGCGGGCTCGCGGCCATCGTCGTCTGCTCTCTTCCTGAATTTCACGACAGCGTACGCCAGCAAACTAAACACCGTTACGAAAATCGCCCCCGTTATCGCCAGCACAAACAGATTCAGCCCGAATATTGAATGGGCAGGGGTGGATGCAGGAGCAAAAATATTGGTCGGGCTTGAGAAGGTCGGAGAATCAGCAACAGAGGTGGTTGAAAGACAGAACAAAGTCGATAGGACCTTCAGAGCAGGCCGTAGCATCCGTTTACTCGAGTACACGTCTTGCACAAGCAGTTCCTCTTAGAAAGATCGGGAAGCGGTGGCTTCAAACGGCTGCAATCGGCGACCTTCAGTAAAGCACCGTCTGGTTCAGCTTGACGGCTCTCCACCTCTTTATTGAAGTTGAAATCCGCTGTCGCGCTGCCTGTGATTAACCGTGTTACTCGCTAAAGGTTAGATCCTGAATTGACGACCATGGAAACACCACTGGCCGACTCTGTAATTACACGGCCCGGTGTGGTCGAACACGGGTTGTTTGTCAATCTAGCAAGCGTGGTGCCGATGGGAAAAGCGGGCGAGGCTGTGGAAATGCGTCGGCGGTCTGAGCCCTAATCTTTTCCTTGCCAGAACGATCGAGTTTACGCAGCCGTGGACACTCCACCGACTGCCTCCCGCCCAATCACTGTCGGGTTCTGCCAACCACCTGCGGGAGTGACTCGCTTTTCGACCTCATCCGGCCCCCAGGTGTTTGCGTCGTATTCGTAGACAGGAGTAGCGTTGTTCAGCACTGGATCGACGATCCGCCATGCCTCTTCGACGTAGTCCTCGCGGGCAAACAGCGTTGGATCTCCCGCCATCGCGTCTCCCAACACTCGTTCGTAGGCATCCATCTCGTCCGCGCGAGGGTGATGGCTCGCGAGCATCTCCGACAATTCGCCGATCATCTGTTCCCCCTGACTCATCACGTTCATGCCCAGGGCGATGTGTACTTCAGGATTGATCCGAAATCTGAGATAGTTTGGTGACAGCGCACTCTCGCGTATCACAGAGGGAGGTTTGCGAAATCGGCCGACTACTTCGGTAGACGTCAGGGGCAGACACTTTCCAGCCCGGATATAAAATGGGACTCCTTTCCACCGCCAGGAATTGACTTCCAGTCGCAGGGCTGCAAAAGTCTCAGTTCTCGAGTCCGCAGCCACGCCCCTCTCCTTTCGGTAGCCCCGGAACTGCCCACGGACAACGTCCTTTGCTTCAATCGGTGCAATTGCCTTCAGTACTTTGACCTTCTCGTCGCGAATCGATTCGCTGTCAGTCCTGACGGGAGGCTCCATGGCCAGGTTGCACAAAACCTGAAAGAGATGATTTTGAATCACATCGCGGATGGTGCCCGTCCCATCATAGAAAGCGCCTCGACCCTGGATCCCAAAATCTTCCGCCATTGTGATCTGCACACTCTCGATATAGTGGCGGTTCCAGAATGCTTCGGCAAACGCATTCGCGAAACGGAACACGAGAATACTGCGAACCGGTCGCTTTCCAAGATAGTGATCGATGCGGAAGATTGCTGTCTCGTCGAAGGCTCCAAGCAATATCTGGTTGAGTTTCCGTGCTGAGTCGAGGTCATCTCCGAATGGCTTCTCGACAATCACACGAGCATTCGTGTGACAGCCTGAATGCGCCAGCTTTTCGACAACCGAGCCAAATAGCGCGGGAGGGATGGCCAGATAGTGCGCTGGTCGCTGAGCGACGTTGATTTCCTTGCGCAGCGCCTCGAAGGTCGCCGAGTCTGCGTAGTCACCATCGACATATCTGAGCAGACTATTCAACTTCTCGAAAGCCGCAGGATCGACTCCGCCGTGTTTCTCCAAACTATCCAGCGCCCGAGCTCGGAACTGGTCGAGGTTCCAGCCGGCCTTGGCCACGCCGATTACGGGAGCACCTAGATGGCCGCGTTTGATCATCGACTGTAGCGCCGGAAAGATTTTCTTGTAGGCCAAATCGCCGGTTGCTCCGAAGAAGACCAGCGCATCCGAATGAGGAGTAGTCATCAACGTCTCCTTCAAGCAGCCTGAGGCTTTCCCACTTTTTCGAGGTGCCCACCAAACTCGTATCGCATGGCCGACAAAAGCTTGTTCGCGAAGTCGGCTTCGCCGCGCGAGCTGAATCGTTCATAGAGCGCGGTAGTGAGTACTTGCGCTGGTACGGCTTCATCGATGGCGGCCTTGATCGTCCAGCGTCCTTCGCCTGAATCAGAGACGCGGCCGGTGAAATTCGATAGAGTCGGATCTTCGAGGAGGGCAGCGGCGGTGAGATCCAGCAGCCACGAAGCGATCACACTGCCGCGGCGCCACACTTCCGTGATGTCACGTAGATCGAGTTCGTACTGATAGTGCTCGGGATCTCGCAGTGGCGTGGTCTCGGCGTCAATGGCGTGTTCCTGCTTGCCGATGTTGGCCGCACGCAGAATGCCCAATCCCTCGGCGTACGCGGCCATGAGCCCGTACTCAATTCCGTTGTGGACCATCTTTACAAAATGGCCGGCACCGTTTGGGCCGCAATGCAAGTAACCCTGCTCGGCAGTGCCATCAATCTTCTCGCGGCCCGGAGTGCGCGGAACCTCACCTACTCCGGGCGCCAGCGCTGCGAAGATGGGGTCAAGGTGCTTCACGACGTCCGCTTCGCCGCCAATCATCATGCAGTAACCACGCTCCAGCCCCCAGACACCACCGCTCGTGCCCACGTCCATGTAATGAATCTGCTTGGGCGCGAGTTCCTTTGCGCGGCGAATGTCATCCACGTAATAGGAGTTGCCACCGTCGATGAGAATGTCACCGGCGTCGAGGTGGGGCAGGAGATCAGAGATTGTCTTGTCCACCACCGCCGCAGGCACCATCATCCAGACCGCTCGCGGCTTCGCAAGCTTCTTCACAAGGTCCTGGAGCGACACGGCTCCCACCGCCTTCTCTTTAGTGAGCTCCTCCACCGGCTTCGGAGATCGATTGAAGACCACACAGTTGTGTCCCTGCCTGAGAAGCCGACGCACCATGTTTGCGCCCATCCGTCCAAGACCAATCATCCCGATCTGCATAACCAACTCCTTCCAGGTCATCCGACCTCTAGCTAACTAGCCTTCTCGAGAAGTGCGCTCTTCGACGTGATCACTGCCATCAGTTCGTTCCAGGATTTTACGAATGACTTGGCTCCTTCCTCCTGTAACTGGACAGCTAATGCTTCTACATCGACGCCGGCCTTGGAAAACTGCGCTAATACTTTTTCGCAATCGCCACCATCTGCCGGCAGTATAGGACCAAGTTCGCTGTGATTGGATAGTGCTTTCAACGTCGCTTCAGGCATCGTGTTCACCGTGAAAGGCGCAGCCAGTGCCTGAACGTACAGAATGTCAGAGGCTTTCGGATCTTTGGTCCCCGTGCTGGCCCAGAGGAGCCGTTGCGGGCGAGCTCCGTCGTTGTAAACGCGCTGCCAGCGCGGAGAGCTAAGCAGAGTGCGGTACGCCTTGTATGTGCGTTCAGCAATGGCAATGCCGAGTTGGTCTCGTAGCGAGTCAGGCACCTTGTCCATGACCGCCGAGTCCCAGCGACTGACAAAGATTGAGGCCACCGAGCCGACATTCGGGTTGAGCCCGGCAGCGATGCGCCGCTCAATCCCGCGCATGAACGCATCCGCGGCCGCCAAGTACTGTTCCCGGGAAAACAAGAGCGTAACGTTCACAGGAACACCGGCGAAGATTGCTTCTTCGATCGCGGGTAGGCCTTCCTTTGTCCCCGGAATTTTAATGAAAAGGTTAGGACGTCTGGCGCGTGCATGCAGCTCTCTAGCTGCGGCGAGACTACTGGCAGTGTTATAGGCTAAAGCAGGCGACACCTCCAGTGAGACCCATCCATCTACTCCGTTCGTCTTCTCGTGGATTGGTCGGAACATGTCGGCTGCCCGCGTGAGGTCTTCGAGCGCGAGGTCGAAGAAAAGTGCCTCACTTGACTTTCCCTTTTCCAGCTTCTCGTGGATTGCCTCGTCATACGCATCGCTGTTCTTGATGGCGTGGTCGAAGATCGTTGGGTTCGATGTGAGCCCGGTCACCGAGAGCTCGTCGATGTAGTTTTGGAGCGTTCCGCTGTCCAGGAGTTCGCGCGTAATGTTGTCCAACCAGAGACTCTGGCCCAAATCGTTAAGCATTTTCGTCGCTCTCATCGTGGCACCTCGAGGCATCAAACTAGCAGTGATAATCGGGATACGAGACTGGTAAATCTGCCAGTTGTTTTCTGAACAGATAGGCAGCCCTAAAAACTGCGGATATAGTCGCGCTTCATGCGAAGGATCGCAGGAGCGGATCAATTGCCAGTATTCTTTAGAAGGATGTACGGTGGCGCAGGTTGCAGATGGCAGCAATTCGTCGCAGTCGGTGTTGAAGACAACAACGTGAGACATAGCGGAGGTTCAAAGTGACTGCTGCGACTCCGAAATCCCGAGCTGTTCGCCTTGTCATCGCCGATGTGGACGGAACGCTGGTAACTCAAGAAAAAGTCCTGACGCAAAGGGCGATTGAAGCGGTCGACAAGATGCGACGCGCGGGAATCGCCCTAGCAGTCACCAGCGGTCGGCCCCCGCTAGGGATGAAGATGTTGGTTGAAGTCCTCCAACACGCTGAATTCATCGCCGGTTTCAATGGCGGAGTGATAATTCGTCCGGACCTGTCCGTTGTATCAAAGAAGCTGTTGCCGGCAGAAGCTGCGGAGCAGGCGGTGCAAATCATCGAGCAGCACAAATTGGACGTGTGGCTCTACACCGAACGCGAATGGTTCATCCGCGATCCGCAAGCGCCGCATGTCGCGCGAGAACAGTGGACGGTGAAGTTCCCCCCAACGATCACAACGAGCTTTGACGGTCTTTTCGGACAAGTTGCGAAGATCGTGGGCGTCAGTGACGATTACGAAGCTGTTGCTCGCTGCGAGAAGGATGTGCAACAGGCATGCGGAACACATGTGTCAGCAGCGCGTTCGCAACCTTACTATCTCGATGTGACACATCCCAATGCCAACAAGGGCGAGGTCGTCACCATCGCTTCAGAGCTGCTCAAGATTTCGCCGGAAGAGATTGCAACTATCGGCGACATGCCAAACGACGTATTGATGTTTCGCAAGAGCGGTGTGAGTATCGCGATGGGAAACGCCAATCCTGAGGTCCAGAAATCAGCCACCTTCGTGACTGCCTCAAACGAGGAGGAGGGGTTCGCAAAGGCGATGGAAGACTTCGTCCTTCCGGAACAAATCCGTGCTGCAGTGTGACGAAGGTTCCCGAATACCTTGCCGCATCGGGAAGGCGCCCGCATATGCGGAATGCTGCACTCGTCAGTTTAGGCTTTCTTAGCTTTATCTTCTCAGCGCCTTCTCATATATTACATTCGTGACTAAGTCGGGTTCCGCTGACCCAGTATTGCTTGTCGAGAATTTGACAGTCCGCTTCCAGGCGCCTGTAGTGGAAGTAATAGCCGTAGACCACGCCAGTTTTGGGGTCTTTCCTGGTGAAGTAGTCGGGGTGCTGGGCGAGTCAGGATCCGGGAAGACTACGCTCGGGTCGGCTATTCTCGGGCTGTTGCCTCCGGGAGGGAGCATCACAGGTGGCTCGATCAGATTTGCTGGCAGGGAATTGAATGGGCTGAATGAGAGAGAGCTGCAAGCGATTCGTGGGGCGGCTATCTCCACCATCTTTCAGGAGCCACGAATAGCTTTGAATCCGGTGATGCGGGTGGGCGTTCAGGTCGCGGAGGTGATCCGTGCTCATCGTGCATGGAATAGTTCTAAGTGCCGAGACGAGGCGCTCGCGATGCTGACCGAGGTGCGGCTAGATGCTGAGAAGATTTACGATGCATTTCCACACGAGCTGAGCGGTGGTCAATGTCAAAGGGTTGCGATTGCTCAAGCGCTGGCATGCAGACCGCAGGTGGTTATTGCAGACGAGCCGACATCGTCGCTGGATACCACCGTACAAGCCGACATCCTTACATTATTATCTGAGCTGAAGGAGCGGCGTCACATCGCATTTCTCCTGATAACTCACAACCCTGCGATTCTCGCGAAATTTGCGGATCGCATCCTCGTCATGCATTCAGGAAAAATCGTAGAACAGGGATTGGCTACAGAAGTCCTTGGCCGTCCTTCGCATCCGTACACAAAGAGTTTGCTGAATTCACGTGGACAAATGGTGCATTCAGCCCGCGCGAGCTCTTGATGAAGGATGGCTTGCGACAGCTTGCGGAGCTCAAAGCCTTCAAAAAAGAGTTCCGAACTCGGCGCTAATGTGGCATTCTTCGCTTTCCGAAGAGGACACTATCAAACATTCAGCAGATAAACCCCTGCTCCAAGTGACGGACCTGAGCAAAACATATGTTCGGAGCAGGTGGCCGTTTGGTGCGAAGGTTCACGTGAAAGCGCTGGACTCAGTCAGCTTCACTCTTGAAGCTGGGTCAAGCATCGCTTTTGTGGGCGAGTCTGGCTCTGGTAAGTCAACGCTTGGCATGTGCATCAGTCGGCTGTTGGAAGCAGATTCAGGCAAGGTGTTGATGAATGGTACGGACTTGTTTTCACTTTCCGGTACAAGCTTGCGCGAAGTCCGGTCCAAATTGCAGCTAGTTTTTCAAGATGCCGCAACCTCGTTTAATCCAACATTCACAGCCGGGCAAGTGATCTGCGAGCCGATGGTCATTCGAGCAATCGGTAGCAGGGCAGAGCAACAGCAACGGGCAATCGACTTGATGGAGCGCGTGGGATTGCCTGTCGATTCAATAAGCAGGTCGCCCATGCAGTTCAGTGGAGGTCAGCGGCAACGATTGGCAATCGCGCGGGCGTTGGCGGCGGATGCTGAAGTTATCATCCTAGATGAAGCGCTTTCTGGCTTGGATATGTCCGTGCAAGCCGATATTGCTAATCTGCTGCTCACAGTTCAAGCCGAGCGCCGCCTCGCGCTCATTTATATATCGCACGATATGGAATTGGCCGGCTACCTTGCGGACGAGATTGCCGTGATGAGTGAAGGTCGGATCGTTGAGCGGGGTCTTTCGTCGAGGTTGTTGCAGCGGCCCGAACATCCACAAACGCAAGCGTTGATCAACGCGATGCTTTCGTTCGAGAGCCAGACTTAAGATGCGATTCCTTTTTAGCCGCTTGGTCCACGGAATTTTCCTCCTCATTGGAATCTCTGTTCTCGCGTTCCTCTTGTTTGCGCTGGCTCCGGGTGATTACGTTTCCGAGATTCGGCTCAACCCGCAAATCTCGCCAGAAACTCTTGTTGCGTTGCGACACCAGTATGGTTTCGACGATTCGATAGCGGTTCGCTATGCGCACTGGTTGGGTGCGGCACTGCACGGGGACTTCGGTTTTTCTTTTGCCTATAACGTGCCCGTTACCAGGTTGCTCGGTGATCGAGTAGCAAACACATTGCTGCTCACACTGCCCGCTACCTTGCTGGCGTGGTTGGTCGCGATTCCTATAGGTGTGATCAGCGCCGCAAAGCAGAACAGATGGGAGGACCGCGCGGTCAGCCTAGGCAATACAACTTTGCTGATAACTCCGGATCTGCTCATTTCGTTGAGTTTTCTCTGGTTTGCTTTGCGCACCGGGTACTTTCCAGTCGGCAGCATGACCTCACTCGGATATGAGGAGATGCGATGGCCTGAAAAGCTAAAGGACATCGCCTTACATGCCGCGATTCCAATCACAGTGTTGGTGCTCAGTATCGTTCCTGTCCTGATCCGGCACATTCGAGCCACGATGGTTGAAACATTGCAGTCGCCTTTTGTGAGAGCGGCGCGAGCACATGGGATACCACGCGGCAGATTGTTATTTCGCCATGTCTTTCCGGCCGCACTCAATCCGTTGATCTCGTTGCTGGGGCTCTCCATCGCAAATCTGCTCGGCGCGGCATTGATCACTGAGATCGTGATGAGTTGGCCTGGTCTGGGTCCGCTTCTCCTGGAATCTGTACTAGCACGAGACCTTTACGTTGTGATCGGTGCGGTGCTGGTGTCCACGCTCTTGCTCCAAGCGGGTGTGTTTATTTCTGATCTGCTGTTGTTTGCCAGTGATCCGCGGATCAGAACGAAGAGCGCCGGATGAACAGTCCCTTACGACGATGGTTGGCAGTTCTGGTAGCAATCCATTTCATCTTCTTATTCTGTGGATTCTTTGCTCCTTATGACGAAGCTGAACAGGATCGCGCGGCGTCCTATGCGCCGCCGACGAAGTTACATTTCGTGGACGTGGCTGGCCGTTTCGGTATTCGTCCTTTTGTGTGTGCAAGGAAGGAGGTCGAAGACAGTTCCGGCGGGTATGAGGAAGATTGCAGTCACACGTACGCGGTTCGTTTTTTCGTGAGTGGAACTAAGTCGCATCTGTTTGGAGTGGACGCTCCGGGGCGAATCTCGTTGCTTGGTACTGACGGCCTGGGACGTGATCAATTGTCGCGCTTTTTGTTTGGAGCAAGGCTGTCGCTGTTTGCCGGATTGTTGGCGACAACACTTGCTTTGATCGTCGGCTTGATCGTGGGAATGGCCGCGGGTTTTTACGGTTCGATCGTAGATACCGTGCTGATGCGCTTGGCAGAGTTATTCTTAGCACTTCCCTGGATCTATTTGCTCTTGGCAGTCCGGGCTTTTCTGCCGCTCCATCTCAGTCCGGAGCAGACATTTTTATTGCTGGTCACGCTCATTGGCGCGATAGGCTGGGCGCGGCCTGCGCGGCTGATTCGCGGCGTAGTGCTCAGCGGTAAACAAAGAAACTTTGTTTTAGTAGGACGAAACCTTGGGGCCACAGACTTCTATCTTCTGCGGCGTCACATCTTGCCCCAGGTGTATGGAGTCGTGCTTGCACAGGCGGCACTGTTAGTCCCTCAATACATACTTTCCGAGATCACTTTGTCTTTCCTCGGACTCGGAGTCGGCGAACCGGCAGCCAGCCTAGGAAATCTGCTTGGAGCTTTACAGCAATATCACGTGCTGACGTCCTATTGGTGGATGTTCATCCCAGGAATCAGTTTGATCCCACTCTTTCTAGCCTACTTTCTTATGGCTAACGCATTGCAGCGAAGGTTAGAATTCATTCCGATCTGAAGGACCCGTAAAAAATTATGTGCGCTCTTAAATTAAAAGTTCGAAGCATCCTTGGACTCGGCGTCATCGCACTCCAGTTGGCATGCGCGTGGGCCATAGTGCCTCCGCAGCCGGTGCGTCCCGGAGAAGAGCTGGCACTTTCCACTGCTCAATCAGGCAAGTATGGCGGAAGATTGGCCATCGCTTTGCGCTCAGAGCCAAAAACCTTCAACCCGGTAACGCTGGTGGACGGCAGCTCGCGAGAAATCACAGGCAGGCTCAACGCTGATCTCATACACATAAATCGGGCTACTCAGAACACTGAGCCCGCATTGGCGAAATCCTGGAAGGTCTCGAAGGATGGTTTGCGCTACACATTGCAATTGAGACGTGGAGTGCGATTCTCCGACGGGGCGCCATTCGATGCCGATGACGTTGTATTTTCATTCGCTGTTTATCTCGACGAAAAACTCCACTCTCCACAGCGTGATTTGCTGGTCGTCGGCGACAAGCCGATCGCAGTCACGAAGGTTGACGCTTACACGGTGGCTTTTCAGCTGGCGCAACCCTATGCCGCCGCGGAACGAATCTTCGACAATATCGCGATCCTGCCCCGGCATCTCCTATTGAAGACTTACGAACAAGGAAAGATTGGCGAAGCGTGGAGCATCTCCGCGATTGCATCTGAAATGGCCGGACTTGGCCCCTTCCGTCTGAAGGAATATCTGCCTGGGCAGCGCGCCACGATCGAGCGAAATCCCTATTACTGGAAGATAGACAAGGAAAAGAAAAGACTTCCTTATTTGGATGAGATCACCTTCCTTTTTGTGCCCAGCGAAGATGCACAGGTAATCCGGTTTCAATCGGGCGAGACGGACCTCATTAGCCGAATGAGCGCGGACAACTATGCGGTGCTGGAACGCGACCAGCAAGCGCGTGCATTTCACATGAACGACCTGGGTCCAGGACTTGAATACAACTTTCTTTTTTTCAACTTGAATTCAGTACTGCCGAAGGGCGCTGGAAGTGTTGCTGCAAAACAAGATTGGTTCCGCAAAGTTGAGTTTCGCCGGGCGATTTCTGCTGCAATCGATAGGGATTCGATCACGAAACTTGTCTACCGCGGCCGCGCCACCTCTCTGGTGACTCATGTAAATCCTGCAAACAAGTTGTGGCTCAATCCGAATGTGCGGCTTGCGCCACGATCCGCAGACAAGGCTCGTGAGATGCTGCGCACTGCCGGATTCTCCTGGAAGCAGGACGGCACGCTGGTGTCTGCGTCAGGCGCTCCCGTCGAGTTCAGTATCCTGACAAGTTCGTCCAATGCGCAGCGAAGTCAGATCGCTACCATTATTCAAGACGATCTCAAGCAGATCGGCATCAAGGCTCAGGTGGTTCCGCTAGAATTCCGCTCGCTCCTGGATCGCGTCTTTCAAACTCATGAGTATGAAGCCGCGGTTTTGGGTCTCGGAGGCGGAGATGTCGATCCCAACCCGCAGATGAATGTATGGCTTTCGACAGGAAGCAATCACCTGTGGAACCTGGGCGAGAACAAGCCTGCTACTCCGTGGGAAGCTGAGATAGATGGTCTGATGAAGCAGCAGCTCTCCACGCTCAAAGTTCCGGCCAGAAAGCGGCTTTACGACCGGGTGCAGCAACTGGTGGCTGATAATCTGCCAATCATCTGCCTGGCGAGCCCCAACATCCTAGTGGGCGCAAAGAATAAAGTTGGGAACTTTAATCCTTCGATTTTGGATCCGTATGTTTTGTGGAACGCGGACGAGCTATTCCTTCAATAGCGGTGACAAAAGTAACTTAAGTGCTTGGAATTGAATGATGTAAGCTGACTCACCGATGCCCAAGCCTCAGCCTAAGCCAAAAGCCCCTTCAAGCCCATCCGTGGCTGAGGCTGGTTCGCCTTATTGGACTGATGATCGTCTTGTACAAGGCTGCCTGGCAGGAAAAGAAGAGGCTTGGACCGCACTTTTAGACAAATATAAAAACCTCATTTTCTCAATTCCCATTAAGCACCGTCTTCCGCAGGCGGACGCTGCCGAGATTTTTCAGGCTGTCTGTGCTGAGTTGCTTTCAGAACTGCCTAAGCTGCGTGATCCACAGGCACTCTCGGGATGGTTGATAAAGGTCACAGCCCACAAGTGTTTTCATTGGCACAAGCAACAGCAACGCTGGAACCACGCAGACGAGGAAACGCAAGAGGCAGCGGCTCCGATCGAGAAGCTCGCGGATAATCTGCTCATCGAACTCGAGAAAGACCAAATGTTGAGGGAAGCGATCGCAAAGCTTTCGCCGAGATGCCGAGAGCTGATCCATACCCTGTTCTATGAAGACCCACCTCGTCCTTATAAGGATGTCGCCGAGAACTTAGGCATAGCAGTGGGCTCGATCGGGTTCATTCGTGGCCGTTGTCTCGACAAGCTGCGCGCCAGCCTGGAAGCAATGGAGTTCGGGCGACCATGAGCAGCGACGAAAAGAAAATCTCAGTCGAGCGCACTGCGCTTCTCCCGAAATTGGCCCGTTTGGAAACGGAGACGGCGCGCAAAAACTTTCTGGATGCCAACCGTGCTCTGGTGCGCGCAGATGTCGTCGAGTGGCTCACTGAGGTTGTTCGCCAACAAGCCCGTATCAACGTTCATGAAACCCTCGTAATAGCCGATTTCACGGTAGATCTTGCCCGGCGGCTCACCAATCCTAGTGCTCTGGCGCAGAGCCTCCGCGCAAAAGCCAACGCTCTTTACATCGCTGGACAGCACCGTGAAGCGATCAATCATCACGAACAGGCGATGAAAATTTTTCGTCGTCAAGGGCAAGCCTCAGAGTTGGCGCGCACATTGAGTTCCTCGATTCAGCCCCATCTACTTTTGGGCGAATACCAACAGGCACTCCAAGCCAGCGAAGAAGCACGGCGGATCTTTTTAGCGGAACGTAATCATTGGCGTTTGGCACGTCTTGAATTGAACGCCGGCAACATCTTGCATCGGCAGGATCGGCTGCAGGAAGCGCTTGAGCGCTACGAGCATGCTTACCGCTACTTTCTTCCCAACCGGCAAAAAGATCCGGAAGGTGTAGCCGTAGCCTTGCACAACATGGCTATGTGCCTGATCAGCTTGAATGACTTTCGCAGGGCGATGGATGTCTACCAAGAGGCCCGCCAGTTTTCGGAACAGCACAACATGCCATTGCTTGTCAGCCAGGCGGATTACAACATCGCGTGGCTCTATTACTTACGCGGGGACTATAGCATTGCCATTGATCGGCTGCGTTCCACCCGCGAGACCTGCCGCAAAAGCGGCGACAATTATCACTTCGCTCTTTGTCATCTCGATCTCTCTGAAATCTATCTTGAACTCAACCTTGCTGAGGAGGCGGCAGAGATTGCACAGGCCGGAATCTCCCTTTTTGAAAAACAAGGGATGGGTTACGAGAAGGCGAAATGCATGGCCAACCTGGCCATTGCATACGGCCAGCAAGGCAAAGCCGTTCACGCCCTTGAAATGTTCGCGCGAGCCCGGGAAACTTTTGTCGCTGAGCAGAACCAGGTCTGGCCCTCGCTCATCGACCTTTATCAAGCACTGGTGCTCTTTAATGAGGGCCGCTATTTCGAGTCGCGCCGGCTCTGCCAATCTGCTCTTGAGTTCTTTCAGACATCTCCCTTGATCGGCAAGGCTGTGCTGTGCCGGCTGTTGATGGCGCGACTGCAGATCAGCGTTTCAGACTTGGCCTCTGCCGAACGTGAGTGCTTGGAAGCCGAGGCGCTCTTGCAAAGGATCGAATCTCCAAATCTCAAATACCAAGTCCATGTTTTGCTTGGCCAGATATTTTCGCTCTCAAATCGTCCTGAACAGTCTTATTCCGCATACCAGCAAGCACGCGTAGCCCTTGAGGTTCTACGTAGCAGTTTGCGGGGTGAGGAATTGAAGATGGCCTTCATGAAGAACAGGCTCGAGGTATATGAAGGATTGGTGGATCTTTGCTTGTTAGATCCATCGCCGGCCCGGACCGAGGAGGCGTTTCAGTACATAGAACAGGCAAAATCCCGCAGCTTGGTGGATCTGATGTCGCGACTTGGCTCGCGGGCCTCTGCACCTCACGAGAGCCAAAGTGATCTGGTAAGGCAGATCGGGAGATTGCGGGAGGAATTGAATTGGTATTACCACAGGATCGAAAATGAACAATTGCAGGGTGCAGAGTCAACGTCTGCGCGGATCGACGAGCTCCAAGTACTAGCCAGACAACATGAGGCGGAATTCGTCCGCGTGCTGCGCGAATTGCCGACTGCGGAAGCTGAATCTGTGGGGGCACCCGCTGTTTCCTGCAGTATCGCCGAGATTCGCGCTCAGCTTCCCCCAGACTCGATCCTGCTGGAGTACTACCGCGTCAAAGATCAAATTTTGGTCGCGGTCTTGTGGAACGACGACCTTCAGATTGTTCCCATTACCCTGACTACGCGGGTGCAGAAGTCCATGCGCCTGTTGCAATTTCAACTCGCCAAATTTCGTTTTGGACGCGAGTATGTGAAGAACTTTGAGCAACCGTTGCTGGAGGCTACGCAGGCGCACTTGCGCGATCTCTATAAAGAGTTAATCGCACCAGTGCGTCCGCTGTTGCACGCGGCAAAGCACTTGGTCATTGTGCCTCACGAGTTTCTTCACTACATCCCCTTCCAGGCATTGATGGACGAAGACGAGTACCTGATCGATTGCTTTACATTGTCAAACGCTCCCAGTGCGACGGTCTTCGCAAAGTGCCAGGCGAGAACTTTCGATGATCAGCACGGCGCTCTGATCATGGGCGTGCCCGACGCCGCGGCACCGTTCATACAGCAGGAAGCGGAAGCTATCGCCAGCACCATGCCAGACTCGAATCTATTAATAGGCCCTCAGGCCACCGCTGCTGCTTTGCGCACGCTTGGGCTGTCGAGTCGGATCATCCATATCGCAACGCATGGCTTTTTTCGGCAAGACAATCCACTTTTTTCCGGCATCAAACTGGGCGATTCCGTGCTGAGCCTCTACGATTTGTACCAATATCGGCTTCCCGCTGAGTTGATCACGTTGAGCGGCTGCGCCACCGGTTTAAATGTGGTCACCGGTGGAGATGAATTATTAGGGCTTGTCCGAGGCCTTTTCGCAGCTGGCGCTGGCTCTCTTTTGCTTTCCCTTTGGGATGTAGATGATGAGAGTACTGCTGATTTCATGGCATCCTTCTACGGACGCCGACTGAAGGGGATGAGTTATCCAGCAGCTCTCCAAGGAATCAATGACTTACGTAAGAAACATCCCCATCCTTACTATTGGGCCCCCTTCGTTCTCACCGGCCGGATCTAAAAAAAGTTTCTGTCGCCTATATTTTTTTGAACTCTGGTTACTCCTTTTCCCAGAAGCAGCAAATGGGCCAAGTCTGGAACCGCCACCCCCCAGCGGAGGAAATGATGAAGCACTTCACAACTAAGGATTGGATCGATTATGTGCGGGATGTGCAGACGGCTGACGTATCTGCACGTATGAAAGAGCACCTTGAAAATTGCGAAGAGTGCCGCGCCTCGTTCCAACTCTGGTCTAGTGTGACCAAGGCAGCTGCCGACGACCTGAATTACGCTCCCCCGAGTGATGCATTACGAATTGCACGATCCCAGTTCGTGCCTTCTAAGCCGGCCGGAAGTTTCCTGGGTGAGCTAATGGCGAACTTGGTATTTGACACAGCCCAGCAAGCTCTCACCGCAGGCGTGCGCAGTTCGAGCAATGTCTGCCGTCAGCTGCTGTACCAACACGGCCAACGGTTCATCGATTTGCGTGTGGAAAAGGCGCCAACGACTGACGAAGTCAGCCTGATAGGGCAGATACAAGAATCGACCTCTGGAAAGCAGACGACTATGCCAGTGGCTTTATGTTGCGGGGAACGAATAATACAGCAGACACAAACCAATGATATGGGCGAGTTCCATATGGTCTTTTCTCCGGTGGAGGATCTCCATCTTGAACTGGATATCTGTGAAAAGAAAATCCGCGTCCGAGTGCCTGAATTTCCCGATGTCGGGAAGTAATTACTACAAGTGTTACCAGCGGTTACCACAGTAATTTGAAGTCGCCCGAGCGGAATGTTTCAATTGCGGGGCGATTGGATGGAGTTAGAAATGAAGACCTTCAAACATATTATTTCGTTGGTTCTTATGATGGTGGCTCTGAGCACTCCGAGTGCGGCCACTACGCGATTGATTGTCCGCGATGGCCTTGGCCTGTTGCATCTCAAATCAAGCTGCCTTCTGTTGGGCTGCACGGTTCAATGGGGGCTCGGCGATCCAAACAACCAAGTATTCCTGGTCACCACGAACCTGCTGAACCCACTCTCCCTGTTAAAGAGTCTCTCGCTGAATCTGGGCATTGTGGACATTGAGCTCGATCAGACGATGAAAGTACAGTCAGCTACGGCCAGCAATATACCCAGCGCTCTGTACGACCAAACTCCCATGTCGTATTACGGCTCCACCGTGTGGCACGGATACGTAAATCAACCTGCGGCTCAATTGATTCAGTTGGCCAAAACGCAATCAGCCTATGGCGTGACCGGCGCAGGTATCGTTGCAATCATTGATACCGGCGTGGACCCTTCGCATCCGGCTTTGAAACCTGTCTTGCTGACCGGGTATGACTTCATGCACAACAAGGGCGGAGCCGACGAAAAGGGCGATGTTACGCAGTCCAGCGCTGCAGTCCTTGACGGTGCGCAGCCGGCTTATGTAAACCAGTCAACGGCCGCTGTACTCGATCAATCCTCCGCTGCCGTGCTCGATGGCGGCAACTACTCCGCATTTGGCCATGGCACGATGGTGGCTGGAGTAGTGCACCTGGTAGCGCCAAATGCCAAAATCCTCCCGTTGAAAGCGTTCGGCGTTGATGGATCCGGCTATGCCTCTGATGTAATGCGTGCGCTCTACTATGCCCAGAAAAATGGGGCGAGCGTAGTCAACATGAGCTTTAGTTTTGCTTCCTCATCGCAGGAATTATCCAATGCGGTAAAGAGCGTTGCGTCAAAAGGTGTTGTGCTTGTCGCCTCAGCCGGCAACGATGGCAAAGCTGTCCTGGTCTATCCGGCTGCTTACCCTGATGTGATGGGCGTCGCCTCTACAGACAACAGCGATAATCGCTCCTCGTTCTCAAACTATGGCTCCAACTTGGTTTGGATGGCCGCGCCTGGTGAAGGCGTAGTCACGATGTATCCCTACGGAACTTACGCAGCATGTTGGGGTACTTCGTTCAGCGCACCTATGGTAGCGGGCACGGCGGCGTTGCTTGTGCAAGTATCGAACTCGGTCAAGGAATCAAGTGCATCTTCCTCATTAGCTCAAGCGGATTGGATCTCTGCGGAACTCAACCATGGTCGCCTCAACACTTACACTGCTGTAGCTGCCTGGCGTGCCGCTCTGGGGATTCGGTGAGCGAAACTAGAAATGATTAATGCATTTCCAACAACGGTCCGGCCCTTCGAAGCAAGATCGTCCATGCACGTCAAGGTGCTCGAGGAGGAGCTTTCCAGCACCCTGAACTCGCTGGTCTGCGGCTTTCATCAACTGCTTGATCTGAAGGATTTGAATACTGGAGTGCACAGTACCCGGCTGGCCGAATGGGGCATGCGTGTGGGACAGGAGTTGGGCATCCCAGAAGAAAGCCTCCACGACATCGAGATGGCCGCGGTCGTACACGATATCGGAAAGATTGGCGTTCCAGATGCCATTCTTAACAAAAATGGTCCTCTGACTGAGGACGAGCGCGCGTTGATGAATAAGCATCCGGAATACGGTTGGGGTGTCCTTAGGCTTTTTCCAGCGCTTTCACAGACCAGCCTGATCACGCTACACCATCATGAGAGCTTTGATGGAAACGGCTATCCCGGCAAGCTCCGCGGCAGCGAGATTCCCCTGGGAGCCCGCATTGTCACAGTCATCGACTCGTTCGATGCCATGGTATCCAATCGTCCATACCGAAAAGGCTTACCCACGGAAGAGGCGAAGCGTCGGCTGGTTCAGTCCTCCGGTACTCAGTTTGATCCAGCAGTCGTGAAATGCTTCTTAGGAATTGTTGATTCCGAGCTTCCAGCTGTTTTCGCCGCCGTGAGCGCAAATTCCAATCTAATTTTTTGATTACCTTGTAAACAGCCGGCCGCAGCTGTTTCAAACAATGCAGATATTCCCTCCAAATTCAATGGAATCCCAAGAAAAAGGGAAGCAGCAACCTGCGTTATTTCCATACCATTTAGACTATGTTTTTCACCTCTGGCCAGGATGCGATTGGTTTCTCTCCTGGTCGTGCTCGCCCCCAGCCAAACTCAATGACCTTCAATCAATTCGCCTGCAATAATGAAGGATTGCCAACCAAGGGCGCGGAGCTTTCGATCGACCACAATGCTGTCGTCATTTATCACGGAACGCTATGTGGGTCTTAGGTCTTGCCGAATCCATTGCAACGGCTTTGTCTTTTTGCAGTGGCAGCGATGACGTACACATCGTAGCAGTGCGCTGAGTCTGCGCGGAATGCACTCCGGGCAAGGCAGTAACCTGCCCGGTTTGTTACCAAGTGGAGAGGGGTCTACACCACACCTTCGGGTTGGCCTGAGGGAATCAGCGGAAGTGTTCCACCAGCGTGATGTGGCTTCCGGCGTCGGTCGCCTCGGTGTACAACAGCGACCTCCCATCCCCGGCGACGCTTAGGCCGTTGTACACGGGCGGCATGTGGTCCAGTATGTGCACGTGCCGTGCGCGCTTCGTCAATGGATCGAAAAAGTCGATCGATGGTGGAGCGTTGGAATCATTCAAGTAGTAAATGCCGTCCTTTGCCACGCTCCAGTAGCCCCAGTATCCTGACTTCGGTTGGTTCAGCAACTGTTCTTCCTTGTCGCCGTTAGCTGGAATCCTCCACAGGCCCGAAAGGTCCGCCTTCGTGTAGTAAAGCCATTTGCTGTCGAAGGACTCGATGCCCATGAAACCGCCACGACGGGTCATCCGCCGCGCCTCTCCGCCGTTCGCAGGAACTTTCCAGATGTCCCACGCGCCGCTGCGATTCGACGCGAAATAGATTGATTTCATGTCGCGCGACCACGTTGGCAGGATGTCGTTCTGGTCGCCGGAGGTCACCTTTTGTGGTACTCCCCCGTCCACTGACACCACGTAAATATGCGAACGTCCTTCTGGTCGCGAGTCGAATGCGATCTGCTGGCCATCCGGCGACCACGACGGACTTCCCGTCAGTGGCCCGTTGAACGATGTCAGCTGCACCGGCCCCGATCCGCTGCTCGCACACACCCAGATCTCCTGGGTCCCCGAGCGCCAGGACTGGAACGCGATCCGCGTTCCATCCGGCGAGTATCGGGGTGCGGAATCCTGTTCCGTCGATGACAGCAGTCGCGTGGTCTTCGCCTTTCCGGCCGTGTCCAGTACCACGCGCATGATGCTCCATTGCGCCGAAGTCTGCGCATACGCCAACCGGTCACCCTTCGGGGCGATCGCCGGATAGGATGCGCCTTCGGTGCCGACGGGCAGGCGCTCCGGCGCGCCGCCGCTCGCAGCCACCCGCCATAGCGCAAACTTGCCCCGTCGGTCAGAAGAGAAGATCACGCTTGTCCCGTCGCTCGACCATGCTAGCCCCGAGACCTGCCGGTTGTCGGAGGTCAGACGCGTGGGCTCGCCGCCATCGGCCGGCAGGATGTACACGTCCCGCAGCGACGCTTCGACGTCGCGGATGAAGGCTATGCGCTTGCCGTCCGGCGAGAACACAGGAGTGTAGTCGCCATCCCACGACGGGGCCGGAGTCGTAATGCGTTGCACTGCGAGCGTTTCGAGGTTCAAGGAGAAGAGGGAAGACGGACTTTGGGTCGATTTCCCGTCCGTGAACACCAGCTGCTTCCCGTCGGGAGACCACGTGACCGACATGCGGCTGCTGTTGTCGGCCACTCCCGACCGCGATGCCACCTTTCGCTCTGGCCCGCCGATGGAAGGAATAATATAGAGACCCTGACCGTTCTCGGCCGAGCGCAAAAACGCCAGAAAGCGACCGTCGGGCGACCACACTGGGCTGTAATCGTCCCCTGGCCCCGAGGTCAATCTTACGGGATTCTCCGTTCCGATGACCTTTACATAGACACTTTGCCGGCCGCCGTTTTCGCCGTTCCACACGAACGCGATCTTGTTCCCGTCGGGCGAAAACGCCGGTTGTGTCTGCGATCCCGAATACGAGGTGAAGGGCAGCGTGCGGTAATCCCCGGTGCCGGTCTGCAAAGGACGGCGCGACCGCAAAATCCAAGTTCCAACTGCCAGGACCGCCAACGCGACGAACGCGATCACTGCCCAGCGTAGCGCCATCACGGGGCCGAGCCCGGGACTTACAATCGTAGAAGGTGACGGGGCTGCTGCTGGAGTTTCCATCGCGGGCGCCGGCGGTTCGCTCCGCTCGTCGGGCAAGCGAGCCGCGGTAGGTTTCGTCGCACGTGAGTCTGCGAGCAGGTCCCGCCGGTCCACTGGCGCAATTAACCGATAGCCCACTTTTGGGATCGTCTGCACGAACCGCGGAGCCCGGGCATCGTCTTCCAGCGCACGCCGGATTTCCGAGATACAACGTGTCAGAACCTCATCGCCTACGAACGTGTCCGACCAGACCGCGTGCATTAATTGTTCTTTGGAGAGCACTTCGTCAGGATGGTCCGCCAACTGGACCAGGACCTGCATGACTTTCGGCTCGACGTGGATCGATTTCTCACCTCGGCGGACACAGTTCAGCTGGGGTTGTACCTGCCAGTCTGCAAGTTGGAAATCGCCGATCAAGTCTCGGTTCAGCCTTCAAAAAATGGAATGGAGTACCTCAAATTATATCTTCAACTCTTCCTGGCGGACGATTACCTGCGTTCTAAGGCTGTTTTGCCCTGTCCCTAAGCTTTTCCTCAGACAAAGCTTCGATTCAGCTCAGGATTAAAATCGTGTGACAAAGTTAAGTTCCTTCTGCTCGCCTGAGCTGGCGCCTGTAGTCCTGCCTGGACAATGGGACGCCGCGGCCCGACGGGGCAGAAATCTCGAAAATCGAAATTGTGGATTGTTGTGGATTGTCGCCACTTCCGGCTTTGCTATGACTGACACCCGATCTGCCCTGCGGGCGGGTCACCGGTCAGTAGAGCGGAACGGAAGGGTGCCGTCGTAGTCCGTAAGGATCGCGTGCCATGATGCGCCATATATCACGGTTTTCATATCACCGTTTCACGAAAGGAATTCAATCTATGTCTCGTACATGCGGGATCGGGTTTAGTCTGCTGCGAAACTCGCTGTTCGTTGCGCTGTTCGCTTGCCTAATCTGCGGCACTGTCGCTGCGCAGGTGACGTCGGGCACGATTTTCGGAAGCGTTAAGGACCCCTCGGGCGCCTATGTTCCCAAAGCGTCGGTAGTGGTCAAAAGTCCGCAGATCGGAGTTGAAAGGAAGGTCGTTTCCTCGAATAGCGGCACCTTCACCGTTCCGAACCTGCCGCCTGCTACCTACACCATTACAGTGGAAGCGCCCGGCTTTCAAAGGCTTGAGAAACAAGGAGTCACCCTCAGCGCGGCAGACCGCCTGAACGCCGGAGACTTCCAGTTGACGGTGGGCGCCGCCGAAAGTTCGGTCACCGTTACGGCCGATGCCGCACAACTGCAGCTCCAGACTAACTCTGGGGAGCGTTCCGATCTGATAACGAACAAGCAGCTCAACAACGTGGCCCTCAACGGCCGCATGGTGCTGGACTACATGAAACTGATCCCGGGTGTGGTGAGCAGCTTCGACGGCCACCAGTCCGGCACCGGCGGCATTGACGCATTCAATATCAATGGCACGCGCGCAAACCAGCATGAATTCACCATCGACGGCGCTTCAAACGTCGATACGGGGAACAACGGCGGCACGCACGTCACGATCAACCCCGATGCGATTGAAGACGTGAAAGTCCTTACCTCGAATTACCAGGCAGAGTACGGCAAGGCCGCCGGCGGCCAGGTCGTGATCACGACTAAGTCAGGCACCAACCAGTTCCACGGAAACGCGCGCTACTTCCATCGCCACGAGGGACTGAACGCGAATGACTGGTTCGCTAAACAGAACGATACGCCGATTGCCAAGTACCGCTACAACTATGCTGGTTATCAGCTTGGCGGTCCCGTGCTGGTCCCGGGCACTGATTTCAACAAGAGCAAGAACAAGCTATTCTTTTTCTGGGGTCAGGAATACTACAACCAGCTGATTCCGGTGAGCGGCGTTACGACCTTCTATACGCCAACGGTGCTGGAACGGCAGGGAGACTTCTCGCAGTCGAAAGACGGCAACGGGAACCCCATCCTGATTTCCGGCCCGGCGATCGTCAACAACAAGATCGTCCCCAGCATGCTTTCGGCGTCGCAAAAGGCGATGTTCGATCAGGTACAGAAGATCCTGAATCTGTACCCTCAGCCGAACGTCTCCGGCCACAACGATTACAACTATTCGACCACCCTTTCTTACGCAAATCCGCGACGCGAGGACATCTTACGTGTCGATTACCAGCTCAACGACAAAAATCGCTTGTTCGCCCGCTGGATACACAACACGGACAACCAGGCCGCACCGATCCTGCCGTGGCCCGGCTTGGGGACGTTTGCCTGTGCAGGCGCCATCAACCTGGCGGGAGGCTGCACTTCGACTCACCCCGGCTGGAACCTCTCAACGAGCCTGGTGAGCACCATAACTCCGACCATCATCAACGAGTTTTCCGTCGGACCTAGCGTTACGAAGACCCGAACCGACAGCGTCGGAGGGAGTCTGTCTGTCGGAAAGAACGGCATCAACTTGCCGCTGCTCTATCCCGTCTCCCCGGACCAGTCAATTCCGGACATGGGCTTCGGTGGAGTCCCTGGAGTGAACTTCGGCTGGAGCTATCTTGGCGCGACGCCCTGGTACCAGGCGAACACCACGATCAACCTGAACGATAACCTGACGTGGGCAAGGGGCAAGCACACCCTGAAGACCGGCATCTTCTACCAGCGGAGCCGCAAGGACCAGATCTCGTGGGGGAACGTCAACGGTCAGTTCAGCTTCAGTACGAATCCGACCGCCCCGAGCAACTGCCCGGCGAACACCACCTGCGGAGATCCTTACGCCAGCGCGTTGCTGGGCATGTTCCAGAACTTCAGCCAGTCGAGCGCTCGTCCGGAAGGTTTCTTCCGCTACAACCAGCTTGAGTTTTACGTGCAGGACACGTGGAAGCTGACGCCTCGCTTAACGCTCGACTACGGTATGCGGTTTTCATGGATTCCACCCCAGTACGACGCCAAGAACCAGATCGCAGTCTTCGATCCGAACGCCTATGATCCGGCGAAGGCGGTGCACGTGAACAGTGACGGAAGCATCGACCTGACCAAGGGCGGGAATCCGCTGAACGGGCTGGTATTTACGAACAATGGTACGGCACCCGACGGCGGCTGGAACAGCCGCGGCATCATGCCGGAGCCACGTCTCGGTTTCGCTTACGATCCGTTCGGCGATCACAAGACAGTTTTGCGCGGCGGTGTTGGCATGATGCATGACCGCACGCAGGGCAACCTGATCTTTAACACCGTGTTCAACAACCCCGCGCTGGTTGTGACCCCGAAGGTGTCGAGCAACAACATCTCAAACCTTCCTTCGCTTACGGCGGCGGCGCAGGCCGGCATTACCTCACCGTTGACCAGCATCTTCGGGGCCGAGAAAGGCGGAAAGGTGCCGACCGTCTACAGCTTCAGCCTGGGGGTGCAGCGCGACCTGGGTGCTGGCATCACGATGGACGTTGCATATGTGGGGACGATGTCGCGCCACCTGGTGACCTCCCGCGACATCAACGCGATCCCGTATGGCACGGCGTTCACCAAGGCAGCGCAAGACCCGAACTGCTTCCCAGGCGGCGTCGTCCCGAACGTTGAACCCAACCTTCCGCAGCAGTATGCGGCTGCAGGGTACAGCTTCAGCGGACAATGCGCCCTCGGGCGGTCCTCGTTCACGAATGCGCCGCTAGTTCCGTACAAGGGCTACGACCAGATCGAGTACCTGAAATTCGACGGGACTTCGAACTATAACTCCTTGCAAGTCTCATTGCAGCGCCGCTTCAGCAAGGGTCTGACGTTTGGCGCCGCATATACATGGTCGAAGTCGCTGACGACCGCGAACGGGGATGAAGACCGGCAGGATCCCTTCAATCCGCTGCTCGACTACCGTGCTGCGGGCTGGGACCGCACACATGTGGTGGCCATCAACTATGTTTACGACCTGCCGAACGTCACTAAGCATTTCGACGGGCCGAAGTGGCTGAGTGCCATCACGGACAACTTCCAGTTGAGCGGTGTCACGCAGTTCATGACCGGTACCCCGATCGATTTGAACAACGGCTTTTCGTTCGAATCGGGTGCTCTGACTGGTTCGAACATGTGGGCAGCGATCCCGTACTACTACACGCTGGACAAGAGCGGAAACGTCGTCGCTCCACAGATCGGTCTTCCGACTCGTGGCACGCGCGACATACTCCGTAGCGGCGGAATGCAGAACTGGGATATGTCTCTGTTCAAGAACATTCACGTCGGATCGAACGAACAGCGTTACATCCAGCTCCGGTTGGAAGGGTTCAACGCGTTCAACCATCCGAACTTCCAAAACAAGTACTACAACATTAACGTCGATGGACCTTGGCAGTGGAATTCACCCTCTACCCCGGTCACTGTTTCGAAGGGTTCCACATGGGGCCAGAACTCGAGCCAGTACGGAGGCGTAGGCGGCCCACGCGTGGTTCAACTCGGCGCGAAGTTCTACTTCTAACCCCGTGGTGTGGAGGCTCGTGCTAACGACGCGAGCCTCCCGCTCGGATATCTCAACCAAAGGCGCGCGGTCTGTCCGCGCTACCGTAATCTCGGTCCCAGGAAAGCTATGACACGGAAGATCCCTGGTCTTGTGATAGGGCTGTTTATGCTGCTGGTCACTGCGCTGGCGGCACAGGATGTCCAGGTGGTGCAAACCACGCCCGATCTGCGCCAAGCCCTTCAAACGCAAAAGCCGGTACGCTTCGGCACCACCGGCAGATCGCCGCTCGTCATCCAGGTCGATGACGCAACGCAATATCAGGAGATTGACGGATTCGGCGCGTCGCTTACCGATTCTTCGGGTTGGCTTCTTTACACCAAGCTCAATGCCGCGCAACGTCAGGGCGTGATCCGCGACCTCTTCGATCCGATATTCGGAATCGGACTCAGCTTCATCCGCCAGCCAATGGGTGCCTCGGATCTGGCGCTTCACCACTACAGCTACGACGACCTGCCTGCTGGACAAAAAGATCCTGAACTCAACCACTTTTCCATCCAGCACGACGAGGCCTATATCCTTCCTTTACTCCGCGCCGCGCGCGCCATCAACCCCCAGTTGAAGGTTATGGCCACTCCATGGAGCCCGCCCGGCTGGATGAAGACAACGCGGTCTCTGGTCGGCGGCTCCGTACTCCCCGAGTTCTATCCCGCGCTCGCCAATTATTTTGTGCGATTTGTTCAGGCCTATGAATCCGCGGGAGTGCCGATATACGCAGTGACTATGCAGAACGAGCCATTGTTCGTTCCCAAGGACTATCCCGGCAGCGAAATGCCCGCCGGCGCGCAGACCACCTTCCTGCGCGATCACCTCGGCCCAGCATTCCGCGAAGCTGGCGTGAACGCCAAGGTCCTGGTCTACGATCACAACTGGGATCACGCGGAATACCCAGCGAAAGTCCTGGGCGATCCTGTTGCCGCGAAGTTCGCCGCCGGCACAGCGTTTCACTGTTACGGCGGAGACGTCGCCGCGCAGGGCGAGATCCACGACCGTTTTCCTGAGAAGGATCTCTGGGAGACGGAGTGCTCCGGAGGAACGTGGCAGAGCGGTAATGCGCTCGTGACGGAAGCTCAACTCATCGTCGGCGCCGCGCGCAATTGGGCTCGAAGCGTTGTGCTTTGGAACATGGCGCTCGATCAGAATCACGGACCTAACGCCGGCGGTTGCGATACCTGTCGCGGAGTCGTCACCGTCAATACGGCGTCTCCGGTCTCGGTGACGCGCACCCTCGACTACTACGTTCTCGGACACGTCAGCAAGTACGTCCGCCCGGGCGCTCGTCGCATCGGCTCCACTTCATTCGACGCCAAGCTCGAGAATGTCGCGTTCCAGAATCCTGACGGCTCCATCGCCTTATTCGCCGTGAACCCCGGCGCAGATCCCGCGAACCTGGCAGTGAGCTATCACGGCCAGTCGTTTGCGTACACGCTTCCGGCCGGCTCGGTCGCAACCTTCGCTTGGAGTACCGCTCCGGCGGCTTCGCACAACCACAAGGCTCGGCGGCGTTAAAAGGAGGCTAACCCTGGATTCAAGATTCAAGAGCATTGTTGCAGCACTCTTCATCGTGGTTGCAAGTATCGTGTGCGTGGCGCAAGCTCGTCCCACCGCCGCGCAGATTGACCAACGCGCCGAATCCCTGCTCAAGCAGATGACGCTGGAAGAGAAGATTGTATACATCGGCGGCTATAACAACTTTTACATCCGCGCCATCCCGCGGCTGGGCATTCCCGAGCTGAAGATGGCCGACGGTCCGGCCGGCGTCCGCAACTACGGCCCTGCTACCGCGTTCCCGACCGGCATCGCCATGGCGGCGTCGTGGGACACAGCTCTCATCGAGCGCGTCGGCACGATGATGGGCAAGGACGCTCGCGCTCGTGGCGTCCACTTTCTCCTTGCGCCTGGAATGAACATCTACCGCGCCCCGATGTGCGGACGTAATTTCGAGTACTTCGGCGAAGACCCGTTCCTCGCGTCGCGAATCGCTGTTGCCGATATCGCCGGCATTCAGAGCCAGAGCGTCATCGCAACCGCCAAGCATTACGCGGCAAACAACGAGGAGTGGGATCGCCATCGCGTCAGCTCCGAAGTGGATGAGCGCACATTGCGCGAGATCTACCTGCCGGCCTTCGAAGCCTCGGTGAAAGACGGACACGCCGGCGCCATCATGGATTCCTATAACCTCGTCAACGGCGTCCATGCTACGCAGAACTCACACCTCAACACTGAGATCGCCAAGCACGAATGGGGATTCCGCGGCATCATTATGTCCGATTGGGACGCCACCTACGATGGCATCGCCGCCGCCAACGGTGGGCTCGACCTCGAGATGCCTTCCGGAAAGTTCATGAATGCCGCAACGCTCCTCCCCGCCGTGCACAGCGGTCGGGTGAGCGAGTCCGTCATCGGAGACAAGTTGCGCCGAATCCTGCGCACCGCCATCGCCTTCGGCTTCTTCGACCATCCACAGACCGATAACTCCATTCCGCTCGACAATCCCGAAGCCCACACCGTTGCTCTTGAGGCAGCCCGCGGCAGCATCGTCCTGCTCAAGAACAACGGCATCCTTCCGCTTGATCCATCGAAGTTGAAGTCCGTCGCGCTCATCGGGCCGAACGCCGAAGCCGCCGCGTGGGGAGGCGGAGGCAGCGGACTCGTGCAGCCCTTCCATGCGATCAGCCCGCTCGAAGGCGTTCACAAATACCTCGGAACCTCGGTCAAGGTGGACTACAGCCCGGGCGTTCTGCTCATGTCGCAGGTCTTCCGCGACTCGAAGTTCACGACCACCGCCGATGGCGCTACTCCGGGACTCAGCGCCGAGTACTTCAATAATAAGGATCTCGCCGGAACGCCCGCTGTCACCCGCACCGATGCTCACATCGCCTTCGATTGGGGGCAGGGGAGCTACACCTCCCAGGGACCGGCTGACAACTTTTCCGCGCGTTGGATCGGCTACTTTACTCCTCTAGAAAGCGGCAGCTACAGCTTCGCCGTTTCCGGTGACGACGGATTCCGCCTCTACGTTGACGATCACCTGGTCATCGACCAGTGGATCTATCAGGGCGAGACCTTGATTGAGAAGAAGCTCGATCTCAAAGCGGGCCTGCATTACAAAGTCCGCCTCGAATACTTCGAAGGCGATGGCGATGCGAAGATCGGCTTCGGCATCACCCATGGAGGGAATCACGCTCTCGATGTTGCCCGCGCTCTCGCCTCCAGGAGCGACGCCGTCGTCCTCTGTGTCGGTTTCAGTGCTATGACCGAAGGGGAAGGTTTCGACCGGCCGTTCGAGCTTCCGCAGGACCAGCAGGTCCTCATAAAGAGCATCCTGGCTGCCAACAAAAACGTCATCGTGGTGATCAACGCCGGCGGTAATGTTGACATGTCGCAGTGGATTGACGCGCCTTCCGCCGTCCTGTACGCCTGGTATCCCGGTCAGGAAGGGGGAACCGCGCTCGCCGAGACCCTCTTCGGAAAGATCAATCCCTCCGGTAAGTTGCCCATCTCGCTCGAACGCCGTTGGGAAGACAACGCCACCTTCAACAGCTATTACGACAACAATGGCAGCAAGCACGTCGCCTACAGCGAAGGCGTTTTTCTCGGTTACCGGCACTTCGATAAGACCGGCACCAAGCCGCTATTCCCGTTCGGGTACGGTCTGTCTTACACGAGGTTCGAGTACAGCGGCCTGACGATCACGCCGGCATCCGTGAAGCAGGGGACAGAGGTCACCGTCACTTACACGGTCAAGAACGTCGGCAGCCTTCGCGGAGCCGAGGTTTCGGAGGTGTACGTCGGCGATCAGCATTCCCGCGTTCCTCGCCCGGTGAAAGAACTCAAGGGTTTCGCCAAGACGACCTTGCAGCCCGGCGAATCCAAGCTGGTGAGCGTGTCGCTCGATGCGCGCGCGTTCTCCTACTACGACGTCAGCAAGCACGCATGGACCATCGATCCCGGCAAGTTCGACATCCTCGTCGGTGCCTCGTCGCAAAACATCAACCTGCGCGGTAGCGTCACCATCACGCAGTAGCCAACGCCAGATTTCACTGGAGGAAATTTTGGGCCAATTCAATCGTCGTGATTTCCTGAAGTTGACCGCCGCCAGCACCGCTGCCGCATCCGTCGCGATGCCGTCCTTCGCTCAGTCCTCTCAGACGGCCAACCCGCGCGGCAACATCGCTGTCTGGAAGACCGGCGGCTCCGACCGCCATGCCGCACTCCGCCCACTGCGCTGGGCAGATGTGCCGGTCGCCGGCACCGACGCCGTCGTAACAATCGATCCCTCTCGCAGCTTTCAGCATGTGCTTGGATTCGGCGCGGCATTTACGGATGCAGCCTGCTTCACTCTCAATCGCCTGTCTGGCTCCGACCGCCAACAGCTCTTTCACGAGCTGTTCCACCCTTCCGAGATGGGCATGAGTGTCGGCCGCATATGCGTCGGATCGTCCGACTACGCGACCAAGGCATATTCGTACAGTGAAGGCTCCGAGCCGGACCCGGATCTTGCGCGTTTTTCCATCGACCACGACCGCGCTTACATCCTGCCGATCCTCCGCGAAGCACGTGCCGTCAATACCGACCTCTGGCTCCTCGCCTCGCCTTGGAGCCCGCCCGCCTGGATGAAGTTCAACGGCTCCATGCTTGGAGGAGTGATGCGCCGCAAGTGGCTCGCCGCCTATGCGCGGTATTTCGAAAAGTTCCTCGATGCCTACGCTGCCGAGGGTGCGCGCGTGAATTCCATCACCCCGCAGAATGAAGTGGACACCGATCAGGACGGTCGAATGCCCGCCTGCGTTTGGCCGCAGGAGTATGAGATTGAATTCGTGCGCGACCACCTCGGCCCGGTCCTCGCTTCCTCGAAGACCCCCGCCGACATCTGGATCCTCGACCACAACTACAACCTGTGGGGACGTGTCCTCAACGAACTCGACGACGAGAAGGCACGCGCCTTCATCAAGGGGGTTGCGTGGCATGGCTACGTTGGCACTCCCGACGCGATGTCGCGCGTGCAGCAGGCGTACCCCAACGTCGGGCAGTTCTGGACCGAGGGCGGCCCCGACTTCGATACGACCGGTCACGAGACCGAATGGACAAAATGGGCTAGCCAGTTCAGCGGCATTCTGCGCAACCAGGCCCGCTCCATCATCGCGTGGAATTACGCTCTTGATGAGCGCGGCAATCCCAACATCGGTCCGTTCCACTGTGCCGGGCTCGTGACTGTGGACTCCCGCAGCGCGACCATCACGCGCAGTGGCCAGTACTGGGCTTTCGCGCATTTCAGTCGCCACATAAGCCGTGGAGCCACGATCGTCGCTTCGACATCTTCGTCTTCGGACCGTGCTACGAATATCGATCATGTCGCCGCACGTAATCCCGATGGGGCATTCACGGCTGTCCTGACGAACCCGGCAAGCGTGGCGCGCGACGTCGCGATTCGTGTTGGGACATCGTCCGCTCGCATCAGTGTCCCGGCCGATTCGGTTGTCACTTTGTCCTGGTCATAGCGCACAGAGTGACGAGCGCTCCAGCTGATTCGTGCGAGGCCTCTTCGTGCACGAACTTTGTCCCGAGCAGCTCAAAGAACAACCGCATCCATTCGGCGTTAACAGGCCAAACCACAGTGTTACCAGGCTGCCGTGCACGTAGGCGTTCGTCAGACCTTCGTTTGGCACGCCCCAAGTGCCGCCCGCGCCGGCGCTTGGTCGTGCCGCGACGCCGGTTAGAGAGGGAAGTAGCGGCCGAAGGTCTGTACCGGACTGCGGGTCAGCGAGATCATCGGCCCGCAGTGGGGGACATCAGTTGGAGCGACGGAACGGCGATGGTCGAGCGCAGCGTAGTGCACGGGCGCTTGTTCCCTTTCGGTCCACGTTCCAGTGGCGAACTACGAGAGAATGTCCCGACTTATTTCTGCCCTGAGTCGTGCAACGCCGCCACCCGTGTGTCAGGTCTTAGCTCATCAGTGCCCCGAACTACTACCAGGTCTCCCGCGTGTAAATCTCCAAACACTTCGACGAGGTCATCTTTCGTAAGACCAGCCTGAACGTATACCCACTCCGCCTTGTTGTTCTTGACCCGTATAACAAACGAGTGCTCAAGATCGGAGGCAATTGCTGTCTTCAGAACAACCAGACTCTTACCACTTCGATGGACCGGCCATTGCACCTGCGCATAGGTGCCGGGCGTGAGCAGGTGATTGCGGTTGTCTACGTCCAGCTCCACCGGCATAGTCCGTGTCTCCTGCGCCACCGCATCTGAGATACGGGCGATCGTCCCCGTGAATTTCCGATTTGGAAAAGCTGGAACCATAAATTCAACATTCTGGCCTTTTACGATGCTGCTGACGTAAGCCTGCGGAACAGGAACGACGAGACGCAAGTGGTCGATCGTCTCCAGTCTCAGCATTGGGACTGCGGTAGCTGAATCAGTCGATGGGCCGACAAGCGCCCCTGGATGAACGTTGCGCTCAGTGATGACACCGTCAAACGGAGCTGTCACTCGCAGGTACTGCTGGATGGCAGTCTCGGAACCAAGTGCCTGCCGCGCTGCATTGACATGTTCTTCACTGGCTTTCACGTTCGCACGATCGGCTTCGACGGTTTTCTCGGCAACTATGAGATCGTTGCCTGCCACTACACCTGGCGTCTTTGCGGCCTCCTGCAAGTGATTGCTGGTTGCTTCATCCGATGCGAGCTTCGCCTGTGCCGCGCCAAGTTGAGATTGGGCGTTCTGGAACTGGGCTTGGCTCTGAGCACGGCGCGCATCGAGCTCGGGAGCAGTGAGGCGAGCCAAGACTTGTCCCTTGTGAACCCGGGAACCTCGATCTACGCCAATCCGCTGCACGAAGCCAGTCGCTTTCGGGTAGATGGCGACTACTTCGAACGGAACTAGTTCGGCAGGCAGTGTCAAGGACGCTTGCAGTTGTCGTTCGACAACAGGACGAACCGTCACCTGTTGAGGTTTCTCCGGGTCCGCGGCATGAACCGGCTCGTTCTTGTTGCAGCCAACAGAGGCACCTGCGCAGCCAGCCATAAGCACTAGCGAATACGTCAAAGACTTCGGCGATTTGAATTGAATCATGCTCATAGTCCTTCTGGATGAAGCGAAGCATAGCGGCTTTCGGGATCTTCCGGATCAAGGGATACGGAGGTCCGTTTCGCATTTTGCTGTGCAATGACAAAGATTGGCGGTATCAGAAGAAGAGCCGTTGCTGTTGCAGCCAACAAGCCTCCAATGACGGCACGGCCAAGCGGAGCCGTTGCTTCGGCACCGGAGCCGAGTGCGAGCGCCATCGGGATCATGCCCGCAGTCATAGCTATGCTCGTCATCAATACAGGACGCATGCGTGTCTTCGCCGCTTCCATGCCTGCTTCAAGCGCCGACCTTCCTTCTCTGCGGTATTGCTCGGCAAAGGTGACGAGCAAAATCGCGTTCGCTACAGCCACACCCAGGGCCATGATGGCACCCATAAATGACTGGATGTTGAGTGAGGTGCCGGTGAGCCAAAGCATGAGAACAACTCCGGTCAGTACCGCTGGAGCGGTTGCCAGTACGACAAAAGCCAGTCTTAAGGACTGAAAATTTGCAGTAAGAAGCAACAGAATTGCGATCAGCGCAATGCCCAGGCCAACGCTGAGATTGGTGAGCGTCAGACGCATCGGAGCGATCTGGCCACGAACTTCCACAGTCAAACCACGCGGAACCGGCGCAATATGAACGAGGGCTTGATTCAGCGAGCGAGCCACACTCCCAAGATCACTGCCGGAGGTGTTTGCCGCAATCAAAACCATGCGCAGGCCATTACTGCGGTCAAATTCACCGACAAGTTTTCCATTCTCTACCTTCGCGACATCTCCAACGAGCGGATGCGCGCCAGTTCCTGCTGGAATATTGGCGATGTCTTGCAATGTGTGAATCTGCGTCTGCGGAATCTCTACTTGCACCTGATAGCCAACGCCGGTTTTCGGATCAGCCCAGTAGTTCGGAGTAACGAATCGGCTTGAAGACGTAGCGGTGAGAACTGCGTTGCCGACCTGCTGTACGGTGAGCCCCATCTGACCAGTCAGCGCACGGTCGATGTCTACATTGATGCTCGGATATTCGAGCGGCTCTTCATAACGCAGATCCCGTAAAGAATTGATAGAGGACATAGCATTGTGGACGCGGAAAGCATACGCGCGCACTTGTGAAAGGTCGGAGCCTTGGACCGCGATTTCTACGGGGCTCGGTGCGCCGAGGTTCATGATCTGAGAAACGATGTCTCCAGCTTCGAAGGAGAAAGTGCTGCCAGGGAATTGGTCTGTCAGTACCTTTCGCAAGTGTTCTTCGAAGTCAGACAGCTTGATCTTCGCATCCGACCGGAGAGCGACACGGAAGATAGCCTCATGGGGACCACTTGTCCAAAGATAGATAGTATTGACGGGATAGCTGGAAGCTTGAAGCCCTACATAGCCCAGAGTGCTCTCGACGTTCCCACCTCCGGCTTCCTTCTGAATTGTGCTGAGGACCTGGCGAGCGAGATTTTCGGTGACAGGCACGCGCGTACCGATGGGCGCATTGAAGCGCAATTGGAATTGATTGGAGCCAGACGGCGGAAAGAGTTCCCGACCTAAATGTAAACCAACGACACTGACCAGCAAAGCGGCGATCACGAGGTAGCCAGCGAAGACGAACCCGCGCCTTGCCATTATCTTGGACAGCGCCCATTCAAGCCGGTCTCTCAAACGAGAAAGAAACCCGCCTTTCGATGCTCCCTCTTTGTGATTCCATCTTTCGGGAAGAACCCAATTAGACAGCACCGGCACGAGAGTCCCGGACAGGACATACGAAGCTGCCATTGCAAACCCAACAGCGAGCGAAAGCGGAATGAAGAGTGCCTTGACAACGCCCGTCATGAAGAAAGACGGCACAAACACTGCCAGAATCGACAGCATGGCAAGCAAACGAGGAGTGAGAACCTCCCGGCTTGCATGAAGCACCGCTATGGCGCGCTGTTCGCCGCGCTCCAGGTGAGCATGGATGTTTTCAATAACGACTGTGCCCTCATCCACCAGAACGCCTATCGCCAAGGCCAAACCGCCGAGTGTCATGATGTTGATGGTCTGCCCACTCGCCCACAGCAGCACAATCGCGGTGATGATGGCGAAAGGAATTGTGACAACGACGATGCCCGCACTGCGCCAGTCGCCAAGAAAGAGCAACACCATCAAACCGGTGAGCAACGCGCCGAGCAGGCCTTCGCGGCCAATCGTCCAAAGCGAATCTTTGACGTAGATAGATTGATCGAATCGGTAGTCGACTTGAATGTCGGGCGGGACCAGGGAGCGGAAGCGGTCGAGGTTTTGCTTCACCTCATTAACGACTGTTACCGTGGACGCATCGGGTCTCTTCGTCACCGGGATATAGACCGCGCGCTTGCCGTCGATTTCCGCGTACCCCGCCAGGATGTCCGTGGAATCTTCTACCTTCGCAATGTCGTGTAGAAAGACCGTTGGTCCAGCGCCTGTGTGTAGCGGCAGATCGGCCAACTCCTGGATGTTCCGTACCACAGAATTGCTTGGAACGATCGGTTGCAATGTGCCTTCCTGCACATTACCCGCGGGAATAATGACATTGCCAGTCGTGATCGACTGAACCACCTGTTCAGACGACATACCATAGGCGCGAAGCTTTGATGCATCGACGCTTACCACGACGGCACGCTGGTTGCCTCCGAAGGGCGGCGGGGAGGATACCCCTGGTAGCGTAGCGAATTGCGGACGGATACGGTTCAGCGCCAGATCCTGAATCTCGCCGAGTGTCCGATTCGGAGAAGAGAATGTGAGATAGCCAATCGGCACCGTTCCAGCGTCGTAGCGCACAATGAACGGCGGCACTGCCCCGTAAGGCATAAATGCATGGGCGCGATTGGCATAGCCGATCACCTGAGCCAGAGCCTGGCTCATGTCCGTGTCGGAATGAAAGGTCAACTTGATAAGCGCCGCGCCCTGGACCGACTTGGATTCGACACTCTCAATGCCGTCTACATATAGGAAGTGGTACTCGTAGTAATAGGTTAGGAAGCCTTCCATTTGCGCCGGGCTCATGCCGCCATACGGCTGTGCTACATAGACGACGGGCAGGTTGAGATTGGGGAAAATGTCTACACGCATCCGCGTAATCGCCAGGATGGAGCACAAGGCGACAGCAATAACACCAACAATAATCGTCCAAGGGCGACGGAGCGCCAGACGTATCAACCACATGAATCAATGAGCTCCCGGCAGTTGGTTAAGAAACGGAGTTAGATCCCCTTGTGCGGCGGAGACGCCGAGCAGTGTTTGCCAAACGCCAATTCGTGCGAGCACATCTTGTGCCTCGGCCTGTTGGAGGAGGGCCAACGCTTGTGTTGCTTCGGCGATATTGGCGAGGCCCGCCTGATACCGCGCTCGAGCCTGCGATTCTCCCATGCGCGCCGCTGCGAGTTGCACCGGAGTATTGCGCGCAATCTGCATGGCGCCGTCAAGTTGAGCGCGGGCCTGTTCCACCTGGGTATTCAGGGTCAAGATGGTGTTCTGATACTTCAGTTGCTGCGCCCGCTGGTTGGAGGCCGCGATCTTCTTCTCTTCACGAATCGAGAAGAAATCGAAGGGTGCGAAGGTAGTTTGAATCCCTACTGCCCAGTTCTCTCGATCTGGTCCAAGTCCATTTGTACCTTCCAGCAACGTTCCGTCTGGCTTGACCCCACTGCCACGTCCGGAAACTGATCCCACAAGTGAAAATCGTGGAAGATAGGCTTTCGACCAGATGCGTTCCTGCGCTTGAGCTTGTCTCCAAAGATGACTCTGTTCAAGAGCCGACGGGTGTGTGGTAGCTGCGAACGTTGGCAGGTCTGGATTCGAGGGCGCAGTAAGCAACGGTTCGGCTACGAGGACAATCTGCCTCGAAGGCATACCGAGCAATTCGGCCAATGCAGCAAGACTGACCTTTTCAAGGGTCTGTGCCTGAATGAGGCCGGTGCGAGACGCTGCTACTTCCGCATCCGCTTGGGATGCGTCTGCTCCTGGTCGCAGCTGATTATTGACCAGTACGTGAATCGTATTCGCAAAGGCTTGGCGGCGCGACAGGTCAGCCTCGGCACTTTTTATCTGTTCATGAACCGCTGCAACGGTGAGATATGCACTTGCTGCGGCATTCGCGACATCCAGTTTCGTGAGGGCCAATCTATCAACTGCTGCATCGCTGCCCGCCTGGGCCGCTGCCACTTCGGCTTTTCGATAGCCAAAGCGCGTCGGCTCCCAATTCATAAATAGACCTCCGGCGCTGCCCCATACTGAGGTGCCAGAAGTATCTGCAAGAACAGGGCCGGACAGAGAAGGGACAACTCCCTGAGGTGTAAGCAGCCCTGGAATGTTGTTGTATGTGCTTCGATTCGTCTGCCACAACATAATTGCCTGGGGCAGGTTTTGAGTCCGTGTGAGCCCAACGCCCGCCCTGGCCGCGAGTACCCGCTCAAGAGCGATACGCACCGTTGGATAAATTGCGACCGCCTTCTGCACAGCATCTTGTAGAGTTAACCCTTGCGAGCTAGAAACGGGTACCTGTTCAGGAGATGATTGCGGCATTGAAATCCGGGCACTCGGTGCATCTTGCGCGAGAGCGACTAGGGGCACGAGTTGCAGACATGCCAAACCAGCGATCACCCATAGACCCGTGGACAGAGTATGCAGGGGTACGTTCACAGGGTTGAGCTCGGTCATCACCCCTCGAAAGCTTTGGCAGCAATCACACTGAACCGCTGGACATGAATATTCAGTATGGCCATTTGTAACCATCCCATTCAAAACGGTGCAGTCGCATTTACTCAGTAGCGTCCATCACAGTAACGACAAAGATTGTGATGCGACGCGTATTGAACGAGACTTCGAATTCCGGAGAAGAAGTATGAACCTTCACTGGTTGGGCCGGCTCTTGCGAGGTGTACGGGCGGGCGATCGTCACTCGGCCGCGAATTATCCTGCGCTGAACGGTGTTCCCGAAACGATCTTTCTGGAGAGCGCATGGTTCTTGAACGGCGGACATATGCCGCTCGGTTCCGCTGGAATCGGCGTAGGAAAAAACATCTCTCCACCGTTCACCTGGAAAGGCATTCCCGCGGAAGCCCTCGAACTGGCAATCATCATGGAAGACCTGGATGCGCCGTTGCCTCGACCTTTCGTGCACATGATTGCGTGCGGAATCTCTTCAGACCGCACCGGCATGGCGGAAGGAAGTCTTGCTTACAGTACAAGTGATGTGTATTTCGGAAAGAGCACTGTGGGCGCACAAGGCTATATGGGACCACGGCCGGTGCCCGGACATGGTCCGCATCGTTATGTCTTCTATATCCTCGCGCTCAACCGCCATACCAAATTCCAATCCCCGCCTAAGCTGAAAAAATTCTTAAAGGATGTCACGGGAATCGTGGTCGCATACGGACAGTTGGTCGGAACCTACGAACGGAGCTAACTGCATCTGACTGCGATTGCGCGGTTAAAGGTTGACTGTCCTGGGAACGCCCATTTTGGGGATCATGCCGGAGTGACGGGCCACTCAGAAGTTGACCGCGACGAAGGCTTGAGTAGCCGGATTACTTCCGTGTGGCCGACCATGCGGGAGTTATGGCACGGAGGCTGGAATATAATGACGAGTGTCCGTGACCCTGACCTCTGGCACCACGCTTGAGGGTCGCATGAAGATGACTGCCAAGGCCGACAGTGAACGCTTCCAGAGCGGCGCGAACAAGTATGCCGTCTACCTCGAGACGCCCGAGGGCCGGTTGCGCTCCGACTTGGCTTTTGCCAGCCTGCAGGATTTTCTTCCCCCGCAGGCCAAAGCGTCGTTGTGTGCACTTGATCTCGGGTGCGGCACGGGAGCGACTGCCGTTGGCCTGGCGCGACTTGGCATTCATGTCACGCTGCTAGATTCCTCACCAGCGATGCTGGATATCGCAAAGGGCGCGGCACGAGAAGCAGCGATCTCGGGGAAGATCGTACTGAAACTCGGTGACGCTACGGAACTGACCAACTTATTTCCCGCTGCATCGTTCGATGTAATTCTCTGCCACAACATCCTGGAATATCTCGACGAACCGGGACTCGTGTTGCGCCTTGCGGCTCGCACATTGCGAGATTCGTCAGCGATTCTGTCTGTCCTGGTGCGGAACCGGGCTGGCGAAGTATTCAAGGCCGCTATCCAAGCAGGCGATTTGACGGTTGCGGAAAATGACCTCACCGCTGAGTGGGGACAAGAGTCTTTGTACGGAGGCCGGGTACGACTATTTACGTCAGATAGCCTGCAAGCCATGCTGAAAGAGGCGTCGCTGGCAGTGATTGCCGAGCGGGGTGTACGCGTCCTTGCGGATTACTTGCCGTCGCGGATTTCTCGCAGCGCCGAGTATCAGCGGATTTTTGAGCTGGAGCGCAAGCTGGGCAGGCGACCGGAGTATGCCGCAGTCGCGCGCTACACACAATGCTTCGCACGTTTGCCTTGATGGTTGATGGAGAATGGTCCATGAATAACGTCGCCGGCAAATCTTCATCCGCCCCATCCGGCGCGAGGGCGCCCGATGCCACGATTGCGCTCGGGCTCGGGCTCACCAACGAATGTAATCTCGCCTGCGCCTTCTGCTACCGCGATCCGACTCGCGCCGACCGTCTCTCCCTAGATCAAGTGAAAGCAGTCATGGAACGCCTGCCCGTGCGCTCGGTGAATCTCGGCACCGGTGAGAACGGCATGCATCCAGACTTCAAGGCAATACTGGCCTACTTGCAAACGAAAAGGGTCAAGCTCACCATCACCTCCAACGGTCATAGTGTTGGCGTTCTGGAAGACAATGAACTATATGCCTTCCACGACATCGAGTTCTCTCTCGATTACCCGACACAAGCGGAACAGGATGCACAGCGCGGGCCTGGCAATTGGGCACTCATCCACCAGCAGGCAGAACGGTGTCTCAGGCTGCATATTCCTGTAACCATCGTCGCTGTCATGATGAAGTCGAACTACTTGCGTCTAGCGGATGTAGCGCGAGTAGCCAAGCAGTTTGACGCTCCCTTGCGAGTGAATGTGTACCAAGCCGTGCGATCGGACATCTATGCCCTGAGCTACGAAGAGTACTGGGAAGGCTTTCGGCGCCTGTTCGAGGAGACCGACGTAATCGCTATTGGCGAGCCGCTGGTGCGGGCGATGGCCGGCCTACCGCCACTCGAAGGAGGATGTGGCGTCAGCACGGTGCGAGTTACGCCGCGCGCCACGACACAGCCCTGCGTTTATTGGCCAGGATCGGGGGAGCCGCTGTCAGATTTGATCTCGATGGGGCTCGACATTCTAGACTCCGCGCCCTTCGACCAAGCCCGCACGCTTCCTGACGCGTGCCAGCCTTGCGAGTTCCGGGAGTCGTGCCACGGCGGATGTGCCGGACGGCGACGCTTGCAAGGCGCACTAATACAGCCTGACTCTTATTGTCCGATCATTCGCGGGGAACGACCACGGCTCGAGATCCGGACGGCTCCTAACCGCGATCTGCCCAAGTTTGGCAGCTCTTGCACTACCGTCGTGATAGCGCGCGAGTGAAGATCGATGTAGTTGGGCGCAACGAAATCCGCCCGTTCCTTATTGCGCGTTGATCCACTTATCTGATCCCGCTAACCTAACCGCCACATTCGAAATGGTCACGGTGAGGGGCTTGCCGTCCGCTTTTCCATGGTGTTCGGTTGAAACAAGGAGTGGTCCGGCCTTCTTGTAGCCTGCCCACGTTGCAGTGACGAGCTTTGGCGGCTTGGGCCCGCCGCGGTGATAGACAAATTGTTCGACGCGGTTGTCTTTGCCGACGTAGAGATCCCACGTGTCGCCGGGCGTGTAGCCGCCATCCGCGGGATACTTCACCGAAACCAGCCTGGCCGATCCTTTGCCCAGCGGCAGTTTATGCATTCCTTGATCGGTCACGGTGGCGCTGGTGTCCCAGTATGCATGCAAGGGGAACAGCAGCCAGTAGTTATCATTCACGAAAGACGGCTCTACCTGGTTTTTCACGGAGTCGGGTTGGCTGTTGAGCTGCGAGCGCAAGTAGGTAACTTTGACTGGCTTACCATCCTTATCCGTTCCCTCAAAGGAAACCTTGCCGGTCTTGGGCTCCCACTCCCAAACGTGAGAAATCTTGAAAAGTCCTGGGATCTCACCGCTCCAGGTGTAGCGGATGGCGTCGATTTGCCCGAACGAATCAAGGCCATAGGCCTTGGCAATCTGTTCTACCACCGGCGGGCGCTGCTGTGCCCAGGACGTCGCAGCAAGGAACAGCACCCCAAGAACTAGGAAACGGATCATCGTTGAACGGCCCAGCTTAGCCATGGAGGATCCTCCTCAGTGAATGTCATGTTCGATGACGCACAAAGGTTCCTGGGATGCAAGAATCGCATGTGGTGAAGTTGCCTTCACTCTACATATTCTGCTGGACATGGTAGCGCGGCCGGTCGAGTGGTTCGGCGCAACAGGATGATTGCAGAGGTCATCGCGACGGATCCGTACTCCAGCAGAACAATCCAGCCAGGAAGCACCCACGGACGTCCAAGCGCGCGCAGGTGCCAAACGTAATATGTAGGGATAATGCTCACCGTCCACATGATGATAGGCAGTGTCGAGGCCGACCTCACGAACGGCAGCATCCAGAGCAGGTACCATGGGTACACAACCGGTGCGCACAAAAGCGATGCCGCCATTGGCCAGGCAAACGCGTCGGAAGACCATTCCGCCGACCTTCTTCGCATCCAGATCGCGGTAAGAAAGCCAATGAGCACCGCCAGCCCAACCACAAACTGCGGAGCCGCCACTCGCTCGAGCGTTGCAAACACCGGATCATTAAAGCGGAAACTCTGGACATACCTGCCGAGCGAGCCGATCGGAATGCGTCCGTGATCAAGAAATGGCAAGTACAGGAGTCCACAAACGACTGCTGCCAGTGCGCCGTCGCGCACGCGAATGCGCTTCCAGTAGAGTGGCAGCAGCACGATCGGGAGCAATTTCACGGCTACAGCCAGACCAAACGCTAGGGCTGCAACCGTACGCCAGCGGCGCCCCAGCGCGGCAAAGGACACCAACAAAAGCAGCGCGCCGACGATGTCAACGTGACCGCTGCCCGCCACCTCTGTCGCCAGCAGCGGGTGCCAGGCATAAGCCAGAACCCAGTGCTCTCCTTGCTGGTTGTAAGGCAAGACATCGAGCAACACGAGAACAATGATCAGATCGCAAAGTACAAATGCTATTTTCAGTGCAAAGATGGACTCATGAATGGCTGTTATGCCGCGGAAGAGAAGCTCAGCGCCCGCTGGATATGGGCTCGGCATGTCCGGGTTGTTCAAAGTGCGGGTCTCGGGTGTGTGCAACCCGCCAAAAGCAGGATCGCCGGGAACGACAATATAGGGGTTGTAGCCGAGCCGCTGCAGGCGGGCATCCCAAAGATATCGATGGATATCATCATCGGCGCCCGAGGGCACCCGAAGAAATTCAATGTGCCACACAGCAGCCAGGACGAGCCCAATTACGACGACGCGTCGGGCAAATCTTGGCGTAGCGAAAAACTCACGGATCGCTAAGAGGTACACGATGCCCGCAAGCGTCAAAGAGGCCATAAAGTACGGTCCACCTCTATCGCCGAAGTTGCGTGAGCAGATCGTTAGCGCCACGCACAACGTGGCGCCGAGTATGTACACTCGCCACGCGGGGGTGATTTTCACAATTCTCCCCTGCCCGTCCGTAATTGTGCCGCCACAAGCTCCCACTCTTTAAGCCACGCCGCCGTGCGTGGCGCCCTTGCCGGAGCCAGCCGCAACTCCTCTGCCAATCGAGTCAGGTCGTCAGCTACATCAATATCGTAAAAAGGAGCTGCGAAACCTACGGAAAGCTCAAGGGCTCGTGCGCGCGATAGGAGTCTCTCCAGCGCGCTACTGGTGCCCATTCCGTCGCGTGCGAAAAGCGTTGGATGAAAAGCCTTTGCCCCAACGAGATAGTAGCCTCCGTCGTGCGTTGGTCCAACGACTACGTCATGTGCGGCCAGCGTTTCGAACGCGTTTTCGAGAACAGAACGTGGCAGGTGTGGGCTGTCGCTGTTGAAGGCAATGGTGCGTCGTTGATGACCTTCTGCGAAGTGCGCAAACACCGAAGCGAGGCCTGCAGCAAGACCTTCGCCTTTCTGCGCAACTACGCTCGCTTTGTCGCCTGCCAACTGCGCCAACTCGTCTACGTCCGAGTCCGGGCACATGATGGCAACTTCCACATCGCCCAATGACCGCGCCAGCGCCAGCGTGTCGTCCAGAAGACAGCAATAGAAAGCGGCGACGGCCGCAGGAGAAAGGCTGGAAGCCAGGCGGGTTTTGACCTCGCCTGGCCTCGGTGCTTTCGCCATGATTACCAGCACACGGTCACTGTCTGGCGAACGCACCACGGTATCGCTTGAAGATTTCATAAAGTTTTGACGCGAACCTACGCTGGCCGTGGTGTCCCGGCTCTTCGGTGCCGGAAGTAATAGCGCACGATCAAGCTGAGAATGAACCAAGCGGCGCCGACCGTGCCCTTCAACGTGCCGCTGATCTTCGATTTTCCGATGCGCGGGTAGTAGCTCACCGGGACTTCAACCACGCGGAATCCAGCCCGGGCGCCTTTGAGGATCATCTCAACCGCCCAGCCATAGGTGGTCTCTTCGAGGGCGAGCGCGCGCAGTATGTCTGCGCGGCCAGCGCGAAACGGGCCGAGATCACTGATTTCCAGTCCATAGAGAAGCCTGATCAGGCTGGCGGCGAGACGATTCCCAAACACCTGATGCCAAGGCAACGCACCATGAATGCTCTGCTTCCCCAGGCGGGAACCGAGCGTAATATCGGCACGGCCGTCAATGATTGGAGTCAAGAGCAGTGGCAGCTCATCTGGTCGATCGCTGTAATCGCCGTCGAGGAACACTACAATGTCAGGGCTACTTGCACCAGCCAGTCCGGTCAAACAGGCGCGACCGTATCCGCGACGAGGTTCGTGCAGGACGCGGGCTCCCATCTTTGAGGCGATCTCGGGAGTCCCGTCCGTTGAATTGCTATCTACAACCAAGACCTCAGCGACAATATCGGCCGGGAGATCAGCTAAGACGCGGCCGATGGACTGCGCTTCGTTGTGAGTAGGAATGACGACCGACACTCGCACTTGATCTTGGCTCAAGTCACCACCATGAGGAGGACGGCCAGCGCTGCGCTAGCAAGGCGTCGACGCCCCACGCTCGACCGGCCCGCCCCACCGCGAGCGCAAGCGATGCGAGCACCGGAACCAGCAGTTCCCAAATCCACGAGGTGCCCCACTCCGAAATCCAAAGGCTGCTGAGAAACAGAAAAGCTACAAATGCCGCCGGTCGGGTAAGCAGACCGATGACGAGCAGGATGCCGAGAGAGATCTCGGTTATGCCCTGCATGGGAGCCGCTATCGTGGCGTGGTTTGCCGCCAGGCCCATCACCGCCTTCCAGGCAGCCGGCGAGTGGCTCGCCTCGATGTAGTGCCTGATCAGGCCCGCGTAACCAGCCGGTGTGTAGAGGCCTTTTCCCAGATTCTCAAAAAAGACCCATACGAACATTGCGCCGATCGTGAGACGAACTATTGCCAGCCCATTTGCCGCGGACAGTTGGTTGGCCACATTTTGTGTTGGGCTTGTGTTCGTTATCATCGTGAACCTCATACCCAATGGATGCCGGGGTTTGCGACGGGAAAAGAGGAACGGACATTTTAAGTGGTTCTTCCTGTTCTTGCCAGTGGATGCGCAAGGGTCACGTAAGTTACAGCAGGACGCAAGGCGTGCGATCTTTTCCTGTGATTTCGCCTGCTGTCATTAACATTCCGTCGCGGTTGACGGAAAAGCGGTACGGACTTTGCCTTTGGTGGGCCTCTAGCCCAGAGTACTCGAATTTGGATAAGAGCATCAAGGCGTCCATTGTTGAACGCCCACGGAGCAGGGCTCAACGTGGGCGTGGAGTACCTAGTATTCAATGGTATCCACATTTATCCTGTCATCCCGAGCAAGCGCGTTGAGCGCGAGTCGAAGGTCCTATGCATTCCGACTTTGCTCGATTTCCATTGCAATCAGTGCCAGGTTTTGCGTGTGACTTACTGACCACTGATTACTGATTACCGCCTTTATAGAACTCCCGCACTCGCCGCACCTGATCTTGGAAACGAGGGTCGGAGCGCAAATCCTCCAAGTATGGACCGTTGATCAACAAGTACCAGTTTTCATCTGGTGTTACCTTTTGTAATGCTTTAATTGCATTTTCTTTGTCGCCAAGAAGGTCATAGAAAACGGCAATCCCCGCGTAGTCTTGATTCGATTTTGCAAATTGCAGTTTTTGCAGCCAGTAACCCCTCGCTCCAGAGGACCTATACGCTCTGCGCAGTTGGACAGCCTCGGCGGCCGTTTTTGCGTCACTCTGCGGAGTATGAAATATACCTACTTCGTACTCGTCAATGGCTTGAGAATGCATCCCCTTCACGTCATATGCTTCCGCCAGGTTGGAGTGCGCCTGGATGAAATTGGGATCCATTTCGAGTACCTTTTTGTACTGTTCAATGGCTTCATCAACTCGATTCATGGCAAACAGATGTTCGCCTACCCACGTGTTGATAATTAGAGATAGCGGATCCAACTGTTGTGCTCGCCGGATCTCTGTGAGCCCTTCCTCCTGGCGGCCCAGGCACAGCAACAGATTGGCGTACCAATGATGCGCATTGGCATAGTTTGGGTTGAGTTCCAGCGCTCGCTTGAATTCCTTTTCCGCCCCGGAAAAATCCGACGAATCAAAGAGCGCATACGCATAAGAGGCATGGGCTTCGCCCAGAGTGTCGTCGATCTCCAACGCCTTCTTGGAAGCGGCGATCGCCTTCTGGCACCCTTCTTTACGCAGTTCCTCACGGTTCAGTACCTCAGACAGAGCGTCTCCCAGCAGAGCGTAGGAGTCGGCCAGTCCGGTGTAAGCCAGCGCATAATTCGGGTCTCTCTCAATCGCCTGTTGAAAGTAATCCCGCGCCTTTTTCAGCCCTTCCACATCTCTTTTGTTCCAAAAATAGCGACCCTTTATGTAGAGCCGATAGGCCTCAGCATCGGTGGTGCCGCCGGCGGCAAGATGTTCCCGCTCGCTTGTCGTGAGTCGCGGACGCAACTTGCGCGTAATACCGCGGGAAATCTCTTCCTGGATCGCGGGAAGATCGGCCAACTTGCGGCTGTATTGTTCTCCCCATAGATGCATGTTGTCGCGCGCGTCAACCAGCTCTGCGCTTATCAAGAGCGAGTCGCCGCGCTGGGCAAATCTGCCCGTAAGCACCGCGTGAACCCCCAGATCGTGTGCCACGCGCTGCGGGTCCACATCAGTTCCCTTGTAGTGAAAAACTGAGGCCCGCGAAATTACCTTCAGGTTAGAAATGTGAGACATCTCATTGATTAAGCTCTCCGTAATTCCATCGCCCAGATATTCAGTGTTCGGATCTGCGTTGGTGTTTACAAATGGCATGACGGCGATGGAATCGATCTTTTCCTGTTTAGGCCGCAGGGCGAAAACGGCAAAAAGCGTTGTTGCTGTAATGAACAGCAAACCGAGCGCCGCGTACAACCGCACTTTCCGAGCATGACCTCGCGACCGCGATGCGTATACCAAACGGGCAGAAGCGGTCAACCTTTCCAGATCGACCAGAAGCTCCCTAGCGCTCTGGTAACGATGTTCCGGGTCTTTATCCAGTGCCTTGAGAATGATCGCTTCCAGGCCTGATGAAATTTGCGGATTGATCGTGCGCGGCGGAATCGGCTCTTGATGCAGAATGGCATCGACTAAGCGCGGCCCTTCCTCGGTGAAGACCCGCCTTCCCGTAGTCATCTCGTAGAGCACGCTGCCCGCGGCATAAATATCTGCTCTGGCGTCCACTTGCTCACATCGCAACTGCTCCGGTGCCATATAGGCGATGGTGCCAACCAGATGCTGGTTTTCGGAGACGCTTTCGGTCGAAGCGCACGGATCGGACGGTGCAATCGACTTTGCGAGCCCGAAATCCAAAATCTTTAGGCGGCCATCTTCCGTGATGCGCAGGTTCTTCGGCTTAAGATCGCGATGGATGATCCCCTCGGCGTGCGCTGCTCGAAGGCCCTGCGCCAATTGCATTCCGAGTTGTGTGATTTCCTTTTCCGGCAAGTGACCGTCTTCCAACTTCCGGTCAAGAGTCACGCCGGGGACGAACTCCATCACCAAGAAGTCGACACTGTTGGCAGATTCGAAGTCGTGGGCGGTCTCGATGTTCGGGTGATTCAGGTGAGAGAGAATTAAAGCCTCTTTGCGGAAGTGCTTGCGGCGCGTGTCGTCCAGGGTGCCCTCAGGCAAAATCTTCAGCGCGACATCGCGCTTCAGGCGCTCGTCGTGCGCCCGGTACACAACGCCCATCCCGCCGGAACCAATTTTCTCGATTACCCTGTAACGTCCAAGTACCTGGCCAACAAGCGGTCTAAAAGGGGCCTCGTATTGATCCGCGCCGGCTCGCACTGTGGTTCCTTCTCTCTCGTCAGCCCCGATGCATTTAGTTCGAGCACGATGAAAGCACCGCAGTCTGTCGTTCACTGCCCGCGATCAAATTCAGAACAGCAGGAAATTCATTGCTCGTTGAGAGGGATGCATGAGCAGGGACGATGTACGCTCAAGCGGCTTTGCGGAACGATACGACTGCTGTCGCCTCTCCGTCGTAGACTTTAAAGACCGTGGCAACTTCGTCGCCCAAGATTAATCTTCCCCTGCACGTCACCATTGTGACTCCTTGGTTCTTGTGACTGTCAGCGGTGCAGCGCCTGTGAGGTGAACGTGCAAACTCTCTTCTAGATTGTGTACTAATTCCAGAGCTGGATGACACGGAAATTCGCGAGTAGCCGGCGATCCTGCTTTTGCCTTTAGCACTGAACCACTGACCACTGCTCTGCTTATCATCCTGAGCGTAGCGAAGGATCGACTTAAGCGCCTTAACTCGCGCCCACCTGTGAAAAGGCGCACAGGTGCGGCACTCGGCAGTTTTTAGGGATTTGGAATGTTCAACCTCCGATCGCCGTCACGATTGCCATAGTTGAGGCCACCTTCGTCGTGCTCTTCTTCATCCATGTGAAAGCTCCTGCTGCCTCACTAAGGTGACGATAATCGCGGCGGTGTTCTGACTGGGAATTCTGAGATCACTTTGGCACGGTCGTTGGATGAAAGTGGATTTTAGAAGTACAGGAGTTTCGATAACCGTACTCATATTTCTAATTTTCACATCGGCGATGGTGTGGGGACAGGCAGAGACGGGCCAGATCGCAGGCACCGTGAAAGACCCAAGCGGAGGGGTGATTCCTGGAGCGACGGTGACACTCCACAGCGCTGACAAAGGAATCAAGCTAACCACCACCAGCAGTTCCACTGGGTTGTACAGATTCACCAACCTACAGCCTGGCATGTATGAAATTTCCATTGACCAATCAGGCTTTGCACCATTCAAACAGAAACTACAAGTGACCGTCGGCTCTAGGAACACCGCAGACGCGGCACTTTCCGTTAAGGGCGCGGGCACAGTTGTAGAAGTTGTGGCGGAGGGGGGCGCTCAGGTCAACACAACGGACCAGACCATCTCCCAGGTCGTAACCTCCACACAGGTCACTCAATTGCCAACCTTAACCCGCGATCCGTACGACCTGATCTCCATTACTGGGAACGTGGCTCCGGATCCCACGCAAATCTCTACGGCCGGCACCCCACGCGGCGCCGGTTTCAACATCAACGGGCAGCGTAACGCCAGTAACAACATCTTGCTCGACGGCGGAGAGAACAGGGACGAGTTTGACACGACCGTTGGAATGAAGGTTCCGCTAGATGCGGTGCAGGAGATTCGTGTTCTTACCAGCGATTTCACAGCCGAGTACGGTCGCGCCACCGGTGGTGTCATTAATGTCGCCACAAAGTCTGGTACGAACGCTTTCCACGGCTCGCTCTATGAGTTCAATCGAATCTCGGATTTGGCTGCGAACAGCGCCCAGAACAATGCGACGGGACAGCCAAAACCCGTGTTCACACGTAACCAATTCGGATATTCAATCGGCGGCCCAATCGTCAAGGACAAGCTGTTCTTCTTCAACAGCGTCGAATGGACTCGCGTTCGCAGCAATGCCACCGCACAGGGTGTGGTTCCCACCCCTCAGTTCGTGGCATTGACAGCCCCAAATACGCAGGCTTTTTTTAACTCCTTTGGAACGCTGCGGCCAGATGTTGTCAGGGGGCCAACCAGTAACCTCGCCGATCTCGCCGGTTCAATCGATCCAAATGTGATCGCCACCACGTTTCCCGCAGTCGCTGGCACGTTACCCGCGGCAACACCGATATTTCAGACGGTCAGCTACCAAGCCCCAGGAGATTCCGGCGGCGGACTACCACAGAACACGTATTTTGGTGTGATTCGAATGGACTGGAATGCGACTGACCGCACCAGTTTCTTTGTGCGTTATGGAGGTGACCACGAAAACCAATTCCCGGGTACAGTGAGCACCAGCCCATTCCTGGGTTATGAGACGGGTACGAATGCGTTCAATCAGAACGTGCTCCTCAGCTTGACGCATACGTTCTCGCCTTCGGTGGTGTCATCATCGAAATCTGCCTACAATCGCTTGAATTTCAATCAGCCGCTGGGTGCGGCAGGATTCGTACCTGGTCTCTTTCCGCAGAGCAATGCGCCGTTCTTGATATCGAGCGTCGGTCAGTTCATCATCCTGCCAGGGTATCTGCCGCTCTCTCCGATTGACGCCGTGCCATTTGGAGGACCGCAGAATCTGTACCAGTGGTATGAGGATGTCTCCTGGAGTCGGGGCAACCACAACCTCCGATTCGGTGGACAGTACGTTCACATCCGTGACAACCGCACCTTCGGCAACTTTGCAACCGGATTCGAAACGTTGGCTCGGGTGGGCGACTTAGACGGGGTCCTCAGTAATATGCTGGCCGGGAACCTCTTCCAGTTCGAAGGCGCGATCGATCCCCAGGGCAAGTTCCCCTGCGAAAGCGACCGCGCAACAGGGACGGCCATTGTCATTCCGGCTTGCTCCATAACGCTGCCCGCGACTGCTCCGGATTTTAGCCGCAATAACCGGTACAACGATTGGGCCTTCTATGGTCAGGACAACTGGAAGGTGGGCCCGAACGTCACGCTCAATCTGGGCTTACGCTGGGAGTACTATGGCGTGCAGCACAATGCCAACCCGCAACTGGATTCGAACTTCTACCCTGCGAACAATGGCAACGGTACGGTACAACCGCAAGATGTTCTCGCGGGGCAAACGCTCATTGCTGCGCAAAGCCCGGTGGGTGGACTATGGGACAAGAACTTGAACAACTGGGCGCCGCGATTAGGATTTGCCTGGGACCTGTTTGGCACCGGAAAATCCAGTCTTCGAGGGGGATTTGGCATCGCGTATGAACGCAATTTTGGAAACGTGACGTTCAACGTAATCCAAAACCCGCCGGCTACGGGTACGCTTTCAATCCGGCCTGCTGATGTAGGTGGACCGATCGCGATTTCGAACAACAGCCTCGGGCCTGCCGACGGTACTTCGGGAACCCTTCCGCTGAGGCCTTTCAGCCTGCGGGCTGTTGATCCCCACATCTCGAACTCCTATACTTCTACAGTACGGCGTGGGAGCAGCAGCTAATGAGCAACACGGTGCTTTCACTGGCGTACACCGGATCGCGTGGTCTCCACCAGTACTCCATCTCAGACTTCAATCGTCAAGGGGCCGGGGTGGTCTACTTGGGATTGGATCCAACTGTAGTGCTTCCCGAGAGCCGCATCCAAACGCGGTACAGCAACATCAACTGGCGCGGAAGTGATGGCGATGCGTATTACAACGCTCTCAATGTTCGCGTCCAGAGCAACAATTTTGCTTACGCTGGCCTGACGTTCACCGCGAACTACACTTGGGCGCACGCGATTGATGACCTAAGCACAACGTTCAGTGAGGTCGGCACCAATGCAAACCTCGGTTTCACCGATCCATTCCATCCGGCACTGGACAGGGGCAATGCTGATTTCGATATCCGACACCGAGTAACGATCAGCGCCGTCTACTCGCCGTCCGTTACTTCCGACAAGGGTTGGACGAAGCAGGTCCTCGGAGGTTGGAGCATGGTGCCTATTTTCACTGCCTATACGGGTACTCCGTACACGTTATTCGATTGCACCAATGCAATTGAATACTGTCCGAGGTACACGCCGAACACTGCTGGCATTACAATCCCGCTCACCGGGGATGTGAACAATCCTTCCGGGCCGAACACGTTTAATTACCTTGAGCTGCCGCCGGCAAACAGCTTCACTAGCAGCCTGCTCGGGTTCTCTGATTTCGGCACATGCACGAAGCCGGGAGAGGGAAACGCCGGCACAACGAGTGTAACTGGTGGTGGTACGTTTAGCTCTAACACATCGTGCCCGTACCCGACGGAAATGACACGACGGAACACCTTCCGCGGTCCCAACCAATGGAGCCTGAACTTCGCGATGTACAAGAGCTTCCAACTGACCGAGTGGGTCGGGCTGCAGCTCCGCGGGGAAGCGTTCAACATCTTCAACCACCCGAACACGTTCGTTAGTGGTCCTGTGGACGTATCCACTACTGGCGATGCCCCGGGTTCCGGTGGGTGTCCGGCGACTGCAGTTGGAAGTTGCCCGGTGGTCGTCGCTAAGAAAGGTGGATTGGGATTGAATTCAGACTTCGACACGCGCCAGCGGCGCAACATGCAGCTTGGAATTAAGATCATCTTCTGACCCTTGCAATATCGTAATTAGTAATTCAACTTATGAATGCATCGTGCTTCCCTTGTTTTTGCAGTTCGTGATTATCCTTTCAACATGACAGGATGGCCTTCGTTAATTGACTGGAATCCATGAAGAATAAATCAGAAAAGAGATCTATAAGAAAGCAGCGAATTCGATGCGCTCGAATTCGTAGTTCCCGTTGCAGCGTTATTCGTTCAACCTTCCCGCGCCGATCTCACGCTTCGTTATCGGCACAGTGATGAAAAGGAAAAGACGGTGAAGTATTTTAAAGGCGACCGGTACCCACGGAACAGCCTTACATGCGCACCACTCTCATTACTATTCAGGATTCGTAATAAATCTCGAAAGAGTCAATCATATGGGTGGTTGTCCTAGCTCTACTAGGGCGGCGGGTTTAGCAGCATTCCTGGGTCTCTCGATGTCTTTAGCAATCCTTTTCCGATCGCTCATTCTCAAATTACTTACTCCATACGCGAGGTGCGTCATGACCTCTCTTCCTACTCTCTCGCTCAAATCCTGGTCCATAACTGTCTTAATCGCTGCGTTTCTAGCCTTTGCCAGCCAATGCTTCGCGCAGGCCCCATCGTTCGGTCCTCCTCAGAATATTTCTTTGCCTCATTCCCCTAGTGCTGTCACCACAGGCGACTTCAATGGCGATGGCAAACTTGATATCGCCGCAATCGACACGAGTCCAGCAAGCCTTTTCTCTGTCATCCTCAGCAACGGCGATGGTACGTTCCAGCCACCGCGCAGTTTTCCAGTGAATCAGCCCCATGCCGATCAGTCTTTCCCTGTGGCCATCATCGCAGGAGATTTCGATGGAGACCACAAACTCGATCTGGCCATTGCCAATTTCGGCGTCTTTGCGAACAACGTGCTCGGCAGCATCTCGATTTTTCTCGGCAATGGTGATGGTACCTTTCGAGGGCCCAATAATATTGCCTCAAGTTCTCCGGCCGGATTGGCGGTCGGCGATTTTAATCGCGATGGCAAGCTTGATCTCGCCGTCGCCACGAGCTTTAGAGATTCCAACAGCATCGCAATCCTGCTCGGTAATGGGGATGGCACCTTTCGGGCCATAGACTGCTGCTCTGTCGGCAACACCTCAGCTCCCGTCGGGCTTGCTGTCGGCGATTTCAACAACGACGGCATTCTGGACATCGCCGTCGCCAATGAGGGTGGGCCGTTTGCTTCAGGCAACACAGCCATTCTCCTCGGCATAGGCAATGGTACTTTCCGTTTATCAGGAAACTTCGGCAACGCTGTAGAAAGCGTCGCCGTAGCCGATTTCAATAATGATGGGAAGCTTGACTTCGCGAGCGCAAGCTCCCTGATTCAAATCTTTCTGGGCCGTGGCGACGGCACGTTCCAGCTATCCACCAGCTTCGGCACAGCAGGCGACTTTGCAGTCAGGATCGCAGTCGGCGATTTTGATCTCGACGGCGACTCCGATATCGCAGTCGCCGTCCCCAACACCGGGGTCACCTACATTCACTTGGGGAGCAAAAAGGGAGATGTTGCGCTTCTAAGCAGCAACAAGCCCTCCGCGATTGCCGCCGCCGATTTCAATGGAGACCACAAGCCGGATCTGGTGGTGGCGAATGAGGGCTCCAACTTGGTTTCCGTTCTGCTGAACATTACTGCCGCTCAGACATCAACGACCCCGGTTGTTACGGGATTTTCACCGCTGAACGGTGCCACTGTTTCTTCTCCGTTCTGGGTGCGGGTGAATGCAACGTCATCGCTGCGCATCACAGGAGTCATTGTCTATGTGGATGGCATCATGAGATACGTGACCACGCGGCCTTTTGTAGACGCGGTGCTGCCGATGACATCGGGCATTCACCGTGTGACTGTGCGTGCATGGAACAACATCGGTCAATTTGGAACGTATATAGCCTCGATACAGGTGGTCGGCAGCACTAGCAGCCTGCCTCTGTTCCAAATCTTCTCACCGAGCAATAATACGATCGTGCCATCGCCTGTGTGGGTGCGGGTAAACGCGACGTCAACCGCTGGAATCACGGGCATCATCGTCTATATCGACGGCGCATCGAGGTTCACGACAACAGCCGCCTTCGTCGACAAAACTTTCACGGTCGGCTCAGGAATACATTTTGTCATTGTGCGTGCCTGGAACAGAAAAGGGGAGTTCTCTACGGACAGCGCGAGAGTAGGTGTGCCGTAAGCAAGTTACCGGACGTCCGAGCGGCAGTGAGCACCCATAACGGCAAAATACTTGGCTTCAGCATACTCACGCTGTTTATTCGCCTCCAATCCTTAGACTCGGAATGTTTTGCAGCGTCTCGTAGGCGGACAGTCGCGCAATGTGCGCTTCCAGCGCCTGGCGCGAAGACTCATTCTTCGGTGAGCCGCAGTGCACTTTGGTGAGTAGCGCTGCGCCTCCTCGGGTCTCTTGCGAAAGACCATGACATTACCGAGTTCGACGTTAGCGAAAAAATTATTGGAGTCGCCCGCGAGAATTTCGCGCAGGTAGTTCTTTGCCTTGTCGAGATCAGGGTTGGGCGAGTACAGCGTTCTGCGGGCCCGGCCCAGCATCGCCTCCTGGCGGATCCAGGGTATATGGAAGGTGCCTCGATAAATCAAGAGATTCCCAATGCGCATCGTCGGCGTGACGTCGCGAAAAACCGCATATCGCTGATTGCGCATCACGGCAATAGAACGAACAAGAAAGGTCCCGGAGACATCCTGGGTCTTCTCAATCTGCTCATCGCCGACACCCCGGGCACTGTGGTAGCGAACACCGAGGCGCTTCATCTCGCTCGGGGCTACCGGATAAAAAAAATAAGGGACATCCCCTGAGGGGCAACAGACGCTCCTGGTAGTAGCGGACAAAATGCAACCTTCGCTGTCCGATGTCGACACTTTCATCCGCGAAGTGCAGGTACCCCTTATCGGGACCACCAGCCAATTCGTTGAAATACTCCCATGGCCGAGTGCGCGAACGGCAGTGACCGAAAGCAGTCTCCACCGAAAGGTCAGTCATTACCAGCGGCAGGTTCGCCGCGATCGTCGGATCAACAGTGGTCGGCAGCTTTGGCGCTATGGGTTCGTCTTGAATTTCGGCCCGCGATGGATTGCTAAAGGCGTGGCAGTGCGACGCCTTTAGTCACCCGTTCCGGTCGCGGGGAGAAGCAGTGAAAAGAGCTTTCCCTTCAGTGCACCGGACAGCCAGTGCTGTACCAGCGCTGCTCGAACGTCTCTGGCGCGAACGGGTTATCAGACGCGCTCACATGGTTGGTGTTGGCGAGGTAGGGTTTATATGGGGGTGCCACGTCTTCGATGAGTCCGGTGGCATCCCGTTTCGCACCGAGTGTCGCAAGCCACCAAGCATCATCCACCGTGAAAAACGGAGGCGGCTTCATGGCTTCCAAGTTGACCTTGTTCTCGGGCGTCAATCCGAAAAAGAACGCTAAACCAAAGTTGAAGGTCGAATCCGGGAGGCCCGCCGTGCCCAGGAAGTTTGCTTTCAGATAGCTCCAGGTGTTGGCGTATGGCGAAGAGGGACCACCGCCAGCCGGCGGAAAATCGCCCCCCATCGCGTGCATGCCATTGCTGATTGAAGCGGAGATATGAGCGAGCGTTTCGGTTCCGCCGGGTATAGACGGTTCGGTCACATCAATTGCTTTGTCGAAACAACCAGCAGGACTCGTCACTACCTCGAAGTGGCCGGGTTTGAGGCTCTCCATTATGCTCACGTCACCAGCAACAGGAACGCCGTCAACCATAACGAGCTGCACGTCACGTTCAGTCGCATCGATGAGCCCGCGATAGGGCGAAGGCGGGATGCCAAGTTCGAGGGGTGTCTGCGACCGGTTCACGACGATCAGATCCGCCACTTTACCCGCCTCGACAGAGCCCACTTGATCATTCCAACGGATTGCGGTCGCGGGGTTAATCGTGACCATCTCCACGAGCAGTTGATCGAGCGCCCGCTCTCCCGCACCATGGGCTTCATCCGATTGTCCAGCCATCACGCGCGGGACGAGAAACCTGTGCAAACCGAGCACGGCATCATCCCGTAAGGCGCGGTCGGCGACCTTCAATTCGGCCAACAGATTCGCCGAGCCGCTGGGTGTCCAGTCGGTGCCTAGCGAAACGAGCACTCCGGCGTTGAGTGCGTCGTATACCGCCGTCGTTTTTCCGTAGAGCAGCAAATTCGAGAGTGGCGACCATACGAGCTTCGCTCCTCGCCCGTCACCAATGCCGTCAGCCCTAGCTGCCGGTGCGCTGGCCATAGCAGCGAAATCTTCGGGCTCCAGACCGGTTCCGTGAATGATCACGGTCGTGTCGTTCAACAAGTGCTTTGCCTTGAGATCCGCGAATTCGGAGCGAGATGAGGTGGGGTCACCAGGGCGACGATCGCCATCGCGCACGCCTTCGGCCAGGTGTGCCAACCAGGCATCCACCAGACCCGCTGACATCGCCCCTCTCAGAGAGGCCACATCGCTCGCCGACAGCGACAAAGGGAAGACGCTACTCCCGATGCGCTGGCGGCCAAAGTTCGGACTCTCCGCATTTCGCGCAAGGAGCCTATCAAGCGCCGCGTCTGGACCCCAGCCTTGTGTAGTCGTGGTGCCGCCCAGGATCATTCGCACCTTGTCATACTTTATGACATCGAGGTATCGGTTCAGTGCGTTTCCATCCGTAAGTATTGTGTTTGGGTTCGATATTAGGCGCGCATGTTCCGGTGTCGTGCCCCTCCACTGGTTGCGGTTCGCGTACGGTTCGGTGCCCGTCGGTCTCCCGAGCGCCGCTTGTACATGCGACGAAGGTGGCTGCCAAAGTGGCAGCATGGCGTAAAACGGGTGGTCATGCAGGTTGATCAGCCCCGGAAAGATAAGCGCGTGAGAGCCGAGGCTAGTGCGAACGACACCGTCAAGGCTTACTCCCGCTGGCGGCTTTGATCCGCGCCAGATGGCGACTATGCGGCCATCGCGCACCAGGACATGGCCGTTTTCGATAACGTCACGCGCCGGATTCATCGTCACGACCGTGCCATCAAGCAATACGGCCGGACGGACGGGGGCGGGCGCGGCGGCAATTCGGGAAACAGTCCCGCCGACGAGAACTAGAACCAGAGTCAAGGAAAGGGCTACTACAGAGCTACGTCGAACAATCATTGGCAACCTCCGTTGTCAGGGGGGTGTAACGGGGTATGTAGAAGGTGCCGGGGATACTACTCGATTGAGGTTCCCCTGTCTAGGCAAGAATGCAGCGGGTGGCCGACCCGGAAGTAGCGGGCCAACCGCGATGCTATGGAATGAATGATTTCACTTGCGCGAGATGTTTCTGCATAAAGTAACCGGCGATCGTTTGATTTTATTTAGTAACGGCGCGCCTAGTGGATCGCCATACCTACAGAGATGATAAAGAACTCGGGAGACATCGCAAATGGAAAAGTTGGTTACTTTAGATTGGAAATGGTTTGGGGAAATCCTTGGGGAAATAGAAAAGGCGTCCCAATGGGAGCGCCGGTAAGTTGTTGGAAGGATTGGTTGCGGGGGACTACTACGCCCTGAACGTACACTTTGTTTTCAGTGACTTGCAAGCGCGTTTTCCACAGGGTCGATAGGAAACGTCATTGTGCAAAGCGTCGTACAACGCAATTGTCTGTGTGCATATCGAAAAGGAGTTCGGCGCCACAGTGCGATTCCTTATGCATAGCTTTGCTCCGCACGGCTGCGTACGCAAAGTTGTGGGCCATTCACTAGGACGGGATTCCGGAAAGCGTAACAGTTACCCTTTTCTGCTTGACGTCAGCTTAGTAAGGTGGCCAGTTGGTACCGACAGCGGTCAACTTCAGCCGCAAGATGTCAGACAGTACCTTTTGCATCTCCGGCTCATCATCTACCACCAGAACTCTTGGTTGTGCATTCGCTAACATCTTGTTCTCCCCGAATAAGCGCTCAAGAACGTCAACTTCCGAGTTATCAGAAAGCACGGGGATGGCCACTCGCGACGACTGCGCAAGTAATTCATTTGAAACGAGGACATAGAAGACTCTAAGTCGAATCGCTGTCCTAAAACCGCTAACCGCAGGCTGTCCAAGGATTGAACAGGATTGATCTAGTACGGGCAGGAACTTACAGCCCGCGGCAACTCATTTTTGCGGGCTTTCTGTGAACGGAGGCATTCCAAGTTGAATTTACGAAAACAGGACAGAAAGGAATAACTAGGTCCTACAAGCTTCCGTCGCGATATAAGAGAACACCTAGCAAGTCTCATTGCCTATTCAATGGCACGGTTGGACATAGGGGAAACACAATGTCATGCGTTGGATTCCTCTCCAGGCCTCTGCTCACAATTCACGACTTAGGAACATCTGAAGAGTGCCCTCTGGTGGGTACCTTAGCGGTAACAACGACAACCCACATTCTGTCGAAACGCCCGGTGCAAGCGCTTCCGCGGGACCGAAGATCGCATGAGCATTTTTGACCAGCCAAGTCGAAACCTTGGTACTAGGCTGGTCATGGCCAAGGGTGAAGGTCCAACAGGTCAATGGATAAGAAGGATCCCGTG
>JAOAPH010000004.1 GCA_025462835.1 Candidatus Angelobacter sp. | reverse complement strand
TTGGACCGGGTGAAGCGGCTGGTAGAGGAGCGCGAGGTAGAGCAGAAACGCCTATAATGATGTCGTGTCCAGAGTCAAAGAGCTAGAACAGAAGCTGACTCACATCGAGCAGCAGCTTCGGCTTCTGCAGAAGATCAGCCGCTACATGGTGCGGGGCGATATCGGCCTGCGCGAGACGCTGCAGGGCGTGGTATCGCTGGTGGTTGAATTCATGGGATGCGACTCCTGTCTGATCTACGTCCTCGAAGATAATGAGCTGGTGCTGCTGGCATCGAACACTCCGCATCCCGAAACCATTCGCAAGGTGCGGCTGAAACTCAGCGAAGGTCTGACCGGCTGGGTGGCACGGGAACGGCGTCTTCTGGCCATCTCGCGCGAGGCGTATCAGGATCCCCGGTTCAAGTTTTTCCGCGATCTTCCCGAGGATACTTTCGAAGCGTTTCTTTCCGCGCCCATCATTATTCGCAACCGCGTCGCGGGCGTGATTAATGTCCAGCACCGCAATCCGCACTCGCATACGGGCGACGAAATGGAACTCCTCACGACGGTCGGGGAGCTGGTCGGCTGCCTGGTCATGATCGCGAGGATGGATGCCGCATCCGGCGAGGGAGTCCCCGTCGTTTCGGGGATCCAAAATTAGTTTGAAATCGCGCGTACCCTTTGCTGTCGCCATCGTGCTGGCGGGCGTTTCGTTAAATGCCTCTGACAAGTGGCGGATGCAATACTTCTACGATAAGGAAGGATCGACCCTCGCGTTCACCGACATTGCATGCCCTTCGGCGCGCCGCTGCGTTGCTTCCGGCGTGCTCGACGAGGGCAAGCGCGACAGAGGCGTCCTGGCGATCACGTCTGATAGCGGGGCCACCTGGCAGCTAGAGGACGTCAAAGAGCATCCCATTTCCCTGTTCTTCCTGAACGAGAACAAAGGATGGATGGTGACGGATCGCGGCATCTGGGAGACTGTTGAGACCGGACGGAGCTGGAAGAAGATCAAGGACCTAAAAGGGCTGGAGCACGTATATTTTTTGGACGAGAACCACGGTTGGGCGATCGGCGCTCCCAAGCTGGTGTTGGAAACCGCGGATGGCGGCCGGAAATGGTCGCCGATGCCGGACGCGGAGAAAGTGGCCACCGCTCCGGACAACACTATTTACGATTGGATCGCGTTCGCGAATTCCGAGGTGGGCGTCATCATCGGCTCCTGGGCGCTGCCGCACACCTCCCGCGAGCTTCCGGAGTGGATGGCGCCGGACCGCGCACACAACCGCCACGAGTCCCCTTCGCTCACCATCATTATGCAAACGAGCAATGGCGGCAAGAACTGGGCAGTGCTCTCGCGCAGCATGGAGGGCATGTTGACCCGCTTCCGGTATGGCGGTTTGAATTACGCTCTGGCTTTATTCGAGTACCCCAGTTCATCCGTTGTCGCCACTGAAGTCTTCAAGATGGACGAAAAGTCGAGCAAGGGCATATCGGTCTATAGAGACCCGAGCCGTGCGGTCCGCGACTTCGCGATTCTTCCCGGAGGCGACGTCATCATGGCGGCAGTGCAGCGGCAAGGAAAGGCCAACGCTCTGCCGATTCCCGGCAAACTGAAGATGATGCGCAGCAGCTCCCTTAAAACGTGGATCGACATGGACGTGGATTACCGCGCGGTCGCGACGCGGACGACCATTGCCGCCGCCGATGCGAAAAACGTATGGGTGGCGACAGACACCGGGATGATTTTGAAATGGACGCCTTAGAGTGTCCGGCTTATTACTTCACAGCCTTTGAAGAGGCGTCGGCAGGAGTGCCGACGCGGCACACATGAGTGTGTGCGCCACGAGAGCCATAGCTGGTTGATGAGCTTTAGTCAAGCTCTGCATCTTCCCGCGTTACAGTTCGATAGCAATTCGTTGACAGCGATGTTGCAGGTTTGATAGCTTCAGCATGTTCTCATGCCTGTTGCCCCTTCCCGCACTACCGCAGCTCAGATACTGATTGTCGACGACAACAGCATGGGCCTCATCGCCCGGCGTACAGTTCTAGAGGAGCTCGGACATCGCGTGCACACCTGCTCGTCCCCGCAGGACGCGCTCGAGCAGTGCGATAAACAGCGCTTCGACGTAGTGGTCACCGATTACAAGATGCCGAAGATGAATGGCATCGAGTTCATCGAAGAACTGCGGAAGCAGCATCCGGCCATGTCCGTGATCCTGATCTCCGGTTTCGCTGACGCGCTGGGCTTGAATGAGGGCTCCACCGGCGCAGACGTAGTGCTACAAAAGAGTGCGAACGAAGTCGGCAACTTGATTCGCGCCGTAAATCGCCTGCTGCGGCGGCCGGAAAAGAAGCCTGTGAAATCGCAAGCCGCCAATTCTACGTCGAAACGGTCGAGAGCAGCAACCTAAGCGAGAGCGCTACCCTAAGAGCGATGCGCTCAGGACGCGCCCTGTTTACAACCCTTCTATGCGGCTTCGTTCTGGTTGCCGCGGCGAAAAAGCCAACCACCACAAAAGCGAGGGTCAATCCCGCAGTCCAGAAATGGATGCGTTCCATGACGCTGCGCGAGAAGGTGGCTCAGCTCGTGATGATGCCCTGCTACGGTGAGGCGATCAACACACGCTCCGCGCAGTATCGGAATTATACGCATCTCGTCCGCGATCTGAAGATCGGCGGCCTAATCGTGTTGGGTCACATTCAGAACGGCACCGTTCGCAATGCGGAGCCATACGCGATGGCGTCTTTTCTGAACCGCATGCAGCGCATCAGCAAGGTTCCGCTGCTGGTCGGCGCGGATTTTGAACGCGGCGCCTCCATGCGCGTGAATTCCACCACCGAATGGCCCTACAACATGGCGTTTGTCGCTGAGCATGACCTCGAAGACGATCTATTTGAGGGAGCATTCACGGCGCAGGAAGCCCGCGCGCTGGGAG
>JAOAPH010000199.1 GCA_025462835.1 Candidatus Angelobacter sp. | reverse complement strand
TCATTGTTGCTTTGTAAGTTTTGTAATTTCGGCATCACGTAATACGACATAGCCGAAACCACCAGGGCCGTCACTAGACTTGTCACTGCCGCGGTTCGAATCAGTGTGGATCTCATGGCTTTCTCCCGGTGAGCGATTGTTTTCCTCATCGCTCACTCTCTCACTCTAATAAGCTGAGTTGATGCCATCAAGTGCATTGGCACTGCCAAACGTAAGTGAATGAATTGGCGATACTTAGGAAGTTGTGATTAAGGCTGAAGATGTAAAAACTACTCAGGACGGGAAACTAGTGGGGGTTGCGTTTGTGGATTCAAAGAAAGTTTTTTCAATGCCCAACGAGCATGCTCGGCGATATTCGCGTCGGAATCTTGCGCCATCTCTTCAAGCTGCGAAATGAATTCGCGATTGCCGCTATTACCCATCGCGATGGCAGTATTTCTCCGAATGCCTTCATACTTGGCTCGCTTGATCGGTGATCCGCGAAACATCTCATTGAATTCTTCCCGGCTCATCTTCGCCAACCAATCAAGCTTCGGAGCGACCAGTTCCTCGCGCGTCTGAAATTCTTCAGCGCGCGTGAATGTCGGATTGGCATTTGCGTCTTTGCGGTTCCAAGGACATACGTCCTGACATATATCACACCCAAAAACGTGCTGCCCGATTTGCGCGCGAAACTCCTCGGGAATCTCGCCGCGCTTCTCGATAGTCAGATAGGCGATACAACGCCGGGCGTCCATCTTGTAGGGCGCAATCAGCGCGTCCGTGGGACAGGCATCGATACACCGGGTGCAGGACCCACAGCGATCCGGCGCCGGCATGTTGAACACCGGCGCTCCGGCTTCCTCAGCTGCGAAATCGATAGAAGTGACAATACTGCCGAGAAAAATCCACGAGCCCTGATCCTGATTGATGATGCAGGTGTTCTTGCCGACCCAGCCCACGCCGGCATACTTGGCGTATACCCGCTCTACCAGCGGTCCGGTATCTACATAGCAGCGCGTCTGCAACGGGGCCTCGGGATATTGCACTTTCCAGTCTTTCTCAATCGCCGCTTCCATAGCGCGCAGGCGGGCAAGAACCGCGTCATGATAATCACTGGCCCTGGGCTTCCCGGCAGAATCCTTATGTTTGAACCAAGCGTATCTTGAGATCCAACCTCGTTCCGGATCATTGATCTCCGTCGAATACGGCTGCGCGCTGTTGTAATTGATGGCGCAGACGATCACCGACTTTGCCCACGGCGCCGCATGGTGTAGGGCCGAGCGCTTTAGTTCGCCGTGCTCGTTGCGCGCCTTCAGGTACTCCATTTCGCCGGCCTGGCCCTGCGCGATCCAATCAGGAAAGTACTCCAGCTCAGGAAAGGCTTCCCCGGCTTCCTCAGGTACGGAAACTACTCCGCACAGGTCAAATCCAGCCGCAGCGGCGCGAAGCTTTATTCCTTCCGCGAAATCTTGTGGGACCGTCACCCCTCTATTATCAGCCATTAAAGCGCCTTTTCCTTTGTTCCGGCCAGAAACCTCTATGGCCTGATTCTGAATCTAAGGCTACGAGTGCTGCTGGTTTGAAGCGCACATCTCTTCTGGCCATACGAAGTTGCTCCTAAGCACATTTGAGGTGAAGAGGATGTACTGTTGGAATTGTGGACACAAGAACGCCGACGACAATAAGTTCTGCGGGGAGTGCGGCAAGACGCTCTTGGTCCCCGACGTACCTCCTACGCGCCACTCCGCGGCATCCCCTCCCATTAACACGGCGCGAACGGATTCGCTGAAGACCTACGAGAATCCAACGCCGGATTCGCCAGAGGCCGATCTAAAGAAGACCGAAGCCGGAATGCGGCCCGCGGAAACTCCTGCAGCGCCCCGAACCGCGGCCAAACTCACCAACCCTTTGGTGGAAGAACCGCGAGTGGTGCGCGAACGTCTCTCAACCGTGCAGACTGCGGAAGATCCGCGGCCAATTCCTGAAGCATCTCCGATGCAGACATTCGCGCGCGACTTCGGAGACGCGCCGGTGCGTTTCACCGAGCACCGCACTCGCTCCGCCAGCGCCAATGCCGCCGCCATCGGCGCCAATCGGATCACCGGGCCGTCTTTTCTCGGCCTCAGTGATGAGCCTCGCGTTGCAGAGGACAGCAGTTACCTGCTCGACGACGCAGAAAGCTCTTCTTCATCATGGCGCGGATACCTTGCCCTCGCGTTTCTGCTGATCATCGGAGTGCTTGTCCTGCGGCAATGGACTGAGATGCGCGGCATCGCCGGTGACTTCGCGCAGCGGCTGGGAATCGGTGACACGCCCAAGCGAGTCAAGGCGCAGCCCACTGTCTCATCGAGCAGCGACCAGACCGGCCAAAATCCAGCTGGAGCTAGCTCGACCGCCGGAGAGAGCGCGAATCCGACTTCAACTCCAAATGCGAATGCCACCACTCCCACGCAGGAAGTAGCGAAGGCGAAACCGGCAGATTCATCGGCGGGCGGAAAACCAGAGAACGACGCCGATTCGCGCGACACGTCCGATTCGGCAAAGGGCGATTCCGCAAAAGCCGAGTCCCCGAAAGCCGAGTCCTCGAAGGATGCTGCCGCAAAGAGCAAAGTCAAAGACGAAACAGCAGGCGAAGATGACGCCAGCACAACGGAATCGGCCAAAGGCGCGGCTAAGCCTTCGACAAAAGCGACAGCCGCTGCGGCTTCCACATACGACAACTCGCAAGTGGATCTCGCGCAACGCTACTTGCAGGGCAAAGGCGTCCCGCAGGATTGCAACCGGGGCGTGAGCCTGCTGCGCTCCGCCGCCCGGCAGGCAAATCCCAAAGCACGCATCCAAATGGCGGCTCTGTACATGAGCGGACACTGCGTCGAACAAAACCTGCCGCAAGCCTACTCATGGTTCGCGCAAGCCAAGGAACTCGAGCCTAATAATGCATGGCTCGAACGCAATTTGAATTCGTTGTGGTCGAAGATGACGGATGAGGAGAGGCGACGCGTGCTGCGGTAAACACGTTTGGCGCATTTGGCGGAGTTCGTCAAGCAGTTCCCGCCCAACCGCCCGCAACTTGTCATCCTGAGCGCCTTGCTTCTGGCGCGAAGTTGACGCGTTTAGCGGGCGTCTGAGCCCGCTGCGGAAATCCCGAGCATAGCGAGGGAACTTGCTTCACTATCTTGCGTCTAGGAGCGCCAATTGACATGCAAAAACCGTGCGCCAAAAGCGCCGTCAGCGCGGAATGTTTATAGCTCGCGCGATTCAATGGACGGGAGCCCCGTAGGGGCGGCACAACGAGAAACCAAAAACCAGAAACGAGAAACCGCTTCTAGATCCCTAGCTTTTTCACTTCATCGTTGTAATACTTGCGATAAAGAATGTCCCACTCCTGAGTGCCTTCAGGAATGATTCGCTTCTGGCTCTCAATCTTCAACCGCGCGGCGGCGTCGATCTTGGCCTCTGCGGCAAAGAGTTCTTCCAGGATCTTGCGGCACTCCATGCGGATGGTATTGCGGTCCTCGATGAAATCAACATTGTCGCTCTCAGCGAGCGAGTCGGCCACCGTGTGCGCGAGTTTGTTCACCTTGTCGCGGGAGAGTCTCACAGCACCGCCTTATATTTCTTCACCAGTTCGTTCTTCACCTTCTTGAACATCTCCTGGTAGCTGGCGCCGCTCACGCGCATTTCGTCCTGATATTGCTCCAGGATGGTCCGTACATCTTCATTGATGCGGTCTTCAAGGCTCAGTTCGTCCACCAGCGCGTTGGTCACGTGCTCAATGGTGCCGTTGACGTCCTTGGTCTCAATGAATTCGCCGGCGATTAGTTTTTGTGTGACTTGGCGGGCTAGATAACCCACATATTCTTTAGAGAAGAGCATGCTTGTTTGGACGTATGTATTGAACTGAAAATTCTAACACAGGGGATTCTCATTACGAGTTTGGGTCTGGCTGTTCAGCTTCGGGTTCGTCGTCATCGAGGGCGTTGTACAACACTAGGCATAAAATGCCTACGCTTGTCGCGCACATAAAGATAAGCGCTCCCTGACCCGTGAATGGATTGGCAATTAACCAAACAATCGCGGCAATCCCTGCGATGACCTTTAGTGCGTTTCGAATTACACTCTTCAACATCTTCATCTGCACGAGTTCACGAGTTATGTATTTCCAAGCATATTAACTGCCGGAGCACTTTCGCGAAACTCGAAACTAGCCTTTCGGTTTCCTATGCGGGCACTCTTTCGTATTGATGCACTCTTCCGGAAGCACCAACCGCTCCACAGGCTTTCCGCCGACGATATGCGATTCAATGATCTCGTCGATATCGTCCGCTTTCACGCGTCCGTACCAAACCGCATCGGGATAAACCACCACCGTCTGCCCGTGCTCACATTGATCGAGACAACCGGATTTGTTCGCGCGGACTC
>JAOAPH010000082.1 GCA_025462835.1 Candidatus Angelobacter sp. | reverse complement strand
ATGGGGAGTTTTCCGCTGATGTTTAACGCGATGATGAATTTCGATCACCTGGATGCGGGAAGATAGGGGCTTTCAGTCGTCCCTACGGGACTGGCAGTTCGTAAATCGAGTAGCCCGGCACTGACGTGCCGGGCTACTTTCATTCGCCCCTGCGGGGCTAGCCCGTTTTTTGGCAACGTAGCCATAAACATTTCGCGCCGCTGGCGCGAGACAAAAGGCCACAGCCGAGGGCGGCTGTGCCACATAAGCAAGGCAATGATGCTCGCCCACTCTGTATAATTTCCCCGCCATGAAAAAACTTCTCTTTACCACGCTTCTTCTCACAATCTCCACCTTCGCTCAAAACACTGCGGCGAAGCCGCGCACCGTTATTCATGCGGCCAAACTTTTTGACGCTAAAGCGGGGCGGGTCCTTACCAATCAATACATCGTGATTGAAGGCGACAAGATAGTCTCTGTCGGCGGTGCTGCGCCTGCGGGAGTGAAAATAATCGAGTTGCCCAATGTGCTGCCCGGGCTGATTGATGTGCACACGCACATCACTGGCGATCCTTATCATTTTGGTTACGAAGAGCTTGCTCTTTCCGTGCCGCAAGAGGCGCTTAATGGCGCGGTGAACGCGAAGACGACCATTGAAGCCGGCTTCACCACTATTCGCAATCTCGGCGCAGGCGGTTTTACAGAAGTGGCGCTGCGGGACACGATCAATTCCGGCGCTTTGCCTGGTCCGCGCATTCTCGCCAGCGGACCGCCGCTTGGGATCACCGGCGGACATTGTGACAGTAACCTCTTGCCTTACGAGTACCACTACAAGGCAGAAGGCGTTGCAGATGGCATCGCTGCGGTACAAGCGAAGGTGCGGGAGAACATCAAGTACGGCGCCGATGTGATCAAGATCTGCGCGACCGGTGGCGTGCTTTCAAAGGGCGACGATCCACAGGCTTCGCAATACAGCATCGAAGAGATGAAGGCGATTGTTGCCGATGCGCATCGGCTAGGGCGAAAGGTCGCCGCACACGCGCACGGCTTGCAGGGAATCATCTGGGCTTCAGAGGCAGGCGTGGATTCGATCGAGCACGGGTCCTATATAGATGATGCGGGCATTGCCACGCTGAAGAAGAACGGCACCTACATGGTGCCCACCATTTACCTGAATGACTGGTTGTTGGAGAACATGGACAAGATCGGATTCCCCGCGATCTATAAGCAGAAGATGATCGATGTGGCCGCGGTATCGGAAAAGAACATGGCGCACGCAATGGTGTCTGGCGTGAAGATCGCGTTCGGGACGGATGCGGCGGTCTATCCGCACGGACTCAATGCGCGACAGTTTGCGAAATACGTGAAGATGGGATTGACGCCCACGCAAGCATTGCAGACCGCTACGGTCAACGCCGCGGATCTGCTGGGATGGTCAAATAAAGTGGGAAGCATCGAAGCCGGCAAGTGGGCAGACATCATCGCGGTGGATGGCGATCCGACGCAGGACGTGACCACGTTGGAGCACGTGAAGTTCGTGATGAAGGGTGGAGTGGTTTACAAGGACGAGTACGGGAAGTAGGAGTGCTGGACGCGAGCCTCAAACCTGATCACACGAAGGACACAAAGGGATTCACAAAGGGCACGGCGGCAGAGAGTTAGTAGTGGCATGTGCAAGCCGGTTGCACAACGCCAAGCGCAAGAATCGTAGAAGCAGCTCCCTCCGCTTCGAGTTCGGGATTTCGGCTGCAGGCTCGCGCTACGCTCACGCCTGCAATGCGCCTCAACTTCCGCCAAAAAAAGGCGCTCAGGATGACAATTCGAAATAGAACTTTGAATTCCTGTAGATTACAGATTACCGAATAGATATTTCGCCCCGATGGGGCTCTGATCTTGGATCACCCTGGCTATAAACATTTCGCGCCTCTGGCGCTGCTGACTTGCGACTCTCACCTCAGCGGCTAAAGCCGTCGTCGTTGTGCAACGTCTGTGCAGGGCTGAAGCCCCTTCGACTTCGCTCAGGGCAGGCTCTGCGCCACCCGATTCGAAGTGCATGTGGAGAATTCTAAGTATTGCTCAGCGCAAGATCCTTACGCGCCAAGAAGAAGGCGCTCAGGATGACAATTCGAAATAGAACTTTTCATACGAATAGATTGCAGATAAGCAAGCTGTATTGCGCCTACGGCGATGGGTTGCGGGGTTTTTTTCAGCAGGTCACAATTGGCGGACGCGTTGTTCCAGTTCGGCGGTGATCTCTTCTGCGGATTTTTTGGGATCTATGGGAAGAGGTTCGCCGATGTTCACGGTCACTGTGCCGGGCTGTGCGAAGCGTTTCCCTTTTTGCTTCAGTTCGAAGAGGCCGTCGATGCGCATGGGGACAATCGGAATGTTGAGGCCGGCGGTTAGCATGCCAATCCCGCTTTGAAAGCGCGATATCCCGCCGGTGCGCGTGCGCAGTCCTTCAGGAAATACGAGCACGCTGTATCCGCGTCCGACGGATTCGCCGGCATACGCAAAGCTCTCGCGGAATCCGCTTAGCTTGGGAAGCGGAAAGACGTTGAACAAGGCGATGACGAGGAAGTACGCGAGCGGATGGATGATGCGGCGGAAGAGATGGGTTCCCGTCGGGGGATAGCGCATGGCCCACAATCGTTCGCCTTCCATGGCGACGGCCAATTTACTTCGCAAACGCGGCGGCAGCGCTGCCAACACGAATCCTACATCCACATAAGTGACGTGATTGGAAATCGCCAAGACCGGCCCGCGAACATCGCGCAACTTTTCGCGACCGATCACTCGCGGGCTGGCTAGGAGATGTGTCGCCGGCAAGGTCAGCAGGTAATAGACGATGTTGCGAATCCATGTGACCGGCCAGTGTTGCGCCCATCGCGGATACTGGTATTGATTCGCTCTCGCGCGTTGACTCGCGGAAGCGAGCGCTACGGGATCAACTTCTTGCTCGGTGGCGGAGATCGCGGTTGTCGCAGCAGGTGTGGGGTTCGATGTGGCAGGAAATCCGGTATGCGAAATGATGCGCTGCAAATCGGAGAGAGTCTTTGCTTCGGCGAGTTCACTCTCATCGAGATCCACCTGGTAGCGCTCTTCCAATGCGCAGAGCAGATCGACTCGCTCGATAGAACTCAAGTCGAGGTTTTCTCCTTGCAGGCGACGGGCGCTTACTCGCTCAACTATTTCCGCCAGTGATCCGCTTCCCGCAGCAGAGATGTTTGTGCTTCGCAACTGCTCCTGCACCGTCTTCGCGATGACGGCGGTCTTGGGCTTCTGTGTCGCGGTGCGCGGAAAATCACTTTCCGGCCACTGATACCAGTGTCGAATCTGCTGATAGGGCGCGAGTCTTTCATTCGCGTGTCGTACTGCATTCTCGGTGTCGTCGCTGGCGATCACGACTGCGCACGGCTCTGCATTTCCATTCCGTGCAAGCCCGAAGACGACGGCGTCGCGCACTTCCGGCTGTTGCTTCAGGGCCGATTCCAAATCCTCGGGATAGATGTTCATCCCCTCGGCGGTGACGATCACATCCTTTTTTCGTCCCTTGAAATGTAAAAAACCTTCGGCATCCATCTCACCCAAATCGCCGGTGTGAAACCACTCGTTGCCGTCGCCTGCGACAGGGGTCATCGCGCCTGCCTGCCAATATCCGGTGGCGACGTTGTCGCCGCGGATCAGGATCTCTCCGCCCTCGCCCAATCTCATGTCGCGTCCGGGAAGTACTTTGCCAATGGAGCCGCGTCCGCGATGAAAGGGATGATTTACGCTGATGAGCGATGTGGTTTCGGTCAGTCCGTAGCCCTGGATGACGACGAGGCCGAGGAGACGCCAGAATTCTTCGGTAGCCGCGTCGAGCGTCGCGCCTCCGGAGACGAAGGCCCAGAACTTCCATCCGAACTGGTTATGAATTTTTCGGAAGCGCCACCATCGCTTTACGAAATGTTCGCGCGCGGCGAGACGCAAGTGCTCGCGAAACCAAGCGCTCTTCCCTGCCGATTCGAAGTCGCGCTCAATCTTGGTCTTCAGCGAGTCGAGCATGCGCGGTACTGCCACCAGCACAGAGACGGTCTCGCGGCGAATGGTGGCGATGACCTCCGCCGGATTCAGCCCCTCTTGAAAGACGACTGTGCCGCCAATCAGCGGCGGGATGAAGATGCCGAGGAACTCGCCAAAGACGTGGCTCAGCGGGAGGAGATTGAGAAATCCGATGCCGCGCCCGCGGTTGAAGAAGCGGAAGATGCGCTCGTACTTGAGATATTTTTTGATCTCGGTCTCAAAGGGCTCGAGGTTGGCGAGCACATTGCCGTGCGAGATGACGACGCCGCGCGGCTCTGCAGTGGTGCCGGAGGTGAAGATGATCTGAAGCGTGTCGCTGCGATCGAGTTGCGCAGACAACGGCAATCGCTCACGATCGGCAACGGCAGTGGGCAGAGATTCCAGTTCAATCGTTGGCAGTTCGGCGGCATGCTTCAACAACTCCCGGGAAGCTACCAACAACTTTGCGTTTACCTGCTGCGCTACGCGCAATGCGAAATCGGGAGAGCCGGCCCGATCCATGGGAACGACGATGACGCCGCGCATCATGCATCCCAAGAACGCGACCACCCATTCGGCGCAATTGTCTCCCCAGAGGACAACGTGATCGCCCTTGCAAATGCCGCGTGTGTCCAACTCCCGCGCGAATTGGCACGCGGTTTCTAGTGCGCGGCGATACGTCCAAGCCTCTCGCCGATAGCCCCGCCTTTGCACATAGGCCACGTCCCGCGCGTGCGTATAAAAATATTCGAGATGTTCAACCAGCGAGCGTCGAGCCATATGAACTAAGATGCTGGCGGTATTATCCCGAAAATCGAGGAAACGGGTTATCATTCCCACCGTGATCGGGCAAGTCTTCTCCCACTACAAGATTATCGAGAAGCTCGGCGCGGGCGGCATGGGCGTGGTCTTCAAGGCTGAGGACACGCGCCTGGGACGCTTTGTCGCGCTGAAATTCCTTCCTGAAGAGATGGAGAAGGATGCGCAGGCGCTGGAGCGTTTCCAGCGCGAGGCCCGCTCCGCGTCCGCTTTAAACCACCCGAACATATGCACCATCTACGACATCGGCGAAGCCGATGGGCGCCAGTTCATCGTGATGGAACTGCTCAGCGGCGAACAGCTGGACAACGTGATCGGCGAACAGCCACTGGACATCGAGCAGCTTCTGGAAATCGCCATCCAGTGCGCCGATGCGCTGGATGCCGCGCACACACAGGGCATCATTCATCGGGACATCAAGCCTGGCAATATTTTTGTGACATCGCGCGGACAGGCAAAGATCCTCGACTTCGGGCTGGCCAAACTTACGGGCGCTCCGACGCGCAATGCGGTTGGAGTCGCCACCACGGCCGCAACATTGGATCCGAACC
>JAOAPH010000110.1 GCA_025462835.1 Candidatus Angelobacter sp. | reverse complement strand
TGTTGATGTAGAAGATCCATCGCCAGCTGTAGCTGTCAGTAAGCCAGCCGCCGAGGACGGGCCCGATCATGGGAGCAACCACGATCCCAAGCGCCCAGAAGGCCATGGCTTTGCCGCGGTCCTGCGGAGGGAAGACCTCCAGCAGAATGGCCTGGGAGAGAGGCTGGAGTCCGCCACCGGCTGCGCCTTGAATCACGCGGAAAATGATCAACAAGGGAAGATTGGGGGCTAGGCCGCAGAGAAAAGAAGCGGCGGTGAAGGCCGCGACTGACGTCAGCAATAAACGTTTGCGGCCGAAGTAATTCGCCAGCCATCCGGTCATGGGCAGGATGATCGCATTGGCAACGAGATAAGAGGTCAGTGCCCAGGTTGCTTCGTCCGGAGTTGCAGACAGGCTGCCGGCAATGTGTGGCAGGGAGACGTTCACGACCGTAGTGTCGAGCACCTCCATAAAGGTGGCTGACATGACTGCGATGGCTATAAGCCATGGATTCACATTCGCAAGTGCGCTTGCGGGTTGTGCGATTGCCTCAGAATTCTGAACGGCCATTATTTATTCGAGAGAAGCTGTTGCTGCAAAGATTGCTTTTAGATTACCAGCCGGATTATCCGATTCAGAATTCGTCGTCTGGGGGATGCGAGACTAATAACCAGCCTCATTCGTAGAATAACAATTGCGGGTGGAAAATCTGCTCCGGGTTCCCGCATCCAAGAAGGTAGCTATCTTGGAAATAAATGAGTTAGGGACCGGGCGACCGTTCCGCACCCCGAATCGAATCACCGTTTCCGGGGTTCAGTCTTTGGAAATCCAGTGTTCGATGCGCCGTCTTCGATGCGCCGTCAGGGGAGAAGCAGAGCATAGATGAGAACGAACAAAGCAATCGAATATGGCCGTCTTGCGACACGCAATGCTGTATGGACATTCGTTCTGATCGGGCTTCTGATCGGACTGGGTTTGGTAGCTGGATGTGGGCAGAAAGAACAGGCGCAGGCTGCATCACCTAACGGAGCGCGTCCTCCGGTGCCGGTGGTGGTGGCCACGGTGCAGCAGCGTGATGTCCCAGTTCAATTCAGCGGAATCGGCAATGCAGAGGCATTTCAGACGGTCCAGATCCGTTCGCAAGTGAATGGGCAGATTGAAGGCGTGCACTTCAAGGAAGGGCAGGACGTCCACAAAGGGCAACTGCTTTTCACGTTGGACAAGCGTCCGTTCGAAGCAGATTTGGAAAAAGCGATTGGCACGATGCAACGGGATGAGGCGCAGGCAGCGAACTCCGCGGTGCAGGCCACCCGCTACAACCTGCTGGAAGAGCAGGGTGTGATCGCACATCAGCTTGCAGACCAACAGCGCGCGCAGGCCAAAGCAGATGCGTCGGTGGTGAATGCGGACAAGGCGGCGGTGAATTCAGCGCGGGTTCAGCTGCAATATACGGACATCAAAGCGCCGCTGGACGCACGTGCCGGCGCCATCATGATCAATCTGGGAAACCTTGTGAAAGCGAATGACACTCCGTTCCTTGTTCAACTCAACCAGATAACGCCGATCTACGTGACCTTTTCCATACCCGAGAGCCAGATTGATGCGGTGCGTCGATATGCAGCGCAACAACTTGAGGTCCTGGCTAATCCCAAGGGACAAACTGAAAGCCATGAAAAGGGAAAGCTTACTTTTATCGACAACGGCGTGGACATGACCACCGGAACAGTAAAGCTGAAGGCCACGTTCCCGAATCCGCGTCGTCAATTGCTCCCAGGACAATTTGTGGATGTGGTGCTAAACCTCTCCGTCCAGAAGAATGCAGTCGTGGTGCCAACGAAGGCGGTACAGGTAGGGCAGCAGGGCGACTACGTTTACGTGGTCAACGATCAAAACGTTGCCGAACCTAAACCGGTTGCGACTGCAGGCACCTACCAGGATTTCACCATCATCTCCAAGGGATTGCAGCCGGGTGAGCGGGTGATCACTGAAGGCCAACTGCGCGTAGCGCCGAATGCAAGAGTTAACCCGAGCAATACACCCGCAGACAATTCTTTCCAATCCAACAAGATGGGAGGCGGGCTGTGAGCATTTCCGGCGGATTCATAAGACGTCCGATCATGACGACGCTGGTAATGGCGGCAATCGTCATCTTTGGTGTCTTCGCCTATCGGTTGCTTCCGGTAAGCGATCTGCCGAACGTGGATTTTCCGACGATCCAAGTGAATGCGAGCCTCCCGGGCGCGAGTCCGGAGACGATGGCGTCGTCCGTTGCAACGCCGTTGGAGAAACAGTTTTCCACGATTGCCGGCATCGACTCAATGAACTCCAGCAACTCATTGGGTTCCACCAGCATTACCATCCAGTTCAATCTCAGCCGTGACCTGGACGGAGCGGCGCTGGATGTGCAGTCGGCGATCGCGGCCGCTGCGGGACAGCTCCCACCGGAGATGCCGACGCCTCCGACTTTCAAGAAGGTGAATCCGGCGGACCAGCCGATCCTCTATCTGGCGTTGAGTTCACCTACGATGAAGCTTTCCGACGTGGATGAAGCAGCCGAGACCACCATTGCGCAACGCATCTCGACCGTCAGTGGCGTCGCGCAGGTACAGGTCTACGGCGCACAGAAATATGCTGTACGAGTGCAGCTTGATCCCGGCGCAATGGCGAACCGGCAGATCGGGATCGATGATGTCACTAATGCGTTGAAGTTGGGCAACACCAACGTCCCCACGGGAACGCTCTTCGCCAACAGTCACACCTTTACGATCCTCTCGAACGGGCAGCTTTCCACGGCGCAGCAGTTCGGTCCGCTTATCGTGGCTTATCGAAATGGGTCGCCGGTGCGCATCCGCGACATCGGAGTCGCGCTCGACAGCGTCCAGGACAACCGGGCGGCAAGCTGGTTTAACGGGAACCGCGCCATCGTACTCGCGATCCTTCGCCAGCCGGGGACCAACACCGTTGAGGTGGTGGACAACGTAAAGAAGCTGCTTCCGCAACTTGAATCGTCAATCCCTGCCGCAGTCCAAGTGGACACGCTTTACGACCGCTCGGTTTCCATCCGCGCCTCAGTCAATGATGTGAAGTTCACGCTGATCCTGACCATCGGGCTGGTGGTGATGGTGATCTTCCTTTTTCTGCGCAACGTTTCCGCCACGATTATTCCGTCGTTCGCATTGCCCATGTCCATCATCGGCACATTTTCGGTGATGTACCTGCTGGGTTACAGCCTGGACAACTTGTCGTTGATGGCGCTAACGCTTTCGGTGGGGTTTGTAGTAGACGACGCGATCGTGATGCTGGAGAACATTGTCCGGCACATGGAGATGGGGAAGAGCGCGCATCGCGCCGCGCTCGACGGATCGACGGAGATCGGCTTCACGATTCTCTCCATGACGATTTCGCTGGCGGCAGTGTTCATTCCATTGCTGTTTATGGGCGGGATCATCGGACGGTTGCTGCATGAGTTTGCTGTGACGATTGGCGTGGCCATCCTGGTCTCGGGATTCGTGTCGCTTACTCTCACGCCTATGTTGTGCAGCCGCTTCCTCAAGAATCCCGAACAGCAGCGGCATGGCCGCATTTACAACGCGACCGAAAGAGTCTTCGAGGGAATGCTGCACGGTTATGACCGGTCGTTAAAGGTGGTGCTCAGGCACCGGTTTGTTACGTTATTGATATCTTTCGGAGTGATCGCGCTGACGTTCGTGCTTTTCACTTTCAGCAAGACAGGATTCTTGCCGAATGAAGATCAAGGATTGGTCTTTGCATTCACCGAAGCGCAGCAAGGGATCGCATTCAATGACATGGTGAAGCTGCAACAGGCGGTCGCTGACGTGGTCCGAAAAGACCCCAACGTTGTCAGTTCGATGTCATCGCTGGGAAATCCGCTGAACCAAGGGCGCGTCTTCTTCCGGCTGAAAGACAAAAAAGAGCGCGTGAACCAGATGAGCGCGGACGAGATCATTCAGGAGCTGCGTCCCAAGCTTTTGAAGATCCCGGGCATCAACGTCTTCCTGCAGATCCCGCCGACGATCCGCATCGGCGGTTCGCTGACGAAATCGCAATATCAATATTCGCTGCAAGCGCCGGACACGCAAGCGCTTTATCGCGATGCTCCGAAACTCGAAGCCGCATTGCGGAGTTCATCGCTATTGCAAGATGTCACCAGCGATATGCAGGTGAACAATCCGCAGCTCAACGTGGTGGTTGATCGCGACAAGGCGTATGCGCTCAGTGTCACGCCTGACCAGGTTTCGCAAGCGTTGTACTCGGCATACGGTTCGCGCCAGATCAGCACGATCTATACGCCCAATAACGAGTACTACGTGATTGTGGAGGTGTTGCCGCAATACCAGAACAATCCCAATGCGCTTTCGACGCTTTACGTTCGCTCGAGCGCAGGGAAGCTGATCCCGTTGGATGCGGTTGCCCGACTCGATCGCTCAACCGGACCGCTCACCGTGAACCACATTGGGCAGCTGCCAGCAGTCACCATTAGTTTCAATTTGAAACCCGGGGCGTCATTGGGTGAAGCTACCAAGCTGGTGCAAGAGACGGCGATAAAGGTAATGCCCGGACAATTCCAGGGAACTTTCCAGGGCACGGCGCAGGCTTTCAGGGAATCATTCACAGGGCTCGGACTCCTGCTGGTGGCTGCGGTGCTGGTGATCTACATCATCCTGGGAATCTTGTATGAGAGTTTTGTGCATCCGATCACGATCCTTTCGGGATTGCCGTCCGCCGGAGTGGGCGCATTGTTGACCCTCATCCTCTTTCATCAGGAACTTAATCTTTACTCGTTCGTGGGAATCATCATGTTGATCGGCATCGTGAAGAAGAACGCCATCATGATGATCGATTTCGCGCTGGACGCTGAGCGCACGCAGGGAAAGAGTCCGGAGGATTCGATCTACCAGGGAGCGCTGGTGCGGTTCCGTCCGATCATGATGACCACCGCCGCCGCGCTGATGGGAACGCTTCCGATCGCGCTTGGTGTCGGTGCTGGCGCTGAATCGCGACGCGCACTGGGACTCGCGGTGGTAGGTGGACTAGTTTTTTCGCAGATCATCACGCTTTACATTACGCCCGTCTATTACATCTACCTGGACAAGCTGCAAGGGAAGATCAACGATTGGCGTGGACGAGGCCGGCCCGTGGAAGAAGAGCAGCTCGAGCCCGCCCTTTCGCACGACTGAGCCGAAGCTAGCGCAGCGCCGCAAACTCATCTAGGCCGCCTTGTCTTCGGCTTCTTCGCCTTCCTCTCCGGCTTTGACGATGTCCTCTTCCGTAAAGAGGATCTCTTTAAGCGCGGCGCGCCACTTCGGTTTTTGGCGCAAAAGAAATTCAAGGTCCATCCCAAAGTGTTTGAACTCTTCCCGCTGAGCACTGAGCATGATCGACTTGGCCTGCGCATTCTTCTCGAGCGAAATGCGTTGCTCATACCAGCTGATAGCTTCAGCCTCTTCCGTCAATGAGGCGATCATGCGCGCGAAAGTGCGTGTCTCGTCTGAAAGCTCGGATGCGGGCTCGTGATATTGCTCAAATCCCATAGTCAGTCTCCTCGATAGGTGTGTCTAAGCGTCACCGGATTAGAGGAGGCTTTGACACTGAATGTTGGCAGCCGATCATGAATGCGCATCCCACCGAGTGGAGGCGGGATGCCGGAAAACCGTGCCGACGTGATCATCGTTGGAGCAGGAATCGCAGGACTTACCGCTGCGGAGGAACTATGCGATGCCGGATTGCGCGTGATCATCGTCGAGGCACGCGACCGCATCGGTGGCCGGATATTCACGAAGCACGATCCCGAGTGCGGATTTCCCATCGAACTCGGCGCTGAGTTTGTGCACGGCAGGCCGCCGATCCTTCTTGACCGTCTCAAGCGAGAGCGCTTGCGGATTCGCGAGATCAAGGGCGGCGAGCCCTGGTGCACCGATAATTCCGGAGGCAATCGATTGGTTCCTTGCGGCGATTTCTGGCAGCACACAGAACGCATTTTGAAAGAGATGCGCCACAGCAAGTCAGGCGACCGCTCATTTACGTCGTTTCTGCAATCGCCAAAAATAAGGAATCTCACTCCGCGGGACAAAGCACAAGCCACCCGATACGTGGAAGGGTTCAATGCCGCGCGCGCCGATGATGTGAGCGTCAACTGGCTGGTTCGCAGCATGCGCGCCGAAGAAGAGATCGAGGGCGATCGTCAGTACAGAGTTGTCGGCGGATATGGAGCTCTGGTGGAAGCAATGTGCAGGCGAGTGCTGAACGCGGGAGCGGAGATTCATAGTGGGGCGGTGGTGTCGCAGATTCGCTGGCGCAAAACCAAAGTCGAAATCGATGCGCACAGAAATGGGAAGAGCGTAACTTACTTCGCGCCGCGGGCATTGATAACGCTTCCGCTGGGAGTACTGCAAGCGGAGACCAAGCACGCTGGAGCGGTGGCGTTCCTTCCCGCTTTGCCGGAAAAGCAGCAAGCGTTGCGCAAGCTGAAGATGGGCGAAGTGATACGAGTGGACTTGCGGTTCGCGGAACGATTCTGGGAGCGCATGCGCCCGCCCGGTTCACGCAAATCTCTGTCAAGGATGACATTCCTTTTCTCGCAAGATGGGTTGTTTCCAACCTGGTGGATGGCCTTTCCTGAGAAGTCACCTCTGATCACCGCATGGTCACCAACTTGGCACGTGAAAAAACTAATCGGCAAGCCAGCTTCCTATGTCGCACGGCAAGCATTGGCTGCATTCGCAAGCGCCATTTCGATTCCGCGAAATCGTTTGCAATCAATGCTGAAGCAGGCATACCTGCATGATTGGCAATCCGACCCGTTTGCGCGCGGTGCGTACAGCTACGTCATGGTAGGCGGTGAAAGTGCAGCTGCATCATTAGCGAAACCCGTACAGGCAACTCTCTTTTTCGCCGGCGAAGCCACTGCGCTCGATGGCCACAATGGAACTGTGCATGGCGCAATGAGCAGCGCAGATCGAGCAGTAAAGGAATTGCTGCGAGCCATTCGGGCGTGAACTGAGCCGCTCTGCTCTTGCGTGTCTCGGACTTATTCCCAGACTACTTTTACCTTGCTCCGAACATCATAAAAATGAGCTAGCTGACCTCCGCAGTTCATCCCAGCACCCGAAATCGGGAGTATGAATCGCCGCCATTTTGAAGTCGCACTGGAGCAAGTGACGCAAGTGGTCTATGAAGTCTGGGCCGACTCGTCAGAGGAAGCTGAAGAGATAGCTACGCAAATGGCAATGACCAGCGTTGCACCTCATAAGCTGCTCTGCGCAGATGTGACTTCTTGCTGCGCGGATGAGATCAACTTCGAAGCTGAATGGACGACGAATGATCGCGCGGCTTGAAGGCTCGGCTTTTCCAGTCCATGGCGATGCAACGATAGAAAGGCAGTTTGAACGAAGCAAGAACCAAGACGAAAGTGAAAGGACAAACTTATGCGGAAAATCGGATTAGTAGTCGCAATGGCAATCCTCATCGGATTAGCGAGCGGATGCGGCAAGGTTCAGTCGAGGGAACGCGCCGCGAAAGAACAGGGCGGCCAAAGTGCAAGCGCAGGTAACGCGCAGAGTGTTGAAGGCTGCGTCATCCGTCGCGAATCCGCCTTCTACATTCAGCCGGCCACCGGCGACAAGACAAAGTTGAACTCGGGTGGTCAAGATTTGGATTCGCATGTCGGGAAGAATGTTCGCGTCAGCGGAAACATGAACAATAGCGGTTCACAATCCGGAAACGCTCAAAGTTCTACAGGTGCCACCGGCACGGATACCGGCGCAGCCGAGCCCGAGTTGTTGGTGACCCGCGTCGACGTAATTGCTGATTCCTGTCCGCCGGAAATCCAGAGACGGGCAGACGCCGACAAGAACAAGAGCAATACCAAATAAGCACTTCAACACGTTACTTCAACACGGCGGGGCTGGCGGGCGCGAGCCAATTCCAGCTTCGCTAAACTTCGCGGGATTCACAGGAATGCCGAAGGAAGACCACTGTGAGCCGCGTCTTAATAGGAGATTTTGATGGCTGACATTTTACGTCCGGGAGCAACTGCGCCGGATTTCACACTTCGCGTTACCCCTGACCAGAACCTGTCATTGAAAGAATTGCGGGGCCGGCCTGTGATCCTCGCTTTCTATCCCGCGGATTGGAGTCCTGTCTGCGGAGACCAGATGACGCTATATAACGAAGTCCTTCCCGAGTTTCAAAAGCACGGTGCAGAGATCGTTGGGGTCTCAGTGGATGGAGTGTGGTGCCACGCGGCTTATGCAAAACATAACCACTTGCACTTCCCCCTGCTCTCCGACTTCGAACCCAAAGGCGCAGTGGCGCAAACGTTTGGCGCGTATCGGCGTGGCGAAGGTGTTTGCGAGCGGGCGTTGTTTGTGTTGGATGAAGATGGAAAAGTCTTCTGGAGCTACTGCTCGCCTATCGCCGTGAACCCCGGGGCCGAAGGCATTCTCGAGGCATTGGAGGAACTATCTAAGAAGAAAGGGGAGACTCATGAGCGTGTTGAAAGTACCAGTCAACAGGAACGATCACATTCTGGGCGATGACGATGCGCCAATCACACTGTTGGAATATGGCGACTATGAGTGTCCGCATTGCGGCGCAGCACATCCGATCGTCAAAGCGCTAATAAGAAATTACGGCAATCAACTCAGATATGTATTTCGGCATTTCCCGTTGACCCAGATCCATCCCCACGCGGAGGCTGCCGCGGAGACGGCGGAGTTCGCAGGAGCGCACCGGCGTTTCTGGCAGATGCACGATCTTATCTTTGAAAATCAACAGCGCTTGGGGATTCCCATGCTGCTAGAAGCAGCCGAATACCTGGGACTCTCCGCTGCGCAGCTACGTCGCGCGCTTGAGACCGGCGAATTCGCGGGAAAGGTGCGGAGTGATTTCACCAGCGGCGTGCGCAGCGGAGTCAATGGCACGCCTACGTTTTTCGTAAACGGCCAACGTCATGAGGGCAGTTATGCATTCGAGGATCTGGCGGAAGCCATCGAGTCCCGACTTGAGCAGAGGGCCGCATGATGACTGAGGTGCGACAACGTGCCTGACGCTACTTGAAGATGAAAAGGAGCAATCGATATGCTAGACAATCCTGTAATTCCTGCCGACTTTGACCTGCTGATGCAAGACATGCGCCACCGGTGGGGTTGGTTCCTCGCGCTGGGGATCATTCTTGTCCTTCTCGGGACCTTTGCACTGTTTGTTGTCCCCGCCGCAACCCTGGCTACGGTGATGGTGCTGGGCTGGATCATGATCATCAGCGGCATCGTGGAAGCGGTGCAGGCATTTCGAGTGCATCGCTGGGGCGGTTTTTTCATGCACATGATCGGCGCAGTGCTTGGAGTCCTGGTGGGCGTGCTGGTGGTGACCCATCCGGTAGCGGGCGCACTCGCATGGACGCTGCTCTTTGCCGCCTTCTTCACCGTGATCGGGATTTTCCGTTTGGTAACGGCGGCGCGCCTGAAATTCTCAAACTGGGGATGGGCCGCTTTCGATGGCGCCATTACCCTGGTGTTGGGAATCATGCTGATGGTGGGATGGCCCTGGTCCGGACTTTGGTTCCTGGGACTCGCTTTGGGCGTTACCATGATCCTGCGGGGATGGACATATGTGATGATCGCAATCTCCCTGAAAGCGCTTCCGGCTGCCAGAGTAATACCCGTGGAAGCAAAGCGAGCGGCTTGAGGAAAAGGTCATATCGCCTAGTCGTTTGACACTGCCGGAGGGTGGCTTTTAGAATCGAAGTTGCTGCAGGCTTTGACGCTTCCGCGCTGAAGTGCAGCGGGCTGGCAAGTTTGTCGATGCCGGGAATCGTTGCCACAACGATTCGTTTCCCTTCTTCAATCGGCGGTGTAGCTCAGGTGGTTAGAGCGACGGTCTCATAATCCGTAGGTCTGTGGTTCGAGTCCACACACCGCCACCAAATCTACTTCAGTTCAGTGCGACGGCCTCGACTTTTATGTGACGGGATAGCGTTCTACCGAGCAACTCCTCGCCGCAAGGAGAGGAATGCCGCAGTTGTGGCCAGCAGAAAAATCACTGCGATGATTCCCTGCGAGCTAACGCAGTAGATGCACCAGACGCCCAGGACTTTCCACTCCAGCCAACTCAATCGCAGGGCAAAAGCAAGGCCGGCTAATGCGCCGAGTGCCGTGATTTTCGGGAACCGTCCGGCGAATACTGCCAACAACGCGTAACCCAGGATGCCCACGGCTGCGACCGGCACCTGTTGAAGCTTTGCATACGGCACGACCGAGTATTGGCTATGGTTCACGATGCCGCAATCCCACTTCTCGTTGATGCTGCAAGGCGAGGACTCCGTATTGTAGTGCTCGCGAAGGGCGAATGTGGAGACTACAATTCCCGCTAGGCTGAGGATGACGATAAGGGCAGTCAGCACCTTCATTTGTGGCATTATCTCAGAAAGAATCAAGGAAGCATGTAATGCAAAGAGGTTTGATACACACCGCAAAAGAGACGCTCATTCTGTTCCTGGTGCTTAGCGCGCTTCTCGTGTCGTGCAAGAAGCCGGCGGTGCGCCGTTACGAATTGAAAGGCGAGATCGTTGCAGTCGACGCTCGATCACAGGAGATTGTGGTGCGCCATGAAGACATCCCCGGCTTCATGAAGGCTATGACGATGTCGTACAAGGTGGCCAAACCGGCCGAGTTCGAGAGGCTCAAGCCGGGACAACACATTCGAGCCGATCTTGTCCTAACCGACGATTTCAAATCATGGTTGGAGAACATACGCATAGAACAAGAACCCAGTCAGGTCCCGCCGGAGAAAGCTTCTGACTTCCACTTTCCTGAGCCAGGCGAACGCGTCCCGAATTTCACACTTGTGGATCAAGACGGCAGGCACTTCAAGCTGTATCGGCGGCTGCCCGCGTTAGTGACATTCATCTACACTCAGTGTCCTCTGCCGGATTACTGTCCGAGAATGAACAGTAATTTTCAGCAGGTACTAGCGCACCTCGGTGGTGACAATGACCTTCCATCGAACCTGAATCTACTTACGGTGAGTTTCGACGTGGAGCACGATACGCCCGCGGAGCTTAAGAAATATCGCGAGCGATGGGCCAATTCTGCCGATGCAAAGCGGCAATGGAGCTTTTCCGTCCCGGAGAAGCGCGGATTGGATCCAGTACTCCGATTTTTCGGAGTGACTGCGATTCCAGAGCAAGGCATCATCACCCACTCGCTAAGCACAACTTTGATCTCGCCGGAGGGTACTGTCATTGCCTGGTGGCATGGCAACGAGTGGAGTGCCGAAGATGTTAAAGCGCAGTGGATCTCAGATCGTCACAGTGCGCAACGTCCTTCGGGCAGCCCGTAAGAGGACATGAAGGTTTGGAAGCGAAAAAAAAGGCGCTGCACGCGGCAGCGCCTCTGAACTAAAGACACTTTCTATTTACTTCTGCTTGCTCGCGCCAGATGATCCTGCACCTCCAGCAGCCGGCATACCTTCTCCGGCGGCGTTGTCGTGGTAGTTCGGGAAAGCAGGACGCTTCGCCACAGGCAACGGAGTCTTCTTGAGACCGTCCATGACTAGCGCGACGGCCTTCTCCAGTTGCGGGTCGCGGCCGTTGATCCAGTCTTTTGGCGTGATCTCGACCTCTACATCAGGTGCGACGCCGTGGTTCTCGACATCCCACTCGCCGTTTCGATTGTAGAAAGCCGCGCGGGGCGCGGTGACCGAGCCGCTGTCCATGAGCTGCGGATAATCGTAGATGCCAACCAGTCCTCCCCATGTACGAGTGCCCACCAGCGGGCCGAGCTTGGCGTCGCGGAATAACCAGGGTAGAGCGTCGCCGCCCGAGCCGGCATAGCCGTTGATGATCATCGCCTTGGGCCCGAAGATGGCGCCCACGGGCGTGGTGAAGTCCAGGCCTTCACGGGTCATAAAGTAGTTTTGCAGTGGACGACGTAGATAGTCGACGACGTAGTCGGCGATGGAACCGCCGCCGTTGAACCGCTCATCGACCACGGCGGCTTCTCTTCCAACCTGGGCGAAGAAGTAGCGGTTGAATGAGGTGTATCCGCCAATGCTGGTGTCAGGCAAATAGACGTAGGCCACCCGGCCGGCAGTCATCTCCTCAACTTTGTGGAGGTTACCGTAGATCCAGGCCCGATTACGCAGCGCGGTTTCAGTCTCGATCGGCACCACGCTGACGTTGCGGGCAGCTTTGCCGTCCGGAGTGGAACTGACTTTGAGAACAGTGGATCTGTCCACAGTGCCCGCGAAGAGTTTGAATATCTCGTCAGTGCCTTTCAGCTCGCGTCCGTTCACGGCAAGCAGGTAATCGCCCTGTTGTACGTTCGCGCCAGGTTGAGTGAGCGGAGCGCGAAGCTGCGGGTTCCAGTTCTCGCCCTGGTAGATGTGGGAGAAACGGTACCGCCCGTTCTCGATCGTGTAATCGGCGCCGAGTAATCCGACCTTGCCTTCGTCCGCGGGCGGGTCCGCCGGCGTGCGAATGTACATGTGGCCAATACTGATCTCACCAAGCATCTCCGCCAGCAGATAGCTGAAGTCAATGCGGCTGCCCATGTTTTCCAGGTAGGGCTCGTAGAGCTTAGTGGTCGCAGCGAGATTCAAACCGTGCAGGTTGGGATCGTAGAGGAAGTCACGTTCGATGCGCCAGACTTCGTTGTATTCCTGCTTCCACTCGGCACGCGGGTCGACCATGACTTCCATGCGCGCCAGATTGAGTGCCGCTTCCGGCTTGCCTCCTCCAGCCCCTGGTCCGCTCCCGCCTGCCGGCGCGGCGGCTGAGCTGATGAACCATCTCTTACTGTTGGC
>JAOAPH010000075.1 GCA_025462835.1 Candidatus Angelobacter sp. | reverse complement strand
TCGAAGCGTATGTGAATGTCCGTGACGAAAAGGAGACGCAGAAGCTGGCGTTCTTCGGCAAGCATTTGCAGGAGATCGAAAACAATCTTCCTATTGACCCGAAGTATAGGAACCCGAAGATCGGCGCATCGTCGCCCATTACGGTGGTGAACGAGGTCTTCGGTGCCGGTGACGGCAACATGGGCGTGCAAACTGCGGCATACAATCTGCCGAATGACGAGCGCGTGATTCAGCAGAAGGGCAGCAAGCGCGTGATGTTGAAGAACGTGCAGCAGGCAAAATTCAAGCGCACGCTGATCCCCATCTCCAAGGTGGTGCTAAAACCAGAGGCGCAGAAGGACTTGGATTTTGAGTCGTTCTTCACGCACATCCTCGCCCACGAGTTGACGCACGGCCTGGGACCGCATGTGATCACCATCAACGGCAAGCAGACGAATCCTCGCCAGCAGTTGAAGGAAGTTTACGGCTCCATCGAAGAAGCAAAGGCGGATGTGACCGGGCTCTTTGCCGTTCAATTCCTGATGAGCCAGGGGCTATTGAAAGAGAGTCTGGGCCAGGGCGAAGCGGCCGAACGCAAACTCTACAACACATATCTTGCGTCTTCATTCCGCACGCTGCGCTTCGGAACCAAAGATGCGCATGCCCGCGGCATGGCGATGCAGTTCAATTTCTTTTTGGACAAGGGCGCCTTCATCGCGCATCCGGATGGAACGTTTTCAGTCGATTTCAGCAAGATCCAGCAGGCGGTGAAAGATCTGGACAACAAATTCCTGACACTTGAAGCTACCGGTGATTATGCCGGAGCGAAGAAGATGCTGACAGAGTTGAGCGTGGTGCGTCCGGAAGTGCAGAGAGCGTTGGAGAAGCTAAAGACGGTTCCAACGGACATTGAACCGATATTCGTAACCGCGGAGGCATCGGCTCCGGCGAAAACTCCGGGAGCGACTCCACCGACGACTGCAAGACCGGCAACACAGAAGAAATAGTTTGCGCGATCACGCACTCGAAGAGGGTTAAGAGCATGGCGACAACTTCCACGCGTCCACAATTAGCGTACCTAGGCGAGCAGTTGGACGAGCTGAAAAAGAAGGGAACATACTTCAAGCTGCGTGTGCTTGAAGATGAGCAAGCGCCGGTGTGCACCTTCGACGGCAAGAAGGTCATCAATCTTGCGTCGAACAATTACTTGGGATTGACTACGCATCCCAAGCTGCGCGAGGCAGCGATCGAGGCAACGCGCAAGTATGGTGTAGGCCCGGGGGCAGTGCGCACCATTGCGGGCACGATGCGGTTGCATCTCGATCTCGAAGAAAAGATCGCGCGGTTCAAGAACGTGGAAGCTTGCGTGGTTTTTCAGTCGGGATTCACGGCGAACGCGGGAACCGTTTCGGCAATCCTTGGCAAAGAAGATTTCATCATCTCCGACGAACTGAACCACGCGAGCATCATCGATGGCGCTCGGCTATCGCGAGCGAAGATCCTGGTCTATCGCCACAAAGATGTTGCGCACGCCGAAGAGCAGATTGCCAGCGTCAAAGACCAACCCGGTCGCAAGCTGATCATCACGGACGGCGTCTTCTCCATGGATGGCGACATTGGGCCGCTGCCCGGTCTGTGCGATGTCGCTGAAAAGTACGGCGCCATCATGATGGTGGATGATGCGCACTCGTCCGGCGTGCTGGGACGCAACGGCCGCGGAACGATTGACCATTTCAACGTTCACGGGCGCGTCGATGTGCAAGTAGGGACGCTGTCAAAGGCGATCGGCGCGATCGGCGGCTACGTCTGCGGATCTCGCGACTTGATCGAATTCCTTTATCACCGTGCGCGGCCATTCTTGTTTTCGACTTCACATCCGCCGTCAGTCACGGCGACTTGCATCGCGGCATTCGATGTTCTGGAGCAAGAGCCGCAGCTGATCGAGAACTTGTGGAAGAACACGAGATATTGGAAAAAGGAGCTGGGCGGTTTGGGGTTCAATATCGGCGGAGTGAATACTCCCGCAAGCGAAACGCCGATCACTCCGATCATTGTGGGCGATGGTCGTCTGACAATGGACTTCAGCCGCGAACTCTTCAATGAAGGCGTGATGGCAACGGGCATCGCGTTCCCAACAGTCGCGGAGGGCAAGGCCCGTATTCGCACGATCATGACGGCGACGCATACACAGGACGAGTTGGAGCGGGCACTGGAAGTGTTGAAGAGAGTGGGGAAGAGGTTGGGGATAATCGGGTAAGCTCCACCGCAAAGGACGCGAAGGTACGCAAAGTATTTGGGGAGTGTTGGACAGAGCTTTAGATGGCCACAGCAACTATTGCAAATATGAATTCGAGTTCGCCTAAACCCGCCATCGAATTGAATCCACTCAGCAGAGTGATTCTGGATTCTGTGTTTCGGGTGCATACGGCACTCGGTCCAGGACTACTGGAAAGTGCATATCAGGGCTGTTTATTGCATGAGCTGCGGCAGCAGGGCTGCAAGATTAGTTCGGAGGTTGTGCTCCCCGTTAACTATAACGGCGTGAAAATCGATTTGGGTTACCGAATCGATTTGTTGGTTGAAGATGCAATCATTCTGGAATTGAAAGCGGTAGAAAGAATCTTGCCAATTCATCAGGCGCAGGTGCTCTCGTACCTAAAGTTGAGTGGGAAACAACTTGGATTTCTGCTGAACTTCAACGTCCTGCACATGAAGGATGGAATCAAGAGAGTGGTAAACGGCTTCAAAGAATAGCCTTCGCGTACCTTGGCGTCCTTTGCGGTTGAATCCATTATCCTCGCAGCGCCTTCAGCAGCGCATCCCCGTACAGTTTCAACTTCTTTTCTCCGATACCTTTGATCTGGCCCAAGGCGGTGAGATCCGCGGGCGCGAGCTGGGCGATTCTTCTCAATGTGCTGTCATGCATGATGACGAAGGCGGGGAGATTCTTATCGCGAGCGAGTTCGGTGCGAGCGACGCGCAGTCGGTCAAAGCGGGACTTGGCTTCGGGAGAGAGCTCGGTTTCTGTCGGCGCCGATTTCGCGTCGGCAGGGCTGCTTGCTGCGTGCGGAAATAGGCCGGCGAGTCCCAATGGAACCTGCTCCAGTCCTTTCATAACAGCAATACCAGCACCGGTGAGGTGAACCACCGGACGAAATTTCACACCGTTGGGATCCCGGCGCTCGGCGAGGCCGGTCGAGATCAGTCGATGCAATGCCGCAACGATCTGGATGGTGCGGTAGTCGCTGAGAAGGCCGAAGGTCGGGATGGTGTCCAGTTCGCTGCGTCGCACATTTTCATTCTTGCTGCCCGCCAACACTTCCGACAAGAGAGTGACTCCGAAGGGACCTTTGCGTTCGCTTCGGGCGATGGTGGCGAGCATTTTGCGAACGAGCAGGGCTTCGTTTTCGGAGACCGCAATCTTGGGTGCTGCGGGCTTTCTGGATTTGAGCGGATCGCGTTGGCAGTTGTCGCAAGTGCAATCCAAGATATTGGAGACATCGTCGCCGAAATATTCCTGGATCTGCTTCCGCCGGCATTGCAGTAGAACGGTGTATCGGACTAGCGCGTCCAGTTTTTTCTGTGCGCGGTCTTTTAATTTCGCGGTGTGTGCCGGATCAGAGTGTCCGTTCTGCTCACCGATGTTGCGAATGAAGAATGATTGGGTCTTCAGGTCATCATCACTGAACAGCAGCGTGCAGACTGCGGGAAGGCCATCGCGTCCGGCGCGTCCTGCTTCCTGATAATACGATTCCAGGGTGCCTGGGATATTGTTGTGGATGACAAAGCGAATGTCCGGCTTGTTGATTCCCATGCCGAAGGCGTTCGTTGCGATCACCACAGCCGAAGCGCTTTGCATGAAGCGCTCCTGGTTTTTGTTGCGGGTCAGACCACTCATGCCCGCGTGGTAGGCAATGATGGTGCGCTTGGGCAACGCGGTTGAGAGTGTGGCCGCAATCGTTTCGACGCTCTTGCGGGTAGAGCAATAGATGACTCCACTGCCGTTTGAAGCGCGAATGAGTCGCAACATCTCGTCGTCTTTCGATTGTGATCGCGAAAAAGTGCGGCACTGATAGCTGAGGTTCGGGCGATCAAATCCCGTGATGACGGTTGTGGGCTGAGATAGACGAAGCTGATGCGCAATGTCCGCGCGCACTTCCGGCGTTGCCGTTGCTGTCAAAGCGATGGTCGGCGGAGAGGCGAGAGCAAGTCGGGCTTGGCCGATGCGAGAGTACTCAGGGCGGAAGTCGTGTCCCCACATGCTGACGCAATGAGCTTCATCGACGACCAAGAGTTTCGGCTTCAGAGAGTTGAGCAGTGCCTGCGTGCTACCGATTAACAGGCGCTCGGGTGAGAGATAGAGCAGTCCGCTGAAACCGTTCTTTAGGGTGGTAACGACTTCACGCTGAGCCTTCGCTTCCAATGAACTATTCAGCAGTAAGGCAGGGAGATTGCGATCGCGCAGCTGTTGTACCTGGTCTTCCATCAACGAGATGAGCGGAGAGACCACGATGGTGAGCCCACCTTGGATAAGCGTCGGCAACTGGTAACACAGGCTCTTGCCCGCTCCCGTGGGCATGACGCAGAGAACATCTTTTCGCTCGAGGACGGATTCGATTGCCGATTGCTGGCCAGGACGGAAGCCTTCAATCCCGAATAGCCGTTGTAATTGGTGGACGAGATCGGGAGATGGCATCAGCGGTTTGCGCGGTCACGATGATAAACAACTTTGCCGGAGACGATAGTGGCGGTTACTGCTCCGGTGAAATCCCAACCATCAAAAGGGGTGTTCTTTGATTTCGAGCGCGAGTCCTGCGTTTCGAATTTCCATTTTTTGTTCGGATCGAAGATGGTGACGTCGGCGTGGGCGCCGGGCGAGAGTGTGCCGCGACCTTTCAACCCTACTAACTTCGCGGGATTCGAAGACAGCAGTTCAATGATTTGTTTCAGCGGGACCTTCCGGTGGTGATGCAAGACTTGCAACGTGATCGCCAGTGCGGTCTCGAGACCGGTGATGCCCATGGGTGCACGGTCGAACTCCTGCTGTTTTTCATGCAGCGCGTGCGGAGCGTGGTCTGTGGCGACGGCGTCAATGCTGCCTTCGAGCAGGCCTTCGAGCATGGCATCGCGGTCTGCAGTTCCGCGCAATGGCGGATTCATCTTGAAATTCGTGTCGTACTCGCCGACATATTCGTCAATCAGAGTGAAATGATGCGGCGTGACCTCGCAGGTAACGTGGACGCCATCCTGCTTCGCGCGGCGAACAGTATCGAGCGCCTTCTTGGTCGATAAATGCGCGACATGGAGATGGCCACCAGTCTCGCGCGCGAGACGAATGTCGCGCTCGACGATGCCGGACTCCGCTTCAATGGACATACCGCGAAGACCGAGTCGAAAGGAAGTGGGGCCAAGATTCATGGAACAACCGCCGGTCAGGCGAGTGTCCTCCGCGTGCTGGATGACGGGGACCCCGAGCTTTGTTGCGGCCTGAAAGCTGGCGCGCATGATGTCGTCATGGAGGATGGGCTTTCCATCGTCAGTGAAACCGACAGCGCCCGAATTTTTCAGCGCGGCAAAGTCTGTCAGGCGCACGCCCATACTGCCGACCGTAGCTGCAGCAATGGGAAACACATTAACAATTGCGCCGCGCTCGGGAGCTTGAATCCACGCATTAATCTCGGGATTGTCATTCACGGGGACAGTGTTGGGCATGCAGCAAACGGAGGTGAAACCGCCGGCTGCCGCTGCCGCTGTTCCGGTGGCGATGGTTTCCTTGTATTCCTGCCCGGGCTGGCGCAAGTGGACGTGGATGTCGATTAAGCCGGGGGCGACGGTGAGGCCTGTGGCATCAAAGACCTCTGCATATTTAGCAACAATCGTTCCCGATGGCGCGATTTCCGCAACGCGACCGTCGCGCAGCAACACGTCCATTTTGGCATCGGTGTTAGCGGCGGGATCGATCACATGGCCACCCCGGATGAGCAGGGGACGTTCTTGCTGATTTGTCATTTCCTCGCCCCCAATGCGCGAGCGAGCACGGCCATCCTGACCGGCACTCCGTTTGCGACCTGCTCCACGATCACGGATTGCGGTCCGTCGGCGACTTCGGCGGTGATTTCCATTCCACGGATCATCGGACCGGGATGCATGACAATGGCGTCGGGCTTGGCGTTGCGCATGCGATCTTGCGTGAGCTGATAATCGCGAATGTAATCTTCGATATTCAAGTTCAGTCCCGAGAGCCGTTCTTTTTGCACGCGCAACATCATAATCACGTCTGCGGTCTTGAGCGCCGCATCGATATCCCGTTGCAGCTCGATTCCCGGCGCGAGTGTGGCGGCCAATTCTGGAAGCAGCTCATTCGGGCCGCAGAGTGTGACATGCGCGCCCATTTTCGAAAGCAATTGAGCATTTGAGCGGGCGACACGGCTGTGGAAGATGTCGCCAACGATCAACACGCGCAGCCCACGCAGAGATTTCTTGTGGCGCAGCATTGTGTATGCATCGAGCAACGCCTGTGTGGGGTGCTCATGCATCCCGTCTCCTGCGTTGATGACAGGAACTTTCAAGTAGTGGGCCATGAGCTGTGCCGCGCCGGATGAGGGATGGCGCATGACGATCGCTTCGGCACCGGTGGCCTCTATCGTGTATCCGGTGTCCACCAGAGATTCACCCTTTTCAATGCTCGACGCCGCTGCGTGGACCACCGTGGTGACGGCTCCAAGATTCTTTGCAGCAAACTCGAAGGAGACGCGTGTTCGTGTGCTGGCTTCGTAGAAGAGCAGGGCGACGCGACGGCCGGCCAGCGTATTTGTGAGTTGCCGTCTGGACGCAGGAGATTTTTCGAGCTGTGATTGCATGGCAGCTGATTGTTTGAGCAAAGAAGAGATTTCTTCGGGAGAAAATGATTCGATTGCAAGCAGCGAACCGGTTGGAATGGACGGGGCAGGTTTTTGTTTGCGGCCGCGTTGCTTGGACTTGGAACTGCGCATGGGACTTTCTGAGTAACGTGCTGACTTGTAGGCTGCCGCTGAAATCTTAGACGCGTTCCACCAACAGCACTTGATCCACGCTGTCGATCTCTTTCAGCTTCACTTCGATGATCTCGTTGTCACTGGTTTGGACGGTGCGGCCGACGTATTGTGCCTCAACCGGCAATTCCCGATGACCGCGATCGATCAGCGCCAGCAGCTGAACCTTGCGCGGGCGTCCGTGATCAAAGAGGGCGTCGAGGGCGGCGCGAGTGGTACGGCCGGTGTAGAGGACGTCGTCGATAAGGATGATGTCCTTGTCATTCACATCGAAACCGATCGCGCCTTTAATGACCACGGGCTTCGGCCCGGTGGTGGAGAGGTCATCGCGATAAAGATTGATGTCGAGCATCCCGATGAGGACATCCGTCTTCTCGATGCTCTTGATCAACGCGGCAAGACGCTGCGCAATCGGAACCCCGCGGCGGCGGATACCGACTAGTCCGAGGTTTTCGATGCCATTCGCCTTTTCGACGATCTCATGCGCCAAACGGACGAGTGTCCTGTCAATCTCAGAAGCGGACATCAGGCGTGCTTTTTCACGGATGTTCGGAGTGCTGGGCTTTGAGCTCATAGTGGTCGAGAGCATGATACTTGGGCACTACGCGGTTGAGCAAGGAGTCACTCCGGCGGAAGCTCAAGCAGACGAATCAATCGGATCCGGGTCGTCCGCGCTTAAGCATGGCTGCACCTGCTGCTCCTCCTAATGAGCTTAGGACGAGAAAAATGAACAAGAAGATGATGGCTGCAAGCACCAGCAGGATGGCAATCCCAGACGGGGTCATTATCATCTGCACGAGGTTGTGGGCCTGCGGATCGGAGCTTTGTGCGGCCGCATCTTCCAGCGACTTCCGCACCGTGTTGAGTATCTCTCCGCGCTGTGAAGAAGACAGTTCAGCGACGGCAATCAAACAATAGACTGCGAAAGAAAACAGACCGGTGACCGCACCTAGACGAGCGCCAGCACCGGCGCTGACGGGTTGCTTGTTGTTGCTGCGCACATAAAGCAGGACCGAGAACGCTCCGCCTAGCGGCACCACCAACAGCGCGAGCGCAGGCAGTTGCGTGATTGAAGCAATTAAAATCAGCAAGGTAACCGTTGCAAAGCCGCTGACTGCGGTTTTGGGCACCGCGGAAGACCATCTGATCGTGGAGATCGCATCACCGGAGTCGGAGGAGCTGCCCACGAAGCGCGCAGATACGGGGTCCTCATCGACGCGCGTCACCGCCGGTTGCGAAATGACAGGGGTCGCCACCCTGATCTGGGGTGCTCCGCACTGTGGGCAGAACGGGATGCCAGGCACTACTTCCGCATTACATCGATGACAAAGATTGTCCATTGGTGAGCAATTTTCAAACTACAGGAGAGCAGCAATCTAAGCAACTTGCACTAGGACCAAACAAAAAGCGGCACAGGTTCGTGCCGCCTTCTTGAAGTTGACGCTGGAATCAGATCGTATCCTTGTCCTTGGTTTCCCCGTGCGTGACCACATAGACCAGGCTAAACTCCGTGCCATTCTTAGAGGGCTTAAAGCCGACTAATCGCTGGCGCTCCTCCGTTCCTACCATCAATTCGACATCTTCAGCCTTGATGTTCATTCCATGTTTTTTCTGACCCTTATCGTTGCAGGATAAGGCGTCCTTGTCTCTTACGGAAGCGGTCAAGTCGGGTGAACCCGGCTTGCACTCCAGCACGCGGCCGTACTTCGACATTTCTTTCTTGTAGTAGTCCCAGACTTTATCTTGAGGATCGTCCGTCAAGTAAGTGAGCGCCACTACTCGTACTCCAAACCACGGAGTATCGATATTGACGTTCGCCTTGCCCTGATTGTGCTCGTCGCTTTCAGGCTTCAATCGCGCTCCGGGGTAGACGGAGAGGCCTGTGTCTTTGGGATTTACCTCGTCTGTCTTTACGTTGAGTGCTCCCAAAGGAGAACGGATGCTGACATTTTTCTCCCCGCCTTCTTTATTGTTGGTATGTATATTGCAGCCAGCTAGCAGGGCGAGCCCGAGAGTCGCTACCATCGCAAAGTGAATTCCGTTTCTCATCATCATTTTCGTCCTCGAATTCCGTCATTGTTTCGGTGCTGTTTGCGTTTCCGCTGCAGGAGTTGGTTGTGCGACACGTCCCTGCGCCATTGCGCTGTGTTCCAATCCAGTTCCCCGAACGGCGATGCTGGGCAAAGTGACAGGCAGTTTTCCGCGAAATGGGATCTCTCCGAATAATGCCTTGACTGCAGCAGTCTCAGAGGTCGGCGAATTGGAAAACGTGCAAATGTAAGTTTGCACCGTGGGAAACTCACCCGCCAAATATGGATTTCCCATGGCCACCATCGCAGTTTTCTTTCCTGCCGATTGCAAGATCCGCTCCATAAGCGTGCTGTTGTCTCCGACCAATGCCACCGAATTCTTCATCACGCCATTCACCGACACCAACTTGCCTGTTGTAGGAACAACATAGGCGGCTACGATCACTGCTTTGGCTTTGACCGCTGCTGCAACGGCTGTCTCTTTCATCGCTGCTGCAACGCGATTATCCACGAACATGATCTTCGCGTCGGGAATCCGCTGCCGGACCTCACGTTCAAAACCACGACCTGATTCTCCCCGCATGTCGTCGGTCAGGATCAGGACGAAAACGCCCTCACCCGGTTGCTCTGCCATGTCATACGGCCCTCGGGGCACAGAAGTTCCGTGGCGTCGCTGAAACTCTGCTGCAAGGGTGGTGAGTGGCTGGCCGTTGTCGCGGACGAGGGTGACGGCGGCATCGGCGATTTCTTGCGCCAAGGTGAGGTCGGCCGGTTTAGCGACTAACTCGGCAATGGAATCGAGGTCCACGAGACGGGCCTTGTGAAGTCCGAGAGAGGCCTTGGCGCGGAGCACTTTCAAGACGCGCGAGTTCAGTTCATCGTTGGTGATCTCACCGGATTTTGCAGCGCGGAGCAGGCCGTTGTATGCACCGTCAAGATCAGAGGGCAGGATGATCATGTCATTGCCAGCTTTGAGGGCGTCGACAGCGGCGCGGCCGGCGGCATCGGTCCCTGCCGATTTGTAGATCGACGTCAGCGCCTTCATGTCCATTGCATCAGTCACCACGATTCCGCCGAAATGCATGTCATGGATCAGCAGATCGGTGATGACTTTGGAGGAAATCGTGGCCACGCGATTGGGATCAGGCTCGAGTGCAGGCACGGTCACGTGGGCGACCATGATCGAGTCAACACCTGCGTCGATGGCCTTCTGAAATGGAGGCAGATCATTGGCGCGCAGGTGTTCAATCGATCCGCCCACACGGGCGAGTTCGAGATGGGAATCGGTGCTGGTGTCGCCGTGTCCGGGAAAATGCTTTGCCGTGGAGAGCATCCCGCCTTCACGGGAGCCGCGGATGTACGCGACAAGAAGATCGCCGACTTGTTGCGGGTCCTCACCGAAAGAACGAGTGTTGATGACGGGGTTTTCCGGATTGGAATTTACGTCGGCGACGGGGAAGAAATTCCAATGCACGCCGATAGCGCGCGACTCACGAGCAACGATCCTGCCGAACGCTTCCGCATAGGCGGGCTTTCCGGCGGCTCCGAATGCCATGGCATGGGGAAAGAACGGGGTGCCCATCAGCCGCATCGATAAACCGCGCTCGAAATCGGCGGCGACCAGCAACGGCAGCTCTGAATCATGCTGCAGCTTATTCGTGACTACGGCAGCTTCATACGGCTGATTTCGCAGAAGGAATGGGCCATCCACGCGTACGCTTATGAGCACGGACCCGAGGTGATATTTGTGTATGTCGTTATGCAGGCTGTTGTAGGCGGGGCTTTCTACATTTTGAAATTCGGCCAGCGCACGGACCATGATGAGCTGTCCGACCTTCTCTTCCAGTGACATCTTCTTCAGGGTCTTCTGCGCCCACTTCTCGCCATCCTTTGTGAGCTGGACGGGACGCGCTGGACCTTTCTGCTTATCTTTGTCGCTATCTTTTATCGGCGCGGCGAGCAGGGAGGTGCAGGTCAGAAAAAGGAAGAAGACAAAGAACTTCAGCATGGAATGAAATTTATCAGAATGGCGCCTCGACTGGAACGCAAGAATCAGCATTTCGTCGGCGAGAGGCCGACGTTTGGGACAGAAATTATGATGTCTTGGCTCAGGCGCGGCCGCGGTTCATTCCGCGGAGGGGACCCTTGCGCCTGTCTAATGCGCCTGGTCGCTCGCTTTCGCGCCTATCCGCTACCCGCCTGTCTCCTGCACGTCGTTCCTGCATTGATCAGTCCTTTTCCTTGTAGGGAAGAGACAGCTTACATTGCCTTTTCGATGATTTCAACAGCATTGGAATGAACTGCCGCATCATTTCCGAACCCAGCGAGCCAGTGGATATCGGGTTCGCGCCGGAACCATGTCATTTGTCGTTTTGCGTAATTTCGATGCGCCTGTTGCGCGGCTGCAATTGCTTCTTCGAGTGAGAGCTCTCCGTTGATGTGTTGCAGCGCCTGACGATATCCCAGCGAATTGAGGGGACTGTTGGGAATTGTCAGAGTCTGAGGATACTTCCCAGCCAACGCTCGTGTTTCTTCGATCAATCCTTCCTGAAACATTTGTCGGCAACGGGCATTGATGCGCTCATACAAAAGTTGACGATCCGGATTCAAGCCAAGGCGGACAATGCGAAAACCAGTGATGGGGTCGCGGCCTTGCTTCCAGAGGTCAGTCATCTTTTCGCGCGTAGCCTGGCAGATCTCAATCGCGCGGATCACCTTGGGCACGTCGTTGGGATGGATGCTGGCCGCTGCTGCCGGATCCATGCGCCGCAAGACGCGATGCAGATAGGTTCCACCTTTTGCCTCAACTCGTTCACGCAGGCGCGCGCGAAGTTCTTCTGAGCGTTGTGGCCCGGCGAAGAGTCCGTCCAGCAACGCGCGCAAATAAAGACCCGTACCGCCAACGACGATCGGGACTTTCGAACGCTGATTTATTTCTTGAATGGCGGCGCGGCCAAGTCGCGCATATTCACCCGCGGTGAAGCCGGCAGTGGAAGGATCAGCGACATCGATGAGATGATGCGGAATCCGCTTGCGGTCTTCCGATGTCGGCTTGGCTGTGCCAATCTCGAATTCGCGATAGACCGCAACGGAATCGCAACTGACAATTTCTCCGCCAAACTTCTCAGCCAAGGCGAGCGAAAGTGCGGTCTTACCACTTGCAGTGGCGCCGACGATGACAATAAGTATCGGATTTTCTTGCGGGACGGTCACTCGGTTCCGAGTAAGGCTATCTCAGAGACAAGTGTAGTGCATGGCGATAGCGCGCAAAGACATACACCGCCGCGACCAGGACGATGAGAATGATTCCCAACGTCTGTTGCTGCCATGCACGGCGGTTCGGCGAGATCATCGCAATTCAGTTCCGCGATCAGGGTTGTAATAGAAGTGGAAACGCAGCGCGATGTTCTGTCCGCGGAACTCTTTCGGAAGTGGCGGGAAGGGATTTGAACCCGTGATTCCGCCCCACGCCGCGCGGTCGAGCGCCACGTCCCCGCTAGGGCCCCTCAAGTGCATGCCTTCGACGTTTCCGTTTTTGTCGATCTGGAACTCGATAGCGACTTTGCCCTGCTTCATCAACGGAGGGCGCGCGACTTCAGGGATGAGGTTGTACCAGTTGATCCTCACTGCTTGCAGCACGCGTTGGAGATACGGCGCGAAATCCACGCCCATGGTGTCGCTAAGGATCTCCAGGTTCCCTTGATTGTTGGTATTGGGACTGGCAAAACCATTGCCGTATTCGCCACCCATGCCGCCACCGCGAGAGGGCGCCGTGGCGCGGGCTGCCTCTTCTATCGCAGTGCCCACTGATGGGCTGCCCATGCGGAAGTTCCCAAAGTTAGGCTTGGCTTCAGGCGGCGTTTCCATTGCCTGCTGTGAATTGTTCTGGGGCGGTTGCGATTGCGCCTGCTGCTGCGCGTTCTGCTGTGCCTGTGCCTGTGCCTGTTGCTGCGGCTGCTGTTGAGGCGTCGCTTGGGAGGCTCTCTGGGCAGGTGGTCCGCTGCGGCGATTGTCACGCAGCTCGTCCAGAAGTTTCTTGTCTAGACGAGGGTTCTTCGATGTCGCTATGCGGTCCTTGTCTGAAATCTTGTTGGTGTCCGGTTTGCGTGGGACCTTTTGTAAATCCTTCGGACTATCGAGATAGGTCAACTGATGGTCCTTCATCATGTCCCGCGATTCAACCAGAGTCACTGGTTGCCCTGGCCACATTTTCGGGAATTCACGGATTGTGAACAGCACGAGCAAGTGGACGATGATCGATATCCAAATCGCCTCGCGCCAGCGGGAGCGGGAGTTATCATCGCGCAGCTCAGA
>JAOAPH010000038.1 GCA_025462835.1 Candidatus Angelobacter sp. | reverse complement strand
CAATGCCCATGAACGCGCCGACAACACTCTCACCCACGCTCTGCCCGTAGCCGAGAAGCAGCACCACTGTGGCCAGTCCCCAGACGATGCCCAGCATAGTGAGGATTGAGCGCAGCCGATTGCGCTGCAATGACTCCCAACTGTGCGCGAAGACTTCTTTCAGCAGCATATGAGCAGTTCCCTATTCATGGCGCAAACACTCGACCGGAGTAAGCGCGGCCGCACGTTTGGCGGGATACATTCCCGAAATGATGGTGATGATCGAAAGCGTCATCAATGATGCAACGATGGCGCCCGGTGAAATGATCGGATGCGGAATGAAGTCCGGCATCGGAACCAATTGCATGGTTATGCAAAGCCCCACGCCGCCAATGAATCCAAGTACGCCACTCACAGTGGTAAGAATGGCAGCTTCGGCCAGGAATTGACGTCCTATATCTTTTGCCGTGGCGCCCAACGCTTTGCGCACTCCTATCTCGCGAGTGCGCTCGGTCACGCTGACCAGCATGATATTCATCACTCCGATGCCGCCGAGCAGCAGGGTCATCAGCGCGACTGCCCCGAAGAAGAGTGTCATGATGCTGAAGATTCGCGTTGTCAGCTTGGAACCTTGGAGCGTGTCCCACACCCAGAGCGCGTCTTTGTCGGTCGGCTCGAAATGGTGGCGTCGCCCCAGCACTTGATAAACCTGCTTCACCGCTTCCTCGTGATGCTCGGGATCCGCCACTTCCACAACAAGGTTATTGATCCAGCCGCGCTGGATTCCAGGGCGATCAGGCGGCGGGAAGTCCCTCGCCATGGAAGAATACGGCACAAAGAGCTGAGTGTTATCGGGCCCGCTCCCATAGCTGCCGTTCTGCTGCTTTTTCTCCAGGACGCCGATCACCGTGTACGGGTTTCCGTTCATCGTCAGCGGAGAACCCACCGCAGGCTTGCCGGGAAAAAGCTGTTGCGCGGCTTCGACACCGAGGATCACCACGCGGTGTGATTGCTGCTCGTCCGCATCGTTCATCAGACGACCTTCCGAGAACTTTAAGCGAACGGAATCTTTGATACTCCGGCCAAACACCACGGACGGCGCGGCTGGCTGCGTTGTAGGCACTTACTTCCGTAACCCCACGTCGGAGTTCAGGACTGACGGTCTTGATCAGATAGCACTCATTCTTGATGGCCATGGCGTCGTCGACACTCAACAGGATCTGGCGTCCGGCGACGAAGCCGCCCGCCTGCGCGCTGGTGCGACCGCCCCAGACGATCGCCAAGTCAACGCCAATCGTCTTGAGCCGCTCTTTTTGGTCCTTATTGAATCCTCTGCCCAGGCCCACGAGCAGAATGACGGAAGCTATGCCCCAGATGATCCCGAACATAGTAAGAAAGCTGCGCATCTTGTGCGCAAAGATGGAGCTGAACGTCTGTCGAAAAAGTTCGCTGAGGTTCATCTAAGCGGGTGAATAGGAGACCCGTGGCTTCTTAGACGGGAATACTCTATAAAAGTCATTCGGTTACAGAAAGGCCTTGAAATCTGCAGGGTAAGGTGTTTTCTGCATGGGTCTTGTCTTAGTAGTTATGATTGACACTCTCTACTCACCTCATTAAGATTTCGGCGCAAGTAACATTCCCTCATTCGCGAACCCTAAGCGGAGATCAATCATGAAGAAAGTATTGTTTTTGGTCGTTTTGGCCGGATGTTTTGTTTCGTCCTCACTGGCCCAGAAGAAGCCCGCGACGCCTGCGAAGACTGCTGCAGCAGCGGCTCCGGCGACACCAGCGCCCGCAGCGGTTGAGCCCGTAGCTCAGGCAGCTCCGACTCCGGCTCCTGCGGCGCGCAGAAAGCGTGTGGCGATTTTCGACTTCGACTACGCCACCGTCCGCACCAATTCGGCGGCCTTGTTCGGCTCAGATATCGATATCGGCAAAGGAATTTCCGACTTATTGGTGAAATATCTCGTGAAGGACGGCACCTACTCCGTGATCGAGCGCAAGGCGATGGACAAGATCCTCGCCGAGCAGAATTTTTCCAATAGCGATCGCGCGAATCCGAATTCCGCGGCCAAACTGGGCAAATTGCTGGGCGTTGATGCCATTATCGTGGGCAGCATCACGCAATTCGGAAATGATAATAAGGATACAAAAGTAGGCGGAGGTGGTGGTGGTCTCGGCCGCTTCGGCGTAGGTGGCTTCTCGCACAAGAACTCCAAGGCCGTCGTGGCGCTGGATGCGCGCATGGTTGACATTGATACGGCGGAGATCCTCGGCGTTGCCGATGGCAAGGGAGAATCATCGCGGGAGAGCACCTCAATGCTGGGCGGAGGCGGTGGCTGGCATGGATTCGGCGGTGGCGCAGTCGATTTTGGCGCCAGCGATTTCCAGAACACCATTATCGGTGAAGCTGTGAAAAAGGCGGTGGACCAAATGAGCGCCGGCGTCATCGCAAACAACACCAAGTTAGTGGCACGTGTTATCAACGTGGAAGGCGTGATCGCGGCCGTCGATGGCGGACAGATCGTCTTGAACGTGGGCTCGAAAGCGGGCGTGAAGGTCGGAGATCAACTCACCGTCAATCGCGTGACTAAAGAGATCAAGGACCCAACCACAGGAAAGGTGCTTCGTCGTTTGTCTTCGCCCGTGGGCGTAGTAAAGATAACGGACGTGGATGACGTCTCATCGATGGCCACCGCCGTTTCCGGCGCTGGATTCAAAGTTGGCGACGCGGTCAAGACAAGTACTCAGTAGAGGCCAGCGTCTCAGGTTCCATTCACAAAAGCTCTCCTAAAAGAGGAGGGCTTTTTTATGCCCAACTCAAGTCTTGAAGATTACTTCTAAGCCAGTAGCAGTATCACCAGCCATGCCGATCATCCGAACTTGCGTCAAGTGTGGACAGAAGAACCGTGTTCCCGCGAATCACCTCGCCGACACTGGCCGCTGCGGAGCCTGCAAGACGCCGCTTCCGGCGGCAAGTGAACCATTGGACGTGGACACGGTGCAATTCAACGAGATCGTCAATGAAGCTCGAGTCCCCGTCCTGGTGGATTTCTGGGCTGCATGGTGCGGACCCTGCAAAATGGCGGCGCCAGAAGTCGCGAGTACTGCTGCAAACATGGCCGGAAAAGCAGTTGTCCTGAAAGTCGATACGGAGCGGTATCCGGAGCTCGCGTCGAAATTCAACATCCGCGGCATTCCCTATTTTGCCGTCTTCTTCGGAGGCCGTCCGGTGGTGCAGCAGGCTGGCCTTGTCGATCACAATCAGATGGAAAACTGGCTCAAGTCTGCTCAACCTGCGTCAGCCGCGTGATTTTCCCAGGTAGTAGTAGACCGCAGGTGTTACCACCAATGAGAGCACCATTGAGATCATGATGCCGCCGATGACGGCGATTGCCAGTGGCTGCAGCATTTGTGATCCGGCTCCGATCGCGAACGCCAACGGCAACATTCCTGCCACGGTCGCCAGCGCCGTCATGGCGATGGGTCGCAACCTGCGACGTCCAGCCTGGATCATCGCTTCTTCCGCATCCATGCCGAAGTCGCGGAATTTATGCTCCGCGTCGAGAAGCAGAATGCCGTTCTTCGCGACAATGCCCACCACCATGATCAATCCCATGAACGAAGCCACGTTGAATGTGACGCGCGTGATCAACAGCGCGAACAGCACACCCGAAGTGGAAAGCACGGCTGAAGCGACAATCGCTGTGGGAGCGGCAAAGCTGCGGAACTCGAACAGAAGCACTCCGAAGATGAAAACGATAGCCAGCAGCAAGACGGTGGCAAGTTCGCGGAATGACTGCTGCTGCTCCTGATATGTTCCTCCGTATTCCAACCGGATTGTGGGTGGCAGGTGCAGATCGTTCACCACTTTTTGAACGTTCGCCACTGCAGTACCCATGTCTACACCTTCAAGTCTTCCCGTGACAGCAACGACCCGCTGCAGATTCTCTCTTCGTATCTCGGTCTGCGGCGGCAATTCAGTGACTGCGGCCAGCGACCCTAACGTCGCAGTTTTCCCAGTGCTGCTCACTAGTAGCGTGTTGTTCATGCGCTCGGTTGTCATCTGATCAGCACCGGCAAAACGCACGCGGATATTGTAGGGCTTGCCGCCCACGATCATCGCTGTCGATGCGGCCTCGCCTTCGACCATTGCGCCCGCATCAAGGGCCAGTTCTTCCGGAGTGAATCCTGCGCGTGCAGCAACCGCGGGATTCACTTGATACGCGACTGCAGGCCCGCTGATGGTGTTCTCGATCCCATTGCGCAGATCTACTACGCCCTTCACTTTTGAAATGGCATCGGCAATACGTGGCGCCCACGTCGCGAGCTCATCTGGGTTCTGCGAGAAGAGATTGATGCGGATGGGCTCCGGAGCATTCGACAGGTCGCCGATCATGTCCGACAACACCTCGACGACCTCGATGTTCAATGCCGGCTCCGCTGCTTGGATCTGTGTGCGCAAATCATTGGTGATGTCTTCTGTGTCCCGCTTGTGGTCAGGCTTGAGCTTAACGGCGATATCGCCTCTATTTGCCTCTGTTACTGCGACCAGACCAAGTTCCGCCCCCGTGCGGCGCGACATAGTATCGACTTCCGGCGCGGAACGGATGATCTGCTCCACATGCGAGACCACGCGGTTCGTCTCTGCCAGCGAACTTCCTGCAGGCATCAAGTAATCCACGATGAATCCGCCTTCATCCATCTCCGGCAACAGATCGGTCCCGAGCGCTTTGTAACAAACGAATGAGAGCACCACTAAGACCGCACAGGCTGCGGCGATCCACCTGGGCCGCTCCAGGCTCCACTTCAGCGCGTGTTCATAAAATCTAACAACCTGTCCGAACCGTCCCGAGAGCGTTGCTTCTTCCGCCGCTAACAACCGCTCGAGTTCACTGCCCTGCTTCTCTTCCTGCTGTGCATTGTCGGATTTGCGGCGAATAAAAAAGAGACTGAGATTTGGGGTCCAAGTCAGCGCAAGCACCAGTGACGTGAGCAATGCGACCGACATCGTGATCGCCAACGCCCGGAAGAACACTCCAATAACGCCCGCCATTGTGATCAACGGAAGAAAGACAACGATGGGAGTGACAGTGGAACCGATCAGCGGAACCGTGATCTCATTCAAAGCGCTGCGAATGGCTTCGAAGCGATCTTGTCCACTATCGCGATGCAGGACAATGTTTTCGACAACAACGATGGCATCGTCGATCACCAGTCCAACGGCTGCCGCGAGGCCGCCTAGCGTCATCAGGTTGAAGCTTTCCCCCAGCACCCGGAGCGAGATGAACGTTACGCAAATGGTGATCGGAATGACGAGCCCGGCAACCAGAGAACTTCCCCAGTCGCGTAGAAACAGAACCAACACAGCCGATGCGAGGATGAGACCCACAATGATCGCGTCGCGAACGCTGGCGATCGAGTCCCGCACAATCCCTGATTGGTCATAGAAGGGGAAGAGTTGGACTCCGGGCGGAAGCGTCTGCTTGATCTTTGCAATCTCAGCAGCCACTTCGTCTGCCACTTGAACGGTGTTGCCATCGGGTTGGCGATTGATGTTGATCAGGACCGCGGGTTTTCCGTTTGCGGTCACAATCGTGTAAACCGGCTTCACTCCGGGAGTTACCGTGGCAATGTCGCCAATGCGCACCGGTACTCCCGTCGGAGTGGCCTTGATGGCTATCTGCGCCAATTCATCCGGCGAATGAACTTGTCCGCTGATCAATCCCAGCACAAGCTGATGGTTCTGCTGGAACAAACCAGGCGAATCGATGGTGTTGCTCTTCCCCACTGCGGCAAGAATGTCGGGAACCGTCACCCCGGTTATCTGCAGCTTCGCCGGGTCAGGAGCAACGTGATACTCCGGCTCCTTCCCTCCCTGGACTATGACCGTCGCCACGCCATTGAGCCGATTCAAGCGGGGCTTGATCTCATACGTCGCAGTCTCCCAGAGTTTTGTCTGGGGGATCGAGTCGGAGGTGAGGCTGTAGCCAAGGATCGGAAAACTTGCAAACGTCAGCCGACGAGTTTGTACCTTCACGGTGGGCGGCAGCACAGCTTGAGCGCGAGAGAGTGCGGCGTCCACAAATTGCAGTGTCTGCACCATGTCGGATCGCCAACTGAAGAATAAATCGACCTCCGCTGATCCCCTGCTGGTGATCGAGCGCACGGACTGCAATCCGGGAATGCTGTTCATCGCTTCCTCGATCGGCCGAGTGACGATGACTTGCATCTGTTCGATCGGCATTACGCCGTTATCGACAGCAATCACGACGCGCGGAAAATTCGTTTCCGGAAATACGGCGACAGGGACAGAAAACGCCAGGTACGCTCCCACTGCGGCGAGCACGAGGATGAGGAAGATCACAGGCTTCGAATATCTCGAAAACCAATAATTCTGTGCCGCAGCCACTACTCTTTGTCTTCCTTTCCGGAAGGGCTTGCGGCTGGCGCCTGTCCGGGAGCCTCTGTGGGTTGCACTTTGACTTTCGTCTTGTCAGGCAGGCCAAACGCCTGGTCTGTGACGACCATCTCGCCGGGCTTCAGTCCGGACAGCACTTGGACCAATCCTGCCTCAGCATCCTTGATACCAGTCTGGATCTCTCTAAGGTGAGCGACATCACCTTCCACCACCATCACTGTGGGCTTGCCGCCCTCACTTTGAACGATGGCATTTTGCGGAATCGCAAGCGCTTGCTGCACTTGCTTGGTTTTGATCTCGACTTTCACAGCCGATCCGGGCCGCAGTTGCTGATCCTTATTAGGAGCCGTGACCCAAATCTCCACAGTAGTGCTGTTCGGATCGAGCGCCGGACTGATCAAGCTGACCTCTCCTGCAATCGGCTGCTCTGTGCCCGCTGTGATGATCTCTGCCGGATCATTCACCTTTAATTCCATGGCCTGCAACTGCGAGATGTGGGCCTTTGCGATCACCGACGACGTATCCATCACAGTGATAAGGGGGGAACCCGCCGGCGCCATCTCTCCGGCATAGTTCGGACGCTCTGTGACATAACCGTCGATGGGAGTGTGAATCTCCGTGAATGCGAGCTGTGCCTCTGCGCCCGCGAACTTGCCACGCGCTTGAGTCAACTGCGCATTGGCAGCCTTGATCGAAGCGCCGTGCCCCACCGTAGTCAATGAAGCCAGATGCTTTTCAGCCATCTCAAACTGGGCTTTTGCTTGTGTGTAAGAGACTCGAGCGGAATCCAGATCTTTGCGCGGCAGCGCACCTTGCGCGAAAAGAGCCTGCCTGCTTTCCAAAACTTTTGCCTGAGCGTCCAGATTCTCCTTCGCCTGCTGTACGTCAAGTTCTGCTTTTCGCATCTCTTCCGGGATGCCAGCCTGCGTCGCAGTCACATGCGCAGCCTGCGCCTGCTCCAGTCCGCCACGGTTTTCCACCACGGAAGCAGCAAGGTCAGCGTTTTCCAATGTCGCTAGGAGCTGTCCCTGATGAACACGGTCTCCGCGTTGGACGAAGAGCTTCTTTATGGGAGCAGAGATCTTTGAAGTGATTGCCGCCTGCCGAACGGGAAACAACACGGCATCAGCGGTGATGATCTCGTTGAGTGGTTTCGTCTCCGCCTTCGCCACTTGAACGGTAACGACTGGCTGCGGCTCAGTCTCTTTTTTGCTGCAGCCAGAAAAAACCGCGCAGGATAAAAGAAGCGCGACGGTGATCCAGTGTCGGTTCTGATTAGAAATCATCGCCTTATAAGGTGCCCGTCAAAGTTTGCAGATTTGCGAGTGCAGTACGGTATCGGACTTCTCCATCATCAAAGGCATTGCGCGCTATTACCAATGCATTTTGCGCGTCCACCACTTCCAGGACTGTGGCCTCGCCGCCTTGATATCGCAACGTGGTCAGACGCAGGCTCTCGGCAGCTAACTGCGCCGATTGTCGAAGCAGATCAAGTTCAGTACTGGAAGTCTGAGCTTCACTATAGAGAAGTTTCAGTTGTCCTAGCAATTTCCTTTGAGCAAAGGTCAGCTCCAGCCTGGCTTGATCGCGCCGCAAAATGCTTTGCTTCACTTTGCTGTGCGTGGATCCCCAATTCCATACGGGCAGATTGAGTGTGGCGGTGGCGGAGTAACCCAGGTTCCTTGTTCCATCCGTTTTGGTCGCAAAGTGGGATGCATCGATCCCGTAGTTGTAATCGAAACCCATGACGGGAAGATATCCAGCCTTAGCAGATTGCACTTCCGCGTTACCAGCCTTCACCGCCGAGATCGCGACCGCAAGATCAGGATTGTTCTGCTTGGCAAGCCTCTCCACCTCTTCATACGACGGCACACCGTCGGGCAGGCGAAGGTCATCCACTGCGATGAAATTCTGGTTGAAGTCGGGAAAGATCAGCAGTGCCAGCGCGACGCGAGCCCGCTCAAGGTTCAAACTCCACTCCCGCAGGTCGCGTTCTCTGTCATTCAACTGCAAGTGGGCCTTGATCACATCAGAATGGGCTACCTCGCCGCCGCGTTCAAGTTTCTGGCTGATGTCGAAAAACCGCGCAGCTTCTGTCTCTGCTGTCTGCGAGGTGGAATATTTTCGCTGCGCGACGATGAAGCCGTAATAATCCTGAACGACGGTCACGATCAGACCACGCGCGGCGATCTCCGCCTTGGCGCGCGACAACTCCGCCGCCGCAATGCTGCGACGGTACAAAGCCATATTCGCGAGATTCAATTCCTGGTGCGCATTCCCCAACGCGATGTATTCATGCACGCCGTTGTTGGCGATGAATCGCGGAATGTTATCCGTCGTAGGCTGCGTATAGATGAATTGGGAGCTGTAGTTGACCGAGGGCAGGAGCAACGAGCGCGCCTGCACTTTGTCCTGCTCGACGATTCCTTGCTCCGTAAGCGCAGCATGGAATTCAGGCGAGTTCACTTTCGCCCTCGCCATCGCATCCTGGAGCGTGATCGTGATTGGAGCTGGATTGGAAGCATCAGCCGTGACGGTCTGGGAGAAGACCGACGTGCCTAGAGCAACTAAGGAACAAAGCAGAGTGATACCACGGAAACCGCGCACATAGACTCCTTGATCGCCGCCGCGAGAAATATCGGAACCAGAACTCTACACCGTTTTATTGTGCACATCTATATGCGGAGGTCGCTCAATGCCGGGATGGCGGACATGCGAAGGGGATGTTTATCATCGAACCTGCTCGCGTCCATAGCGAAGGGTCTTCGCCATCCAGATCAGTTCGTTTAGGAACTTATCGATGCGACGGATGAAGGATTCATCGAGCAATTTTCCGTCAGCTGCAAATACATTTTGCACGCTTGAAAAGTTGACGTCCCAGAAGATTGTAACCAGCCCCAACTCACGCAACACAGGCAGCAGACTTTCGATGACCCGCGAACCGCCGAATGGGCCTGCCGAAACTCCAGCAATTCCAACAGCCTTGTGGATGTATTCCTTCAGGCAACTGTCAAGGACGTGCTTCAGAAGACCGGGATACCCGTGGTTGTACTCGGGCGCCACGATGACCAATGCATCAGCGCGCTCCATGCTTGCGGAAAAGCCCTGGTCCTTGATCGCTTCACCGGAATCATCGGATGGCAATCCCATCTTGGCGATCTCGATGAGTTCTGCCTCAACGCCAGCGCGTCCCTGAAGTTCCTGCATGATCAGTTGAGCTGCGTGCCGGCTCTGACAGCCCTTTCGTGCTGTCCCCAAGAGCACGGGAATGAACAAAGGACGGATGACTTCCATAGTGGCCTGCTAACGATGCGATGCGTCGGCTGGAATGAAGTAGAGCTTAAAGCTTAGCGATTAAGACGGGCTTTTCAGCCATGGCAGGATTTGAAGCGGGTGAACAGCATGTGGCTCGTCGAACGGGCTGGGATCAGAGCAGCTCAAGAACTTTCATTGTGCGGCTCACTCCAGATCACCTTCTCATTCCAAACTGAAAGTTTGCCTCCAGCTGGGGTAAGGAAGTAGCCGGGTTTTTTAGTTGCAACCAGTTTCGGAAAGCTCTCACTGAGAAACCGGTCCCGTTCTTCAATGGATGCAAAGCTCTTGGACAACCTGCGCATTTTGCGCTTCTCTAGCTTCTTCATTGCGATACTCCGGATGAGCCTGAAGATAATAGCTTGCTTTCGCGGAATTTCAAGTCCAGATGCTCTGAGCGACCGGGCCATCTGATCGATACCTAGCAGTATTGTCCTATTTTAATCGATGTATTCGTATCGCGAAATCAATGTTGAGTCATCTTCTGTTCGCGGTGCCAGATCGTGGCTGGACCCGGTTCGGCCCCTCCGCGCAAGACAAATTGCGAATGAATCCTCGCACTTAAAAGATTCCTCTTCCGACGAAACGACTCAAGTCTGGATTCGAAGCTGTCAATCTTGGGACAGGGTTCCTCGACGATCCAGGTGCTCGAAGGAAATGCCACCGCAAATGAGGGTTCCTCGTCGGTCTCGCTACTGGAAATAAAAATCAAGTGATTAATAGGAGTACTTATAAACTCTCGCACGCTGCGCGGACGGTGCTGGGAGAGATCGACTCCGATCTCAGCCATTACTTCGACTGCCAGTGGTTCGATAAACAGCGGATGGATGCCGGCGCTGTACGCTTCAAAACTATGGCTTCCAAGTTTCATCAGAACGGCCGCCGCGATGGGGCTGAGTGCAGAATTATCTTTGCAAACGAAGAGAACAGTCGGTTTCACTGTCGCTCCTTCCAATAATGAAATGCCGGACCCTGGCTCGGTATTCGAACTAAGCCATCTTCGGCTTGGAGCAATTGAAACTTTGATCAACGATGAGCCCTGTTGCGGGATCGAGGAACAATCGCCTGCTGATAACACCTTTTTTCTGTATCGAAAAACGGCTTCTGCGAGTCTAGACACCGATTGTTAAAGGAAGATTAGCGGCCGATAAATTGTGCGTGAAAATCGACTGTGCTGCACTAGTCCCGGTGCAGAAATTGTTAACAATCTTTCACGCAATTTTAACCGTGCGGTAACCCAAACCTGGACAGGCTTCAATAGCCTCCTGCTATCGACCAATGGCGCCGTTGGTCGGTTGTACTTCCCAAACCCCCATTACAGGAGAGGTCCCACGATGTTTGTACGCCCTAGCGCGTCCCATAAGCTGGCAGCCGGATTATTTTTGGCTGCCGTCGCCTTCACTCCAAACTTCGTATTGGCACAAAATTCAACCGGCAATGATCAGATCACAACCAGCGTGGCAGTGAATCCACGCGCGGGAGATCCCGACAACGCACTCTCATACGGTTTCTCCCTGGTTCAGGTGGCCACCGGAACCGAAGCGCTCGAAAACCCGTCTGGCGTTATTACGAAATTCGGGTACCTAAATGATTTTCCGCCACAAAAATTCGAGGCCACCAAAACCGAGGCCGATGAAAACACTTACCTCGTTTTCGACCACAATCCCGGCGGCCCAACACCCGGCTACGACTACGGACGCCGCTTCCTCTACCAAGGTCATGAAAATGGCAACGACCTTGGTTACGTCACACGCATCAACCTCGATGTCCAAGACTCAGCGCACCGCATCACGTTGTTGACTCCGGTGAGCGCGGACGGCAAGACCCACTTCGGCTCGATCGACGGCTCGACCTGGGATCCGTTTACCAAGACGCTTCTGTTCACTCAGGAGCGAGGCGCATCGGGCGGCGTGATAGAAATATCGACTGAGTGGCCGAATACCGTCAAGACACTTTACGGGATATTAGGTCAGGGCGGTTTCGAAGGTATCCATCCCGACAACCGTGGCAATATTTTATTGATTGAAGATGCTGGTGGCGTTTCGGTGCGGATCAATCCCGCAGATCCTACGAGTCCCGCAGCAGCGAAGCAGCCAAATTCATTCGTCTATCGCTTTATTCCGAAGGACCCCACCAACCTTTCCGCCGGCGGAAAATTGCAAGCGCTTCAGGTTTCAATCGATGGTCAGCCAGTCGTCTTCCATGCCGCGGACCCAGTGGGCGACACCTTCTCCGATGCACAGCTCAAACTGCACACAAAGGGCCTGTCGTTTCCTGTCCGTTGGGTGACTGTGCATGACACGGACGTGAACGGCACCGCTCCGTTCAGTGCCAATGCGCTTGCAAAAGCCGCCGGCGCAACGCCCTTCAAGCGCCCTGAAAACGCGCAATTTCTGCCGGGTTCAGGCTTCAACACTTTCTTCTTCGATCCCACCGGCGACACCAACTCGGTCGCTGGGAACACGCCGGCTCTGGCTGCGCGTGGCGCATGGGGCTCGATCTTCCGCGTTGACTTTCCGCAGGATGCTGATAGCGGACTGATCTCGATATTTGTTCTCGGGACGGCGGAGCAATCGAGCTTCGATAATCTTGCGTTCGTGGATTCGCGCACACTGCTCGCTGCCGAGGATCGCGGCGACGGACTGCACATCCAATTGAACGCTTTGGATTCGATCTGGGCTTATGACGTTCGCAGCGGCGACGCGAATCCGCGGCGCTTCCTGGCTCTCGGTCGTGATCAGGCGTCGGAAATCGACGCTGGATTGCTAGGTACAGCCGGCTATCAGAACGAAGGCGACAACGAACCCACCGGAGTTCATATCTCCGAAGGGAACACCTCAATCGTGGGTATTCAAGGTAAGCTCGTAAACCCGCTAAAGGCCAGATGGTTTTTTACACAACAGCACGGCAACAACTCGGTATACGAGATAGTCCGAACCAATCAGTAAGCATTATGGAGCGAGAGATCGGGCCTGCGAGATCTATTGCAGGCCCGTATTTTTGGTAACGTCAATTTTCCGCAACAACGGTCATGACGGAGAGAGGGATTCGAACTTGAGGCGTTTGCACGGCGTCTGCGCCGCGCGCCGAAATCCCGACCCTGAGCGAAGTCGAAGGGGAGGGATCTCTGCTGCATATAGGAATGAGGAGGTTATGGCGGAGAGAGAGGGATTCGAACCCCCGGTACCCTTTCAGGTACAGCGGTTTTCAAGACCGCCTGTTTCAACCACTCACACATCTCTCCGCGGGTGGGCTCTGGTTATTATAACTGCGACTGAGACGTGCTTTGTTTGCGCCTAGACTGCTCCGTGTTTCTGCCTCGCCGGAGCCCTGACCTTCCGCGGTGCTGATGCTTTTCGTATCTGGTACACGCGCAAATTCCCGCTCTCATACACCAGATCGCCGATCGCCTTCATTTGTGGAATAAAGCGGGGCACGTTGTACGCCCAGATGTAGTCATAATCCTGGCTGATGTCGGTCCATTCCGGAGGGTCTTTGTATTCCAAGTCCCAGAAATCGTCGGGCGCATATGGATCGGCGGTCATGCGCAAGGGAGTCTGCCCCTTGATGTCGAAGAGGTATGGCGAAAACGCGCCGCGCTGAATCACTGCGTAAGCCCAAAAGTGGGCGTAAGGACGGAGTAACTGATCCTCATCCTGGCCCGATTCCACGATCGGCAGAATCTTCGCCCCGGGACTCATCACGGCAAACGATTCCGTCATCCCGGCCAGCATTTTTTGGTCGCTGCGAAAGGTTTGGGAAACATCGGTCAATCGCAAAGCAAAGAGCAGGAGCGCCATCCACGTAAGGTATTTCTGTCGCCCACCGACACTCACGCTCGCCAGCAGGATTAGCAACAGCGGAGGAAGAAACCGGATATCGATGTCGAATGTCTGTCCCCAACTCAGCGGAAGCAACCAGTAGGTTGCGAACAATGCAGGAAGCACCAGCGGCCACGTGCCGTTCCATTTGAAATCCGGATTTCGCCAGCGCGCGACGACGAAACAGGCCGCCAGCAGCAGAATGGAAACATTATCGAAGCCTAACGAGAATCCGTGGATCGGTACCACCAGTGCCGAGAAAATTTTGTCGGGCAACGGACGGAATTCCATCTCATTCCGAGCACTCAACCCCGGCCGGGAAATTAGAAAGAGCACCGCTCCCGGCAAGAATAGCAATCCAAGTTGGATGAAAGACTTCCAACGCGCGCGGGAAAAGATCAGATAAAAAAACAGCACAAATCCGGTCAGTGCAAATCCGATCAAGTGAATGAAATAGGTCACCGTCACGCAAATCAAAAGCAGCAGCCATCGCCAGGCGGACACGCGCTCGCAATACCAGAACCAAAGCCCCAACACGAAGAAACACGCCGCCAGGCTGAGCTTAAAATTTAAGAACCCCTGTAAGAGGAACAGATCGTAGGACAAGAAGAGTGAGAATAGAGCCAGGCCGTCGTTGCCCGGATTCACCCTCCGAAGGAACCACAGGATGCTCAACGGCAGGGCAATCACGCAAAGGCTGACAAAAATCCGTCCGGATGTCTCGATGGAGACAAATCTTTGCAAGCCAACCAGGATCGCATCCATACCGATGTATGGATAAAGCCCCCAATCCGCCCGGAAGAAGTGGGCGAACTGGTACTGCGGATCCTGCAAATGTGCCAGCACAAAAGCGCGGGCAAGATGATTCGGATAGTCAAGCAGCGGCAGTCGCGCCACCGTCCATAGGGGTACAACGGCTAATGTGCTTAGACCTAGTACCAGGGCGAACGACGCAAATTTATTCCTCAACTCCAACGAGAATCACTCCAAAAGCAGAATAGATACGGGGGCCGGGGTGCGCCAGCTTTCCTCTTCGAACCCCGTGTATGGGTCCTGAGTTTCGCGGCGCGCCTAACCTCTTATACATTGCCGCAAACGGCTAGAGCATTTACGATTCAAGAATACGATGAATCCCTCGGCTTCCACTGAACTCGACCCCAAAGAGTTCGCCATGAACACAATGCCGTTTGGCGAGATTGCCAGCCTGGCCATCGATTCGTTCAGGAGCGCCAAGGTGCGTTTCATGCTTACCGCGTTGGGCATGGTCATCGGTACTGCGTCGCTGATACTGGTCGTCACCATCGGTATGACCGGCAAACAGTACATCATGAACCAGATCCAGGCCATCGGCGCCAACATGATCTACGCCTACTACGAAGGCGGTGGCAATGCAGCCATCAGCACAGTTCAGCAGGATCTGCTTACGGTTGACGACATGCGTGCCGTGCGACAGCAAGTCCCGGGTATTCAGGCGGCTTCCCCGATGCTCGAGATCCATGATCGCATCTCCATTGGCGGCGGCAAGGAGCGCGACATCCTCGTCCTTGGAGTAGATCCCGATTACAAGACCGTACGCAATCTGCTTATCCTAAACGGCCGTTTCTTTGACGACCAGGACTCTCAGGCAAGGAACAAGGTGGCGCTGGTCACGCCCTCATTCGCGAAAAAGGCTTTTGGCGGAAATGCGATCGGCAAGACGGTCAAAGTCAAAGATCTGGCGTTTGTGGTGATTGGCGTCTTTAAAGAGAGAGTGGAAACCTTCGGACAATCGGAGATCGCGGAAGACACGATCCTCATTCCCTACAGCGTGGGCCGGTACTTCACATCCACAGATGCGGTGACTCAGCTTTTCTTCTCCGTCGCCGATGCCGGGAACGTTTCAGATGCTACAGAGCAAGTGCGCCACGTGCTGCAATCGCGGCACCGTCCTGAATCTTCTTTTAAGGTGGAGAACCTTACACAATTGATCGCCGTTGCCGGCAAGACCGCAAACGCTCTCACGCTAGTGCTGTTCCTGATTTCCCTGGTTACCCTGATCGTGAGTGGTGTGGGCATCATGAACATCATGCTCGCCAACGTGCGCTCTCGAATCCGCGAGATTGGGATTCGTAAGGCCGTCGGCGCTACAAACCGCGAGATTCGGCTACAGTTTCTTACGGAAGCGGTCTTCATCTCCCTCAGCGGCGGATTAGTAGGGACTTTGATCGGGCTAGCTATCCCGTTTTCCGTGCGGTTTTTGACGGATTACCGCATTCCTATCTCCGGGCTCTCCGCCATCATCGCCATACTCGTAGCTTCGTTGGTGGGGATCATCTTCGGGACGGTTCCCGCAGCCCGCGCTGCGGAGATGGATCCCGTCACTTCACTCCACTACGAATAGAGCTTTAGCCAAAACGCACGAAAGCCGGGCAGTTTCGCCCGGCTTCCGTTCTAGATCAGCGATCCGGATGTTTTTCCGGCGTTGATCAGTAAGCGCCCGCTTTGTGCAGAGTCACCGTCACCGGGTGACCGCTGCGGAGAAACATCACAGTTCCTCCCGGAGCGCTATTAACGTCGTTCTTCTTCGGCAGAAGTTCATTACATCACCAGCGCGAGCTTTTCCAGCTCCTTCTGCATTACTTCAATAGAGCATCCAGAACCTTCGATGCGCCCTGCGGCGTCGAAGGCTTCCCCCGGCGAGACCCCATATCCCCGTCCAGCCAAAAATATCTGGAAGAGTTCGGCTGCCTGCCAGGAATCCATGGCGCCCTGCATCAGCTCATTTCGCAGGACGGCCAACTCGGTTGCTGAGAATTTTTCCACCATCGCATTTGCTTTCATGGGTCACCTCCGACCCTGGGTCCAGTCTCGGCCCTTGTTTGTTGCTGCTTCTACAGTATTAGACGTAAGCAGCCCCCAGTTTGTTGCAAAACTCTCATTTACGCCACTGACTTCAGTAACATCCGCCTGCTTATGCTGTAAATAAGGCAGTTATAGGATGTATTAACCCGGCTTTTCGCTACATTCTTCTGACAATATTTCTCTTCGTCTCAGCGAAACTTTTTCCCGGACGTGCGTTGTACTTGGTGCCGGCACTACAGAGCGCTTTCGCGCGTCTAACCCAAGAACGTTGCTTTTACGACTTCTTGCAACAATACTTGGTACTATCGCAATCGCCATGCCGGTCGACGCCAACCCGATTGCCTCGGCACCTCCTGCAAATCCTTTGTTGCAAGAGCTCTATGCCCTCAGCAAAGGCAAGGATTACGGCCTCGCGGAGGCGCAGTTTTCCGCCATCCTCGCCGGCATTGCAAGTACGCACAAGAGCAGTACGGAATTGATGGGGCAAGTAGATTTCGATTTTTGTCGCAGTCTGCGCCTTGAGGAACTTGCCTTGGCCCGCGGATGCGCCCTCGGTCACGATGGCGCTTGGGAGGTCTTCCTCACCCGCTATCGCGAAAAGCTTTATGACTCCGCGCGCTACATCACCAGGGAAGATTCCTCTGCCCGGGAGTTGGCCGATTCCATCTATGCCGATCTGTTCGTCACAAGCACTCGCGATGGCCAGCGAGTCTCGAAGCTCTCCTCTTACACCGGAAGAGGTTCGTTGGAAGGATGGCTTCGGACGGTTCTCGCGCAGGAGTGGGTAAACCGGTACCGCAAGCGCAAGAGGGATGTCAGCCTTGAAGAAGAATCCGACTCGGGCGCTCAATTCGCGGCACCGACGCCCTCTAACGACAAGCAAGTACGTCGGCCGGTGGTGGTTGCCACTGACGCCGCGCTCGCCGACCTTTCCGCGGAAGACCGCTTCATTCTAGCTTCGTACTATTTGGATAAGAGGACTCTGGCGGAGATTGCTCGTACCTTGCGCGTCCATGAATCCACTATCAGCCGCAAAGTGGAGAAGCTGGGGAAAACCGTCCGGAAGAAGATTTTGGATCATCTAGTCAAGTCAGGCATGAGCCGCAGGCAGGCCGAAGAGGCCATGGAATTCGACGTGCGCGACTGGCCCGGCGTGGCGGATCTACGTGCCCAACTCGCGTGCGAAGCGCCGAATGAAGGATTACCGGCGCCGAAATTAGCTGTGGTTGCCGCGCAAGAATCGTCCAAAGAAGCGTTCCAAGTAATGGAAGGCCAGGTAGTAGAAGAAAAGAAAGATCAGGGCAACATCTGATATGCCTGATATGCCGGAACATCGGGACAAACTGCCAAAAATCGCGCAATCCAGGCTTCGCCACCAAGCGACCAGCCCCGCGGGTCTCCATCCGGACGCTAACGTTCTTACTGCGTTCGTTGAAGGCGGACTGAGCGAAGCCGACCGCAGCACCACGCTCGCGCATTTGGCCGCATGTGCCGAATGCCGGGAAGTCGTCGCTCTGAGTCTTCCTGAGCAAGAACCCGCGAGTCTAAACACAAACCTCGGTGCCGCACTTTGGGACTGGACAAGAATGTTGCAATGGGGTGCCGTGGCCGCCAGCGTGGTCGTGGTCGCGAGCGCGGTGTTGTTGCTGAATCCCAGGCAGACA
>JAOAPH010000034.1 GCA_025462835.1 Candidatus Angelobacter sp. | reverse complement strand
GCCGCAGGCCAGGACAATCAGAAGGAACGGCAGGAACGCGCGTGAAGCTTTAGGTTTGGACATGGAATTTGTACATTATTGCAAGTTTTAGACGTAAGCGCCTCAAGAAAGGTTACGAAACATTTTCAATGGCCAAAGCCATGCCCAGGCCTCCGCTGACGCACAGTGTGGCGACTCCGCGCTTGGCATTGCGCTTCATCAATTCATGCAGCAGGGTGACGGTGATGCGGGTTCCGGTGCATCCGATGGGGTGTCCAAGGGCGATGGAACCACCATTGACGTTGAGTCGCTCGGGGTCCATATGAAGTTCACGGTCACAGGCGATGACCTGCGCGGCGAAGGCTTCGTTCAACTCGATGAGCGAGAAATCCTGCGTGCGCAGACGGAACTTTTCTTCCATCTTGCGCAATGCCGGGACAGGGCCGATACCCATGATCTTCGGATCGACACCAGCGGAGGTCACGGCCATGATGCGCGCCAGCGGCTTGAGATTGTTCTTCTTGACGAACTGTTCACTCGCGAGGACGACAGCGGCCGCGCCGTCAGTGATACCGGAAGAATTTCCCGCAGTGATACCACCGTCTTTTGAAAATACGGGAGACAGCTTCGCCAGCTTTTCCGGAGTGGCACCGAGAAACGGATGCTCATCTTTCGTGAAGACTTGCGGGCCTTTCTTTGTCTCGATGGTAATGGGGGCGATCTCGTCGTTAAATCGCCCGGCATTCAGTGCGCGTTCAGTGCGCTGTTGCGAGCGCAATGCGAACGCGTCCTGTTCCTCACGGCTGATCTTGTACTGCTCCGCCAGTATCTCGGCCGTCTCGCCCATGATCATCTTGGCGAGAGGACAGAAGAAGCCGTCCCGATACATGCCGTCCACCAACTCCTGATTGCCGAGGCGATATCCCCAGCGCCCGCCGTCGAGCAGGTAGGGAACGCGGGACATCGATTCAGAGCCGCCGGCGAGGACGCATTCAAGGTTGCCGGTGAGAATCTCTTGGTACCCCAGCGCGATGGACTTCATCCCCGAAGCGCAAGCCTTGTTGACGGTGTATGCGGGGACTTCCTGCGGAATGCCGCTACGGATGGATATCTGGCGAGCGGGATTGGGGCCGCCACCCGCCTGTCGCGCATTGCCGAAGATGGTCTCCTCGACCTGTCCAGGGGCGATTCCGGCGCGCTCGATCGCGGCCCTTGCGGCGACTTCGCCCATGTCGGCGGCGCTGAGCCCGGCCAGCGAGCCGCCGAATTTTCCTATCGGCGTACGCACGGCGGAGACGATGAATACACTCTGCAATTTGAACTCCTGGGGAACATTTCAGTTTAGCATTGCACTTCCGCGTTGCAGTTCTAATAGATGAATGGGAGCGGGAGAAAGAAGCAGGACAATGCAGTAAACTCATTCGATGGACGTTTGCTTATGGATGTGATCTACGGGATCCACGCCGTGGAAGAGGCACTGAAGTCGCGCGGAAGGGCCTTCGAATATGTCGCCGTCGCGCGTGACCGCAAAGACGCCAAGCTGCAGAAGATCATCGACTCCTGCCGCGAGGCCGGAGTCTCAGTGCGCTTTGAAGGGCGAGAGCACCTAAACCGCATCGCCAAGACAGCGACCCACCAAGGCGTGGTGGCGATTGCGGCACAAAAGAAATACATCGATGTAGACGACATTCTCGCCAACAAGCGCGGACAGTATTCGTTCGTCGTCGTGTTGGACGGAGTAGAAGACCCGCACAATTTAGGAGCGATCCTGCGCACAGCGGATGCAGCCGGAGTGGATGGCGTGGTGATTCCGGAGCGCAGGGCCGTAGGAGTGAATGCGACCGTTGTAAAGGCATCGGCGGGAGCATCTGAGCACGTGCCAGTGGCGAAGGTCACGAACATTGCCCGTACGATCGAAGAGCTGAAGTCTAAGAACATCTGGGTGGTCGGATTGGATGAGCGCGGCACCAAGTTTTACGACGAGATCGATTACAAGATGGATTGTGCGATCGTTCTGGGCGCTGAAGGTCAAGGCGTGCATGAGCTCGTGCGCAAGAAATGCGACTACCTGGTCAAAATCCCCATGATGGGAGCAGTGCCATCTCTCAACGTATCCGTCGCGGGTGCGGTAGTGATGTATGAAGTGGCACGTCAGCGAAGAATGGTCGCAAGATGAAGTTCGTCCCCACGGTTTGGCTGCTTGGTATTGTCTCGTTGTTTGCGACTGCGCAAACCAGCCCAGCCCCAACTAGTCCCGCACCAGCAGCGGCGCAGAACAACAAAGTCGCTGCCGATCGCAACGCATACACTTTCACCAATTACAACTTGAATATCACCATCGAGCCGTCGCGTTCCGCGTTCAACGGTCGTGGGACTGTGACGATGAAGAATGACTCGGCGACAGCGCAGCGAACTGCGGCGATTCAGGTATCGTCTTCGCTGAAGTGGGCCGGGATCAAGGTTGCCGGCAAGCAGGTTGAGTTCAAGCAGCAGAGGGTTGATTCCGACATCGACCACACCGGCGGTGTTAGCGAAGCGACATTCGAGTGGCCGGATGCAGTTGCGCCGGGGGCTTCGGTTGAGGTTGAGGTCGCGTATCAAGGTGCCATCACGCAAAATGCCGACCGCTTGCTGAGGTTACAGATGCCATCAGAAGTCGCGCGCGCGAGCGATTGGGACGGCATATCGGAGTCGTTCACGGGTTTACGCGGCGTGGGGCACGTGGTGTGGTATCCAGTAGCAGTTGAGCCTGCCTCTTTGGCTGAGCGGAACAGAGTCTTCGAACTGCTAGGACAATTTCGAGGAAGACATGCCGAGAGTGCGATGCGCGTCGACTTGACTGTGCTCGGCGCTGCCGGAGGGAATCTTCCCAAGGTGCTGACCAACGGGACTCTTGAGAACGAAACCGCGTCC
>JAOAPH010000008.1 GCA_025462835.1 Candidatus Angelobacter sp. | reverse complement strand
TCCGCGATCTCCGGATGTCGGGAATCCACTTCCCGCTGGGCCGACGAGATTAGCGCGTCAAGAAGGTCGTCCGCTTTTACTCCGAAGCCTTTGCGTCCGGAGACTTCGATGTACGCGCGCGATTGATCTTCAGAAGAAATGTCGTAGCCTAGCTCCATCGCACATCGCGGAGTCAGCGCAACCATTTCATAGGAGAAATGTGTGTAGTGCGCAGCCTGGTCTTTGTACCCGAGCAAGCGCAGCGCCTCGATCACGTTGTTCTGTGGATCGGACTGCCGCGAATCGATCACGTTGTAAATCGCCGAAACGCCACCGAAGTGGGGATGATCCGGCTCGCCATTCTTGGTTGATATCCAGACATCGTGTCCGTGGGGAAATTGGGTGCTCTCGGGGTAGCGATAGAATTTGCGATATCCAAAATCTCGGCCGAGCAGTCCGAATTTCCAGAGGTGATAGGCGATGTCCTTGCCGACATAAGTCACCGTGCCATTCGAGCGCACGATCACTTTCGCGTCCTCATCGGGCCCGCTGGGTTCGCCGCTTTCAGTTGCCGACTCTGCTTGCACGCTGTTGCCGGCGCGCTTCATTACCCAGCATCCCTTGTTCTTCCCTTCCGTCTCCAGATACAACACGCCTTTTTCTTTGAGCTGCTGAAAAGCGAGGTCCCAGAAATGCAACGAGAGGATTTCGCTCTCACGGGGAAGAAAATCATAGTAGATACTCAGTCGCTGCATCGTTTCCAGATGTCGGCGGAGCACAGCGGTTGAGACTAGCTCAGCGATTTCGGCGGCTTCGTTGTTGCCTTGTTCGATCTCATGCAGCGTCTTCAATCGGACGGCTTTATTCTCAGGTCGCTGCTCATACCATCCGGAGACTTGCGCGTAGAGGTCCCAGCAGTAGAAATCAAAGGGACGGTTTCCGCGCGCGGCAGGATCCTCGATAAGCCGTTCTATGTCCGCCTTGGACTTGTTCTCCAGATACAGGAAACCGACAACTACATCCGCAACTTGCACCCCGGTGTTGTCGATGTAGTTCTGGATATCAACGTGATACCCGGCAGTGCGGAGCAGGCGGACGAACGTGTCGCCGAGGATCGCGTTGCGCAGGTGTCCGATGTGCGCGGCCTTGTTGGGATTGATGCTGGTGTGCTCGACAAGGATTTTCTCTCCGCGGGCGGAAGGACTCTCCTTGCCTTCAACAATGGATGCTGCCATCGCCGCCCTGTCCACGCGCGCGTTGATGTACCCCGCGCCGGCAACCTCGAGCTTTTCAAATCCGGGGATCGAACCGATGTTGGCAACGATCTCTTCCGCGATCTTGCGCGGAGCTTTGCGCAGCCGCTTGGCCAATTCGAAGGAAAACGTCAGGGCGTACTCGCCCATCTCGACCGAGGGCGGCGCGTCCACGCCGATATTCGGCAGGTCGATATCGTACTGCTGCTTCAGGAACTCGCGCATTCGCGCGACGAGCCGTGCTTGGAGTTCTCGATACACTTCGCTTTTCTACCTCTGGCCAGCTAGTGGGAAATGAAGATAAAATGATGGCCACATCGGCCTGGAAACATCGCGTAAGTTGCTGATAAACAGGCGATTATAGCAGACACGAATCCTCCCGCTGGTTTGACGGACTCGGCACCGTTCCATAAGATGAATGTTCGGTAAAATTCGCGATTTCGCGCGTGTGCCGCGCCGGTTACAGAGTCATAGAAAGCGGGAAATGAGTCAAGGCCAGAAGTTTTACATCACCACTCCTATCTATTATGTGAATGCGCGTCCTCATATTGGACACGCATACACCACGCTCGCTTGCGACGCGATCGCACGCCAGAAGCGCATGATGGGCGTGGACACTTACTTCCTCACCGGAACTGACGAGCACGGACAGAAGATCGAGCGCTCCGCCAATGCCGCGGGCAAAAGTCCGAAGGAGTTCACTGACGAAGTCTCCAACGAGTTCCGCGCGCTTTGGGACAAGATGGGGATCAAGTACGACGGCTTTATCCGCACCACCGATGAACATCACCAACGCGGTGTGCAGGAGATGTTCCGAAAAATACGCGACAACGGCTTCATCTACAAAGCGAAATACACGGGACAATACTGCGTCTCTGACGAACTGTATGTGAATGAAGGCGGCCCGGGATCACCGTGTCCCATCTGCGGAAATCCCACAGAGACGGTCAGCGAAGAAAATTATTTCTTCAAGCTTTCTGCTTTTCAAGACAAGCTACTGAAGTTATTTGAAGAGCAGCCCGAATTGATCCGTCCGGAGACACGGCGCAATGAAGTGATCTCATTCGTGCGCAGCGGACTTCGCGACCTCTCGATCAGCCGCGCAAGTTTTAAATGGGGCATCCCGGTGCCAGACGATCCGTCGCACGTCATCTACGTCTGGATGGACGCGCTTTCGAACTACTGCACTGCCGTTGGGTATGGATCGCCAAGCAAACGCGACCAGCAGATGTTCGCGAAATATTGGCCGGCGGATGTGCACATGATCGGGAAAGAGATCGTGCGTTTCCATTGCGTTTACTGGCCGGCATTCCTGATGGCCGCGGAACTGGAGCTGCCGAAATCAATCGTCGCGCATGGATGGCTGCTCTTTGAAGAGAGCAAGATGTCGAAGACGCGTGGCAATATTGTGCGCGCAGAGACCATCATCGATGTGCTCGGCAATGACGCGCTGCGCTATTTCCTGCTGCGCGAGGTCGTTTTCGGACAGGATGGAACATTCTCTTTCGATTCGCTCGCACAGCGCTATGACTCCGATCTGGCAAACGGTCTGGGGAATTTGACCAGCCGCACACTGACGATGATTCAGCGGTATTTCCACGGCAAGATTCCCTATCCCTCACCAACAGCCGCGCGAACCGCTGCCGAGGATGGGATTGCGCAACTTTCCGCTGTGGTGATCAGGAATTACAACCAGCTCTTCGGCGATTACCAGTTCTCCCGCGCATTGGAAACCGCATGGTCATTGGTCGCGGCAGTCAACAAATACATAGTGGATCAGGAACCGTGGGCGGTGGCCGAGAAAGGCGATGAAGGAAGTCTGGCGCGGCTCGCAACCATTTTGTATACGTCGGCAGAAGCATTGCGCATTGTGACCGCGTTGGTGCATCCGGTCATTCCGGAGTCGAGCGCAAAGATATGGGAGCAGCTCGGACTGAAGAAGATCGAGCAGGTAAATCCGCAAACCCTGAAATGGGGAGAGCTTAAGCTGGGCACAAAGCTCGGCAAAGTGGAAGCCGTGTTTCCGCGCGCGGAAAAGAATGCAGTGGAGAGGATGCAGCAGATGGAACAGGATCGCATCAATCAGGCCGGAGCGGCGACAGCGACAGCCACGGCCCCAGAGCCTGCGGGAGTGGGCGCAGTAGCAGGCCAGCCCGCAACGCAAGCAGCGGCTGCACCAAACGCAACTGCAGCCGCCGCACAAAGCGCAACGAACGGACTGATCTCCATCGATGACTTCTCAAAAGTGGAGCTTCGCGTCGGCCAGGTCAAGACTGCGGAAAAAGTAAAGGGCGCGGACAAGCTACTGCGCTTGGAAGTGGACATCGGGACTGAAGTACGACAGATCGTCGCCGGCATCGCCTTGGCCTATGCGCCGGAGTCGCTGGTGGGCCGCAAAGTCGTCATCGTGGCGAACCTAGCACCACGCAAGCTGCGTGGCATCGAATCAAATGGAATGATCGTCGCCGCTTCCTTTGGAGAGCAAGGAACCCCAGTGTTGGCCGGGTTTCTTGAAGATGTTCCCGTAGGCGCGCGCCTTAAATAACGGTGGCTTCGTGTACGTAGATTCGCACGCACATCTCGAGATGGAGCAGTTCGAAGGCGATCGCGACCAGATGCTGCAGCGTGCGCGCGAGGCGGGGGTGGAAAACATTCTCGCTATCGGCAGCGGCACTGGGCCGGGCTCTCTCGATTGCGCTATCCGTCTCGCCGAACAGCACGACTGGATCTTCGCGACCATTGGAATCCATCCGCACGAAGCCAAGCTCGCGACCGAATCAGATTTCGCCGAATTGGAACAACTGGGCAAGCATCCCCGCGTGATCGCATGGGGAGAGATCGGTCTCGATTATCATTACGACCACTCGCCGCGCGATGTCCAGAGATCGATTTTCCTGCGACAGATGGAGATGGCGCGCGTTGCGCAATTGCCGATTGTGATTCACTGCCGCCCCTCAGAGAACACGGAAAATGCGTGGGACGACACGCTGGAGATCCTTCGCAAGTATTGGGCGCCCACCGGTCTCGGCGGAATCCTTCACTGTTTTACCGGGACCTTGCAGCACATGCGAGCCGCGGTGGATATTGGCTTTATGATCTCTTTTTCCGGCAATGTGACTTTTGCCAAGGCGCAGAACATCCGCGATGCCGCGAAGGAAGTTCCACTGGAACGGATGTTGATTGAGACAGACTCTCCTTTTCTCGCGCCTGTGCCGAACCGGGGGAAACGGAACGAGCCCGCGTTCGTGGTCAAGGTCGCTGAAAAGATTGCAGAGGTGCGGGGCATGAGCATGAATGACATCGCGCAGGCGACCACTGAGAATTTTCATCGGTTCTTTAACATCTCAGAATCGGCTACAGTGGAGAAGCATCAGCTACACCAGCCAATTCAGTGAAAGAATAGAAAGACAGGATTAGCACAAATGGCCCAAGACAATTCATTTGATATCGCCAGCAAAGTCGATTTGCCGGAGCTGAACAACGCGATCCAGCAGGCGCTCAAGGAGATCCACACTCGTTTCGATCTGAAGGATTCCAAATCGAACATCACATTGGAAGAGAAAGAAACGCAGATCGTGCTGACATCCGCCGACGATTACAAACTGAAAGCCGTGAATGACGTGCTTCAAGGCAAGATGGTGAAGCGCGGAATCTCTCTTAAAGCATTAAGCTATGGCGCTCTTGAGCCTGCTGCCGGCGGCGCGGTGCGGCAAAAGGTCACTCTGCAACAAGGCATCGCCACGGAAAAGGCCAAAGAGATCGTGAAGACGATCAAGAATTCGAAGTTGAAAGTGCAAGCATCGATTCAAGGCGACGTCGTTCGCATCAGTGGCAAAGACCGCGACACCCTGCAACAGGCCATCGCGTTGCTGAAGCAGAATGATTTCGGCATTGATATGCAATTCACCAACTACCGCACTAACTGATCTCGCTAAAAGAAAGGCACAACGATTGAGCGTCGCCCCGGTATTCACGGTGAAAGAAGTCTTTGATCTGCTGCGGGATGACCTCGCCGCGATCGAGACCGAATTCGAGCGCGGGACAGTTTCACGCGTTTCGGCTATCACCGATATCGGCTCGTATCTTCGCGCCGGAGGCGGCAAACGGATCCGTCCGGCGCTGCTGCTGCTCTCTTCCAAACTCATGGGCTACGCCGGCGATGGCGCTGTAAGGCTGGGTGCCGTGGTCGAGATCGTGCACACGGCAACGTTGGTGCATGACGACATCATCGATGAAGCCGAGATCCGTCGTGGACGCCCTTCCGCCAACACCACATGGGGAAATTCCCGCTGCGTGCTCGCCGGTGACTGGCTTTATATGCAGGCCTTCCGCATCGCCTTGCAGGAGCGCAAACTCAAAGTCCTCGATGTTCTTATCGACCTCACGCAACAGATGGTGGAAGGCGAACTGTTGCAGATGGAGAAGCTAGGGAAATGCGTCGATCTGAAAGAGCATTTCGACCTCATCTTCAGAAAGACAGCCTGCCTCTTTGCAACCTCCATGCGTTTGGGCGGAATCATCGGGGGAGCCACCGAGGAAGAAGAACGCCGTCTGGAAGATTACGGCCGCAATCTTGGGATGGCCTTCCAGATCGTCGATGACGTGCTCGATCTCACCGCTTCAGAAGAAGTTCTCGGCAAACCGGTCGCCAGCGATTTGCGCGAGGGCAAAGTCACAATGGCCGTGATCCACGCGCTCGAACGCTGCACGCCTGAAGAGCGCAAATTGGTCGAGACAGTGCTCCGCGAACGCGCCTTCCAGAGCGTCACTCACGGACAGATCCTCGATATGTTAAACCGGTACGGCTCCATCGAAGCCGCGAACGCGGCTGCTGCGGAGTATTCAGACGCAGCTCGCAATGCAATCTCCG
>JAOAPH010000067.1 GCA_025462835.1 Candidatus Angelobacter sp. | reverse complement strand
CTGTGCTCGGATTCGTTGAGGGCGCACTCGCATGGCTCAGCACTGACGGAACAGACGCCATGTCCGAACTGCGTGATCTTTGCCGCAGTCCATTGATAATCGCGCAAGCCCGCAATCAGTCCAGCGACCATGCTGGTCTTGCCGACATCTCGAGAATGTCCGCCAACAACAATGATTGCCATTTCTACTTCTCTTCGGCTTGGGACTTTGCCAAGCGGGACAATGCCGCCAATTCTTTAAGATGCTGCTTGAGGGGACGGGCCGGTACTCCCCAATAAACTTCTCCCTTGCCCCTGACGATCTTTCCCGTGAGTACACCTGACTTCGAGCCGAGAATCACCCCCGTGCCAATGGTGACATGGTCACCGAGCCCCACCTGACCGCCAATGATTGCCGCATCTTCTATCACGCAACTTCCGGAGATCCCGGTCTGGGCAGCAATGACTACATTTTCTCCAACCTGCACGTTGTGTCCGATGTGAACGAGATTGTCCAGCTTGGTGCCGCGTCCGATGACAGTCGCGTCCAGAGCGCCGCGATCGATCGTTGAATTCGCTCCGATCTCGACGTCATCGTGGATCTCCAATCGGCCGATCTGGGGAAATTTTTCATAAGTTCCAGATGCGTTATCGCGAACGTAACCGAAGCCGTCACTGCCAAGTACTGCGCCCGCGTGGATAATCACACGATCGCCAAGGCGTGTTCCCGGGTAGATGCTGACATTTGCGTGAATCATACCTTCCTTTCCGATGGATACGCCGACGCCAATCGTCACGCCCGAAGCGATCCTGGTGCGTGCGCCGATTTCGGCGCGGGCGTGAATCACGGAATGCGGTCCGATAGATGCGCCCAGTCCGATCTTTGCGTCCTGGTGGACTATCGCCGACGGATGAACGCCCAACTGCTGGTCTTGCATGCGTTGTTCAGTAACGAACTTAGCCGCGCGGGCAAATGCCAACTTCGGCTGGGCACAGAACAGAATCTGCTTGGGAGATTTCGAGAGTTCTTCGGCCAGGGACTCCGGAGCGATGATGCCTGCGGCTTTTGATTGCAATGCGGCAGAGAGCATCTTCTCGTCCTCAATAAAGACGAGATCGTGTGGGCCGGCACTGGCGATGCTGGCGACACCGGAAATATCGGATGGGTCACCCTCACCGCGCACAACGCGGCCGCCGATATTGTTGGCAATCTCTTGAAGCGAATAACCCATGCGCAGCTTTCCTCGGTGATGACATTGTATGGCACTGAAGCAGAGCGATCGGCTAATACAGCGCGGGCTGGCCCGGCGGACGGGTCTTCCATCTGCGATGCACCCAAAGCCATTGCTCGGGATATCGCCGGGCACATTTCTCCAGCGCCTGAGTAAACAGTGCGGTGTTGGCGATCGCGTCGGCTTCGGAGTCTCCGGTGCGGATCAGGCGCAAAGCCGGTTCGAACCGAATGCGGTAGCGCTTCAATGCTTCATCCCAAATAGTAAAGGCGGGAATGACTGCTGCATCAGTCTTCAACGCGACCCGCGCGAGTCCGCTCGCAGTGCAGGCGGGAATGCCGAAGTAATCGACGAAGACACCCTGCGGCGGCGTCATGTTGGTGTCCATCAGGATACCGACAGTGTCACCGGCGCGCATTGAGGAAAGCAGGCTGCGGGCAAATTCGCGATTGTCGAATGTGCTATTGCCGTGGAGGGTGCGATATCGGCGCACAAGATCGTCAATGAGAGGATTGTCGAGATCGCGGACGACGATCTTGATGGGAAAACCGTAGACCGAGTGCGCGAAGGAGCCGACTTCCCATCCGCCGAAGTGTCCGGTTAACAGAAGGACGCCCTTGCCGCGCTGCCGTGCGGCGTCAAAGTTCTCGAAGCCATCATGGATGGCAATTTCTTTGATGTTGTCTTTTGTGTATTTTGGGAAAAGGCAGAATTCCGCCAGCTGGCGACCCATCCCGGTGAATACTTTGCGAAGGATCTTCTTGCGCTCGGCGCGGCTCTTTTCCGGAAATGCCAGTTCCAGATTGCGCATGCCCACGCGGCGCAGTTTCGGGTGCGCGAGATAGACAAGCTGCGCCAGCGCAATCCCCAGCCCACGGGCCAGCGGGCGCGGTTGCATCCCCATGGCACGCACCAAGCCCCAGAGCGGCAGAAATTCCAATTTGTGGCGCATTCGGTGCTTCGACGGTAGCACCCGTTAAAATTTCTTGTCAAACCATCCGCGGCGCGAACGTGCCTATACAATCAGTGCTGCCATCTAGAGATGAAGAAGGTCGAACAGATGAAGACTAGATTTATTGTTTTCTTATCCGTTGCCGCGGTAGCCATCAGTGGCTGCAAAGTGTCGGCTCCGAGTTCGTTGGAATCGACTGTCGCTAAAGAATTGAAGCAGAAGGTGATGATCGGCGGACGAGACGATAGAAATCCCACCTTCGACACCGCCGAGACGGCCCACGAGGGCCAGGAACATTTCATGCATCACTGCCAGATCTGCCACGGTTATGACGGACAGAATACTGGTGTTCCGTTTGCTGACAAGATGTCGCCAGCGGTCGCCGACCTGAAATCAAAAGATGTCCAAGATTACACCGATGGGCAGCTGAAGTGGATCATCGAAAACGGGATTCAGCCATCCGGCATGCCCGGATGGAAAGGCATTCTGGAAGACGACGAGATGTGGAAGATGGTGCGCTACATCCGACACTTGCCGCCAAAGGGCAGTTTGGGCGCGCCGGATATCTTCAAAGAAGAAGCCGAAGAACACGAACAGATGAAGCAGGGCGAGAAGCCCGCGGCGAAGCCGGATGAGAGTAAGGCGCACACCCACACGCACAAACATTAGCAGGTCGTGATTTGTGTTGAGTGTCCGGACGTAGTTCGTATCGTCTCAGCGAAAAGCTCAGTCGTCCTTGCGGGACTTTGGCTTCGCTTGCATGCATCCCCGGCACTGGCGTGCCGGGCTACTTTCATACGCCCCTTCGGGGCTGACCGCATTTCCCGTTCACCTCAACGGCTAAAGCCGAAGCGCTGTCAGCGCCATTAATGCAGGCCTGAAGGCCTGCGCCACCCTACAAGCCTAAAGTCGCCACCCTAATTGCATTTCGCCGGTAAACACCTCAATCCTCCCGACGCAACCTCATTTCGATTTGGCAGGAGCAGGTGCGGGAGCAGGCTTGGATTCGGCTTCCACTTGTGCCGCGTATTTAGCCACGGTGTTGGTGAATACTACGCTGTCAGCAGGAGTTTCAATCCTGCCCATCAGGATGGTCCGCGTGGGCACGCGACGACCGTAGATGTTTCGGGTGCTGTCATCATCCGCGTAGATGGCGGCGCCATTGAGCGTTAGACCGGCAAAGACTCCGCGGGCGCGGGAATATGTAAGCACTTCTGCGCGCATCTTCCAGTCCGTCATGCCTTCGGCGTGACGTCCGACGGGGCCTGCTGCGGCTGAGGCGTCGGCGCCAATCTTGAACTTGCTATTGAGCAGCGCCCGCATCCCGTTCTCATTCATGATGAGCATTACCAAGTCCACGGCCTGAGCGCCGATCTGCAGCCCAAAGCTTCCGCCCTCGACGCGGAAGAAGGCCGGCGCACTCCACTTATCAGGCGCGTCCGGGATGCGGCAAGTGGCCACTCCGCGGCCATAGGCTGCTCCCACTACGAATCCGCCTTTTAGCATTGAAGGAACAACGGCAACGCATTTCGCAGAGCGGAGGATCTCCTCGGGAACACCTTTGTCGGGCGCTGACATGATCTCGTCGAGCACCGTGGCTGCGCTTTGCAGACGATCAAGCTGGTCTTCTTTTCCGTTGTTTTTTCCGAAAGCCGAGATGGTGATGCAAAGTAGTAGGGCGGGCACGCAAAACTTCTTCATGGGGATAAGACCTCAACAATGATGAACTTTGGACAGGGTAACAGATTTGCGCGGTCAATCGCTGAAGGGCTGGGGAGATTTTCCGGGAAATAAATTTCTTAGGCTTAAATTATCCGGGGCCGAAGCTGGTGACCCTCGTTACCAGCTTCAGCCCCTTCTCCCAGGTTCTGTGGTAGGTGAGTGCAGTATGCAGGAAGGCGAATTTGCGGACAAGATTACCTAAGTAGGTGTTTCACTTCAGTAAGGACACTGGCCATTAGTACATGCACAAAGTTCCTGATCCCTCACTTCCCGGACGTAACCAGCGAGTGCGTAATGGCATGCACCGAAAGCGCGATTCGATTTTGGACTCCCACCTTGCGCATCAATTTGGCGACATGGGCCTTTACCGTTCGCTCCTCAATAGTCAGCGCCGCTCCAATCTCTTTGTTGGAGCGTCCGGCAACGAGCAGTTCGAGGACTTCCTTTTCGCGGTCAGTAAAGTTCACTCGTCCCGCGGGGAAGATGCGCCCAGGAGATGAAGTCACGCGCTCGATGAAGATGGACAGCACCCGGCGTGGCGCCCAAACCGAACCTTGATTCACCATGCGGATGGCTTGAACGAATTCCTCGGCCGTTGCCGCTTCGTCCACGTATCCCTTCGCTCCGGCTGCTACCGCCTTCAGGATGGTTTCGTCGTCCGCGCCGGTGCCGGTGACGATAATGCGCAGGTCAGGACGCGCGGCTTTCATTCCCGCCATCAGATCGAAAAGGTTTTGGCCATTGCGGCTTCCCAGCAAAACCAGATCGATATCGCTGCGCGCTCCTAATTCCGGGAGCGTGTGTGAAACTAATTCCAAGTCCTGCTCGGAATCGAACAATGAACGAAAACCGATGAACCGCAGTGGATCGCTTTCCACAACGGCAACGCGGATCTTAGGTTTCTTTGCGGTGGCTGGCTTCATAGGGTCTTAGCACTCTTTATTTCCAAGTGGACTAAAGAATAGCTGTTATTTCGCGCACAGAAAAGTGCATTTGCGGATTCGCACCTGTACTAAGGGCCATGTACTTGGGAGATATAAGTACAAGCACTTAGTGATTCGCGGGGATTTTGGCGGGGTCCATCTGTTGCAGGTTGCGTAGCGAGCGGATGTCATCTTTGCCAAGCAGGAACCCGATCGAGTAGCCGGCGCAAAAGGCAGGTTGATTCTGGTGTTCGCCTTCGCAGCGTGTCCCGGCCAATTCGCCCAGTCCGGGAGCGTAGGTGGTGGCTTCAGAGCTGCTGAATCCGTCTTTATATCCTTCTTCGGCACCCTGATCAAAAGTAGGCGACTGAATGCGCGGCAAGTAGTTGTTAATCACTTTGGCCGCCCGCGGGTCTATCGGGGGGGGCACGTCAATCTCGAAATCCGCGATCTCCTGACTGCTGCGGAATGGCTGACCGGAGTAGCTGTCAGCGTATCCAGCCTGAAAGCCGATGCTGAAACCGTGCATGTAGCTCTTCTTGTCGCCGTACTCGCGCTTGTATCCATTCAGTTTGGATGACCGGCCAGTGGGGTTAGGCACATGGCGGAGGTGATAGTCCTCATCACCGGCATGAAAACCCTCTTCGTAGCCGTGGCGATGTCCATGAGTAAACGCAGAAAGGCCATAGACTTTTCGCGCGGAGTCTTGAATGAGATGGTAATCAGCGTTCGGGGGAGTTATGGAGAGCTGTTGTGCCCTCGCCAGCGGTAGAAGTACTCCCAGCAGCACAACCAGGAATCGCAGATGGCGGCCACCGCACAACAAGCTACTACCCTCACTAATGAATGGAAAGATGTCGATTCAATCATGCGAGATGTAACGGCTGAAGCGCGAATATGCGCCACTTACATGGGCTGATAGGGGACGGGATCTTTCAACTGGTTTTGCTGGAATCCGGAGCGGCGCAGCAAACAGGCATCGCATCGGCCGCACGCTTCGCCGGCTGCCGAGGGGTCATAGCAACTGATGGTGAGGGAGTAGTCCACGCCTAATTCCATGCCTCGCGCAATGATTTCAGCTTTGGTCAAGTTGATCAGCGGTGTATGGATCTTGATCTTCTGCCGGCCTTCGACTGCGGCCTTGGTGGCTAGGTTCGCCATGCGCTCGTAGGCTTCGATATATTCGGGGCGGCAATCGGGATATCCACTGTAATCGACTGCATTGACGCCGATAAAGATATCGCTGGACTCAAGCACTTCAGCCCATGCCAGCGCAAAAGAGAGAAAGATCGTATTTCGCGCCGGGACGTAGGTAATGGGTATCTCCTGCATCTGTTTCGCTTCCCTGTCCTTTGGAACGGCGATCTCGGCGGTCAGCGCGGAGCCGCCGAATGTGCGCAGATCAATGTCGGCAATGATGTGCTGCTTCACTTCCATTCGTGCGGCGATTCTTTTCGCCGCTTCGATCTCAAGCTGATGTCGCTGCCCGTAACGGAACGTCATCGCATGAGGAGTAAATCCTTCGGACTTGGCGATAGCCAGTACGGTGCTGGAGTCGAGTCCGCCACTGAGCAGAACGACAGCGGGCGCGGTGCTTCGGTCTGATTTTTCGCGATTCATTGTTTTCCAGAATAACCTTTCGAGTGTATTTTTGCGCCCCTTTTCGCTGGAGTCAGCTCTGCTTCGCAAGTAATCTTCAGTTGTACGCTACCGCCGTTTGACCACCTTGGCCGCACTTCGACGGGATCTTCCTTCCAATTCAAATCCAAAAAGGAGTTGCTGTATGTTTACCCGAGTACTCGAAATCACAAGTAAACCCGGCAAGGCAGCGGAACTCACAAGAACGATTGAAAATAAAGTTATACCCTTCTTAAAGACGCAGCCCGGCTTTATGGATGGGGTCACCATGTTCTCAGACATGAACCCCAATCTCATTCTTGCCATCAGCTTTTGGAAGAGCAAGGACGATGCGGAACGATACCATCAAGAACAGTACCAACTTGTTACGGAAGCGCTTAGCCAAGTATTGGAAAGCGCACCTACTATCCACACCTTCTTCGTAGCCAATTCGACGATGCACAACATCGCGGCCAGCAAGGCAGCGTAAAGACTTGAGCCGGCGGGGAGACTTCCCGCCGGCATCTTTCATAACAAAGCTTTCGCCGATCAGTATCGCCCGCATCCAACCCGAGTAGCTTTCTTGTCCCGTACAATTTCCAAATCATGAGTTGGCACGCGCGTGCGGATTGGAGCGTCAAATTGCACAGATCACGGCTATTGCTTTGCTTATTGATCACTGCCCTGAGCGTCGCAGTTCCGGCGGATGGACAGAAGCTGGACCCGCAGAAATCCAAACGGCCGATTATCGGCGTGGCACTGAGTGGTGGAGGAGCACTTGGCTTAGCTCATATCGGAGTGATCCAGTATTTCGAGGAACACCATATTCCCATCGACCGCATAGCCGGGACAAGCATGGGAGGTCTGATCGGGGGATTCTATGCGGCGGGTAAGGATTCAACGGGGCTCAGGAGGATAGTCGAGCAGGCAGACTGGGACACCCTGCTGAGCCCGAATCCGCAATTCCGGGAACAACCCGTCGTTGAGAAACAGGATTGGAACCGGACATCCGGCACCTTCGCCCTGCGATTCGGCAAACGGTTTTCACTGCCATCTGGTTTGAATCCAGGTGAAGCGCTCGCGCTATTGCTCAGTCGAAACACTCTGGGGTACGCGGAGCTCGCAAGTTTCGACAGTCTGCCTACGCCTTTTCGATGTGTTGCGACCGACTTGATAAGCGGAGACGCATTTGTGTTGTCCAGCGGGTCGCTGCAAAGAGCGATGCGAGCGACAATGTCTTTGCCCGCGGTCTTTACGCCTGTGAAATGGGGCAACCGGGTATTGGTCGATGGCGCTTTGGTGCAAAACGTTCCCGTCGAGGTCGTCCACGAGATGGGAGCAGAAATATCTATCGCGGTAACGCTCGATAGCCCGAAGGTAAGTGCGGGACAGTTTACTTCCCTCCTCAGTGTCCTCCGTCAGGCGGTTTCGGTTGCAATCACTCAGAACGAACGCCGCTCCATTTCCCAAGCTGACCTCGTGATCACGGTCAATACGCAAAAGTATTCGCAAGGCGATTACACCAAAGCAGAAGATTTGATCCGCGCCGGATACGAAGCGGCCACGGGGAAGGCAGAAGATCTGGCTCGGTTTGAAGTTTCTCCAGACGAGTGGGAACGCTACATGCGGGCACGACAGGAGCGGACAAGCCATGCGCCGAACGAGGGCCGAATCATTGAAGTGGCGGCGCCTAAGCCGTCATTTCAGCAAAATGCTAAATCGGAATTAGAACGAAAACTTGGCAGCGGGCCGGTTGCAACCCCAGAGCTTGAGGACGTGCTCTCTGGAATCGTCACAGCGACGAGTGTGCCTGGCGCTTGGTATCAATGGAAACATGAGGAGCAAAAGGAAGGTTATCGCGTCGAGTTCCTGGAACGGCCTGGTCAGAGCAATTTCGTCAGGCCGTCGTTCCATTTCAGTCTTTCCAGCGGAGAGCCATCGCAGGCTGCGCTACAGCTTTCTCTGAGCACTATTCCAGCCAACACCTACAAAGCCCGGGCGCTGGGCTCGATCACAATCGGCTTCGATCCAGGATTTCGAACCGAGTATTACCATCCCTTCGACGGAACGGGCTTTTTCATTGCGCCTGGCGCGCTCATACAGAGACTCAACATATTCGAGTATTCCGGCGCCACTCGCACAAAGTTTGTTCGTGACCGGTTTGCAACAACGCTCTACGGCGGCATCGGCACGTGGCGTTTTGCGCAGCTTAGAATCGGCGTGCAAGCCGGTTACGATTCGTACAGCGAACCGATCTCAGTGAACGGAGTGCCGGCGGTCAGCCACGGCTTCGCCAACCCGGAAGCCGTGTGGATCTATAACACTCAGGACAATGGCGCGCTGCCAAACCGGGGAACGCGTATCGATGGATCGTTGGGATACAGTTTCCGCAATACTTCTTTTCCTTATCTGCGCAGCAGTTTTTCGAGCTTTCATCCCGTATCTTCCAGATTCTCGCTTTTTGCGATTGGCGACGCGGACACAAGTTTCGGAAAAAACTTGAACTTCTACGAACAATACACGGTTGGCGGCCAGATGCTGCTCAGTGCTTATCGATACCAGGAGTTTCATGCAAATACCGCGCTGGTTGGAGGAGGAGGTCTCATCATTCATGCCCCTTCCGTGAGCAGCTTTTCGCTCTATCCGGGGATTGCAGTCTGGTACGAAGCGGCGAGATTGGACCTGGGCTCCCCTGGATGGCAAACACACCAGAGTACGTCTTCCGGAGTCTTCTTCCCAACTCCGCTTGGCGTCGCCGGTCTGGCACTTAGCTTCAATGAATCAGGAAAAGCGAGAGTGAGGTTGAGTCTGGGAAGCGTGAAACCGTAAATCCGGGAACGCACGAAAAATGGAATCCGGTAGGAATGGCTGCACATCTTTAGTGTGATGGATATAGTCAATTATCTTGAGCGCATAGGTTACTTAGGTCCGGTCGCTCATAAGCAGATGGATGTTGCCGCTTATCTTGAGCGGATCGATTACTCAGGTCCGCTCACGCCAAGTCCCGAAACATTGCGAAAACTACATCGAGCCCATCTATTTACGGTTCCATTCGAGAATCTAGATATCTCAAGCGGGCGGAAGGTCCTGCTCGATGAAGACGCACTCGTGCGCAAAGTTGTCGAAAAACGGCGAGGCGGATTCTGCTACGAATTGAATGGTGCCTTCGCTGCCTTGCTGCGGAGGCTTGGTTTCCGTGTGACGTTGCTCTCGGCGCGGGTTGCGCGCAGAGATGGAGGCATGTCACCGGAGTTCGATCACCTCACGTTGCGCGTTGATCTGGATGAGCCATGGCTGGCCGATGTGGGTTTCGGAGACTCCTTCCTGGAACCGCTCGTGTTGAAGCCGCGTATTGAGCAACAACAGGGAGATCGCGAGTTCCGCATCGTTGAGAACGACGCCGGGCTGACGTTGCAGCGAGCCGAGCGTTTCGGAATTTGGAAGCCGGAGTACAGCTTTGACCTGCGCCCGAGGCGACTCCATGAATTTGTTCCGATGTGCGACTATCACCAGACCTCGCCAGAATCCCACTTTACGCAGAAGAGACTCTGTACTATGGCCACACTGGACGGACGCATTACTTTGAGCGAGACGAGATTCATCGTCACGCGAAGCGGGATCCGGGAAGAGGCGGTGGTCGAGTCGGAAGCGGAATGGAAAGCAATTTTGCGGGAGCAGTTCGGGGTAAGGCTGCCAGGACAAATACCTATTGCCAGATCTTGATGTTAGGATTGCGCGCGCGACCATGCCATATCTACGATCTCACTAATCAACTGGGTGTAGTTGCGGCCTGACTTCTTCGCCGCCATTGCGAACTCCTGCGAGCTGGCGAGCCAGGGATTAGGATTCGCTTCAATGACGAAGACTTCCTTCTTCTTGCTCAATCGCATGTCGATGCGGCCGTAATCGCGGAATTTCAATGCGCCGAAGGCGAGTCGCGCGGTTTCGGTGAGCTTTTCAACCGTCGCTTCGTCCAAATCTTCGGCGACCGCGGATTTCGTTAGTTTGTAGGCTTCCGTCTCGCGGTCAAATTTCACGTCTTGCCCGGCGACGCGGGGCGTTCCCTTTGGCAATTTCGAAAGATCGAGTTCGATCATCGGCAATACTTCAGGATTCGAATTCCCCAGCACTGCCGCGTAGATCTCCCGACCATCAATGTATTCCTCGATCAAAGCGGGCGAATCAAACTCTTCGTGAATGTAGTGGATGCGCTCCATCAACTCCTTCACGCTGCCGACGACCGAATCGCCGTCGATGCCGATGGAACCGTCTTCCGATGAGGGCTTCACGATGAGCGGAAATTCGATGTCGTGCGAATGGTCAAGCATGCCTTTGTAGGAGGTGGCGAAAAACGGTGTGCGAATGTCGTGGAATTGAAACAACTTTTTCGCGACAGATTTTTCTTGCCCCAGGAAAAGACCGCGGGGACCGGTGCCGGTGTACGGCATGTGGATCAGGTCCATGTACGCGGCGATGTTCATGTCCATGGTGTCATCGCCGGCGTAGGACTCAGTGAGATTGAAAACGAGATTTGCGCCGCACCGGCTTAAAGAAAAGAGAGATTGCTTGGTGCCGTCGAGCACCTGATAGAAAGGCTCGTGGCCGAGCTTTTCCAGCGCCTCAAAGATCTCTTCACGATCTTCCTTCAGCTTCTTCTTTTTCTTTCGGGGTTTGACCTTGCCGTGTTTGCCGTTCTTCCCGTTCTTTGCAGTCTTTACTTCTTCCGGTTCGGGTTCCGGCTCAGGTTCTTCATCCCAGATGTCATAGAGCACGGCGATCTTCAGTTTTGTAGTGCCCATGCGCACCTCGACGAGTATCTCTATGGGTATTCTGACCCTGTTTGGGCGGGAAATCCAGAAAAGAAGAAAAAAATGTGATGACTAACTTTGTACGAATTTTCCGCGCGAAAGATAGTTCATCGCCATGGCAGTGCAAAAAACGGTGAGTTCGGTGAGGTATTGTTTCTCGGAACTGATTTCGGCTTTGAGATTCAGATCGGTCAATCGCTTCTCGATCGCTTCCAGCAGGTTCTTGATCAACGGACGCTGGACGCCTGTCCAGTAGGTGAGCTTGTCAGTGATTACTTTTCTGTTCTCGCGAAGGAAATCGACGGCCGGGCGCACGCCCTTTCTCTTTCGCGATGAGACATTGAAGATGTCCTTGAGATCGTTATCGAGCAACAGTTCGTTGCCATCGCGTGCGTCCACCGCGTGGTTTTGGTAAAACTGCTCGACTGTGTCCTCCATCTCTTCCACGGTAAGGTCGGTGTTTCCCTGAGGACGAAGCGGCTCCACATGTCCAAGTTTTCTGCCGATTCGGTCCATGTATTTCAATTTCTGCATCGCTCCCCAACCTTCGTATCGCTTGCGCCAGTTGGAGCGCGGAGTCATCCACACGGCAAACGTTTCCGCAAAGTCTTCGTCAGGATGCTTCTGCGCGTACCACCCTTCCATGTGACGGACGAACCCGCGTGAAAACGGGATAGGCTTATAGTTCTCGCGATATGGCTTGCGAAACGAGCCGAAGAGATCATGCCACTCCGGCGTCTTGTAAAGCTGGTACGCATAGTTGAAGGCGTGTCCGGCTTCGTGGCGCATGTACATCATGATCTGTCGTGAGTCTTCCAGATCATTCATCTCGCGCTCAAGTTTTTGCAGCTTGGGGTCGGCAAGATAAAACGGGATTCCGATGACCGGCTCTTCAGACGGACACCCCCATTCGTCGCTGAGGTAAACCAGGGGACGAAACTTCTTCAGGCCCTTTTGTTCGAGTTCCCGATAGAGCTGATGGACAAAGCGCTCGACAGACGAACCCTCAAGCTTCAGCCCGAGGTCGCGAATGGGCTTGCTTAGGAGTTCTCTAACATCAGGAGGCGCCTTCTCGAACGTAACCATGCGGAGAACGAGACTAGCACAAGTGGGGGAGGTCTGACTTTGCCGTCGGAGGGGCCCTGGCAGCGCAAGATAATGTCAGTTGCACTCCTGCCATGAGGTACAGTAGGCACCTGCTGAAGGGGTGCCAAAGCTGCTCTCTCGCACCAGGAGTGCTCAATGAACAGTAGTCGCCCAGGGATTTTTTACGGCTGGTGGATCGTGTTCACTTGTGCCTTGGGGCTGTTGTCCGGTGTGCCCATTGCCGTCTACTCATTCGGCGTTTTCTTTAAGGCGCTGGCCAATGACTTCCACGCCAGTCGCGCTGCAATCTCATTTGCTTTCACTCTGTACAACGTAGTCGGCGCGTTCTCAGTACCCATGATCGGCTGGCTGATCGATCGCTTTGGGGCGCGTCGAGTGATCATTCCTGCAACGGTGCTCTATGCTCTTATCCTGATCTCAGGGACAACGCTAGGCAGTGGTATCTGGCGGTACTATTTGTTTTACGCGGCTCTGGGACTTGCAGGGAGCGGGACCAACCCTGTCCCGTATGGTGTTATTGTTGCGCACTGGTTCAATCGTCGTCGCGGACTTGCGCTGGGATTCATGTTGTTGGGAATCGGCATTGGCGGCACGATAGTTCCAATAGTTACCCAGCGCTTGATCGCGAATTTCGGCTGGCGTATGACGTACGGGATCCTGGGATGCGCGGTCTTATTGCTTCCATTACCGATGGTAGCGACCTTTCTGCAGAATGATCCCTCGGAACGTGGCTTGCTTCCCGACGGAGCCGAAGCGACGCCGGATTCACCTAGACAAGACCTGAAACATGAGGGCTTAAGCTGGCATGAGATCTGGCATAGCCCGACATTCTGGATCATGATCACTTCGTTCTTCCTTGCCGGCGCGAGCGTGCACGCGGGCGTGCTTCATATGCCTGCACTGCTGACCGATCGTGGCCTAAGCGCGGAACGCGGCGCAGTGGCCAGTTCGGTGATAGGACTTTCCTTGATTGCCGGAAGATTTGGAGCGGGCTTTCTTCTCGACCGCTTCTTTGCGCCCCGCGTAGCAATGATTCTGCTCGGGGCATCCGGCGTTGGCTTGGGTATGCTTTGGGCAGGCAGCGCGGGAAATCTTGCATTGGCCGCCGCTTTTCTTGTGGGGTTCGGCATGGGAGCAGAGGCGGACATCATCGCCTATCTTTTTGGGCGCTATTTCGGATTACGAGCATTCGGGATAGCCTTCGGACACGCCTTCGGCGCATTCATGTTAGCAGGAGCATTGGGCACACTATTAATGGGAGCGGCATTCGATTGGACGCATTCTTATACCGTCGGGCTGGGAGGCTTCTGCATCGCGATGATGTTGGCCGTGGCGTTGCTGACGCGGCTTGGACCTTATCGCTTTGGCGTTGAGCAGCCTTCGGGTGAGCAACTGAAAAGGATTCCTGCAGCAAGCAGTATGTGACTCTAATCTGTGAGTTGAGTTCAGCCCACTAGCGACTCAATCGCGAGGATTTCGTCCGCCGAGAGCGCCAATTCGCGGCTGGCAAGGTCTTGCTTCATGTGCTCGGCATCAGAAGTGCCGGTGATGGGCAGCATCTCAACGGCGCGTGCAAACGCGAAAACGACTTGCGCCGGAGTGGCATTAAGTCGCGTAGCGATTCCATTGACCAACGGATGACGTAGCACTTCGACATTTGCCGTTAGCAGCGAAAACCCTTGATAAATAATTTGCCGCTCCCGGCAAAACGACCTTACATCGCGGTCCCATCCGAGGCGGGCGTAGCAGCGGTTCTGCACAAAGGCAGGCGCTTCGCCGTGAAAAGCCGTCATCCGCTCTAGATGCCCTAGCGAAACATTGCTCACGCCGAGAAAACGAGTCCGTCCAGCGTCGCGCTCTCTCACCATCGCCTGCCAAACTTCGGCATCGGCTTGTGTCCAATCGTAAGAAGAGGGGCCGTGCAGCACGTAACTGTCAACGTAGTCGGTGCCAAGGTGTTCGAGCGAACTCGCCATCGACTGAGCGACCTGAACCGAAAGTGCCGCAGCGGGATCGTAGGGCAGGCGATGGTCCTGGCCGGACTGATAGGTAAACTTTGTCTGCAGAAATAAATCCGTGCGCGATACGACACCCGCGCGATATGCCGCGGCCAAACCCTGTCCTACTCCGGCTTCGAAGTAATGGCGTCGCTGGTTGGCGGTGTCGATCCCGCAAAATCCCATGCGTAGTGCGAGTTCGACGAGAGCCGCTGTGCGGTCTTCCTTCCACGCGGTGCCGTAGAGGAAGTCAGGGATGGGCGAGGCTTGCTTGTCTGGCACGCGTTATTGTGACATAACGCGATCTTCATTAACGTGAACTGGAGACGCGCGAAACCGATACACTGGACTAAGATTTCATTGAGAATGGAGCAGGCATGGCGAAGGTTCTCTTGTTTCGCACATCCGATGACTTGAAGGCGAGACTCATGTCGGAGCTCGCCCGCGCAGGCTATGAGGTTTCAGCGCCGGAGCTCACGGATGTTCAGACCGTTCTTCAGCATGAGCCCGATCTCATTTTGCTTGAGACCGATGTCAAGACACTGGACTGCTGCGGGCTTATTTCTGAGCTTAAAGGCAATGAGGCATCGGCTCCAGTGAAGATCATTCTTCTTGCCCAGGGCGGGCCTTTGGAGCGCAGCCGTGCTCTTGATCTGGGTGCGGACGACGTTCTAAGCATCCCTTTCGAATCCGCTGAGCTCTTCGCGCGAATCCGTGCACAGCTCCGCGAGAAGGCGCCCGACGATCGCTTGAGGTCTGAAGTGCGCGAGGCGAAGAGAAAAGAGCTGGAGGCCGAAGCGGCACTGGCTGCGATCGTCACTCAAAAAGAGAGCGGGACGAAAAGATGGCTGGCTCTCTGGGTGGTGATTGCCTTGGCCGTTGTTGGTGCGGCCATCGGTGTCCGAAACGCGCAGGTTAGCAGTAAGTCGAACGCGAAGCTGGCTCTGCAGATGGAAAGACTTCACTCCGAGGTAGTTACCGAACGCCAGCTTTTGGAGCGCGCACAAAAGAGCCGTGAGGTTCTCGACCAGGAAGAGGCGGGTTCGGTGAAGAAGCAGCTGGCTGCGTTGCGCTCTGACAGCGCGGAGATTCGAAATAGAATTTCGACATCTTCTGGAACCACTCTTTCCGATCTGGACAGCCGCTTGAAGGAAACTGATTCACGTATCGGAAGACTCGAGAACGAGTCGCGCATCGCTCAGCAGATCGTACGCGACTACTCCAACAGCGTGTGCCTCATTCACGCCGTTCTTGGGTTTTACGATAAGAAGACCGGAGCGCAGCTCAAGTTTGCCGGGGTAGATGCGAAGGGCGATCCGCTGGTCGATGAGAGTGGAAATCCCATCGTTACAACGGAAGGCAAAGGGCGGTCCGTACACATACAAGCTTTCGGCACCGGCTTTCTAGTCGATTCGGCCGGACACATCCTCACCAACCATCATGTCCTTGAGCCGTGGTGGCACAATGCTGAGGCGATTCCCGTTCCGGGTGATGCATTCGAAGCGACCGTACTCTCCATTCATGCGTACTTCCCGGGCAGCGATACGCCTTTGCCGATGCACGTAGAAGGTTTGAGTGAAGAATTCGACCTTGGTCTCGCTTCGGTGAAACTGCCCAAGAATCATCCGAAGCCAGTCACGATCGAGAAAAAAAGCGCCAGTTCAGGGAGCGCCATCGTACTGATCGGCTATCCGACTGGGATTGACGGGATCCTCGCTCGGATCGACGAAGCGACGCTCAAGCAGATCGCACAAGCTTCGGGACACAGTACGGAGGACCTAGTTCAGGAGTTAGGACGAAGAAAGCTGATCCGCCCCATAACGACGCAGGGTCATCTCGGCGTGGTCGCATCGGACCGGCTCGTTTATGACGCGCAAACCACCTCCGGAGGGTCCGGAGGTCCGGTGTTCAACACTGATGGCAGAGTGATCGGCGTGAATTTTGCAATGCTTACAGGCTTCTCCGGTTCAAACTTCGCCGTGCCCATCTCCCATGCCGGGAAGATGCTTGAGACGCCTAAGACCGTGAAGGCGGCGCGGTAATGCTAACCAGAAACTAACTAGCCTGAAATGGCGCGGAAACAGGCAACTCCGCCGTCAGAATCTGCTCAATTCCATCAATTCCTTTAATTCGCTCACGTCGAATAAGTCGCTGACCGTCTTGAGAAATCTCAATCGTTTCGATAATCTCGAAGATTGTCCCACGAAACATGTACAGATGATAAGTTGCTTCTCTTCCGTCCTCGAAAGCCGTCATCGTACTGTGGTGAGTGCCGTCCGCGAAGGTGTGACCGCCACCACTACCGATACCAGAAATGAAACCGTGACCGGTTCTTTCTGCGTGTTCTCGGAGGTTTCGCTTCGCGTTTTCCGTAGCTCGCTGCTTTGCATTCTCTATGGTCATGCGGTGCTGTTCTGGATTGACGCAGTAGTCCAGCGCAGTCCTAGCATGGTCTAGGGTGTGGTCGGGCAACTCGTCTACCAATTTGTGCAATTGTCCTCGAAGTTCGTTCATGGCGTGTTCCACGATAACTCAATGTGATGCGTCCAGCGACGACAGGTTCTATTTCCCGAAGGGTGGACCTACTCGAAGTCATAGGGGTTTGGAACCGCGCAAACTCCTTCATTTTTCAATCATTAGCATCGCTAGAAGTGGAGAATTCAAGTTTTGGCGTCCCATCTGGCTGTGAGTTGGAATCAAACTCTCGAATGGCTAAAGCAATTAAATACTCTTCGCAATTCCTGTGATTAGCCTTAACAGCGAAGCCACAAAACGGCTTAGCCCCAGTATTCGCGCGGTTACAGTAATCCCAACCTTGTATAGAACCATGTATGGACTGCACACTGTGCAGAAAGAAGATCATGGTAGGGCGCAGTTCCGATCGCTTTACTCGCGGTAGTGCCCTGCAAGTTTTTTGTATCTGGATGTCAAGGAGTTTCTGACGGTTATGGGCAGAGTTAAGGGAAGTTGATACCGGAAGATAGGCAACGATATGACGATACTCGCCAACTATTTCGCTACGCGAGGCATTAGCCGAAATGAGTTCATTATTCTCGTAGCTTCAGGCAACAGCGGCTGGTTCTTCTCTCGATTCACTGCCAAAATGTAAACTCGGCCTTCACCGCAGTAATAGCGGAGACGCCCGACCTTTTCATCGGAAACTTTCCACTCATATTCGAGTCCGGGATGTCCATCTAAGGCTACGTCCTTGAGAGAGGCTGGGTCAGTTTCCTGTGCCTTGCGAGTGAGAACACCTCCCCGAAGCTGCCCTAACACGGCACTGCACTCGCGCGGGTCACGTTTCACTCGCAGCGTGAAAGCATAATCAGGGTTGATGTTCACTGAGTATGCGGTCGCATCTGGAGTGTTCTTGTCGGGGTGCTTACGAGGAGCGTCGGGCAGGGAAATTGCGAATCCGTCCTCCGGAAACGAGTATTCCTTCCAACTCGTGTGATTGCTCTGGGCAGGGGAGACTCCGGTGTTTGCAAACCATACAAGCACTCCGAGCATGACCAACCGAGATGTATGAAGCAGTCTGATTTGCATCTCCATTAACCAATGATAGTGAACTGGCTGCAAAAATTCGATCTTATTTAGGGTTTCCCGCATAGTGTGCATTCCGCCCATTTGTCCTCGTGGAGAGTGCTTGCAGCACGTTAAAGAGAAACCATCCGCAGTCGTTGTGCTGCTGTGGAGCGAAGGTCTGCTGCTTTGAGCCATCTTTGCATATGCCCACCGCGTCTTTGAACGGATTGAAACGAACTATATGTGCGTAAGGAATGCGAAAATTGATGCCGTGCTCAGTGCCACCGAAATAGACTGCTTCGGTAGTCATTAGAAAGTCTCCGTAATCCACTTCCTGAACCACATTCGATTGAACCCTGTGTCCCTGAACGCCTCCAAGATGGTAATAAAGACCATTACCGATTCGAATGGTTGCTCCCCCGTAAGTGCCCTCGTAGGAGCTTGTCTTCCTCTCCTCACTTAGCAGAACATTTGCCATACCAAAAACGGGAATCTCGTCACGGTGCAGGTTAAAAGTGATTGGTCCTTCATACGGAGTCATTTGGTCATGGAGCACACGCCACAATATGCAACTGAATGCCATTTGGCGAAATCCTGCCGTGGAGACCATCTCCTCAGAGGTGATTCCTGCTTTCTTGAACACATCCAAAGCGATCGAGAGTTCGTCATCGCTGACCGGCTGTTTTACACCCTTCTCTACCGCAGCTTTACTCCAACCATCCTTGATGGATAGGACGACCTTATCTTGTGGAACCGCATTCTGTGCACTGATGCTTTTAATCGCGGCACTGATTTCGTCGTAGGTCTTGCCAGTGGTTACAGCATCCATTACTACATTGTTGATGGCAGCAATTCCAAACTCGGCTTTCTCAATACAAGCGGTGTGGACATCGCTCAGCCACCCCGCCTTCTGACCGCAGTATGTGCAGATTCCCACGCAATCACCTATTGTGACCTTATTTTCAATTGCACGGATCACTTTCAGCCAGACCTAAATTGGAGATTTTAGCTTGGCTTTCAAGCATGGCATCCGACGATTCACAACTGCCATCGAGATTGTGTCATCGCCGTCTAACGAGAATGCAGCCGTAAATGACCAAGTTCTTTCTCTGGCTTGGTTTCGATAGTAGTGCAATTCGGTGTTGCTGTTCTTGTAGTAGAGAATCGCCTCTTCGCCGCCGCTTCGATCCCGAATCGGCTTGAATTCCTGCCGTGTGGGTTCACCGCAGAGGCTTCTTGTGAGCTTTACATCGTCAACACCATTCTTGGTTGACGCTATCGTCGATGGAGCAACATAAAGCAAGAGCAGAACGCAAAGGCATCTCCTAAACATGAATCTCCGATCTCAAAGTTGATAGGTCTTTTTTGGCGCGAACCAGATTAATACTAGTCTTGCAAAAAGTAGACCAGTTAGTCTCTTTTCTTCAGACTCACCATTCGCTTGCCGCGCAAGCTCAGCATATCCTTATTGGTGCTGACGGCAATCTTCACAACGGTCTCTTCTCGATCAGGATCTCCGCCCATCTCCGCACTTCCCTGACGCAATACTTCTGTCAGCTCCGTGATGTGCACTTCCCTTTCACCGACCGATTGCAAGTATTCCTTAATGGCCATTGCCAGACGCTTGCCGAAGAATTGATTCGGAAAGACGTTGTAGTTGGTGGACGAGTAGTACTGCGTTCCTTCTATGCCAGCTAGTCCACGTTCTGCGATCCCCAACTGGCGCGTTAGTTCAGACAGTTCCGCTTTCTTCTGCTCAGACTCCGCTTTAAGTCTAGAGACTTCGGAGCGAAGAATTTCCTTCGCGTCTTCAATCGATCCTGATGGGTTCTCAGTCATTTCGGTAACACGGGATTCTATCCTAGTGTTCGAGCAGCAGCTTTCTTCTGTTACCCACTGCCGGGATACTTTGCAAGTTTCGAACCTAGCCTAAGTGCCAGACAATAACGGTTTTTAATGTTCGCGACTAGGGACTATTTCAGATAAGCTGCTTCGATTCAGCAGCTTAGGTGAAATATCAATCATTTTTACCGACAAAATTCGTACCTGCTCCAGGAATTAACGTTGAAAACAAATGAGTTACAGATGCACGGTGGCACGCCATGAGGTACGAAATGGTGCGAATGCCTTCCAAACGGCAGCTTTGGCGTGTTTTTCGTACACTGCACACCGTGCGCTCAGACTCTGCGCTTCTCCTGTTTCCGGCTCTTCTGCCGCTCCCGCAGACGACGGACTGTCTCCAAGTGAGCGCAAGAAGGTGAGCAGTATTTGCGCTTGTGCTTCGAAATGAACTCGAAGTCTTTGCGGCAGTCAGGTCGGGCGCAGAACCCGTGCTTTGCCCCCCGGAGCTTGTCAATGTAGATCGTGGCAAGGATCGCTCCTAGTGTGTCTGTGGCCTTAAAGAACGCGTAATGTTGCGTCTTTGTCCAGCGGAAGTCTACAGGTATTTGGGAGTAGACCTGCAACGCTTTAATAATCATTGGTTCATGCTCAAATTGTTTACTTGCCCATGCGCCCCATCCTGAAGGGTGACGTTGCAACAATCCTCTGAATGCGGTGTGCCACATTCGAAAGCTGTCGTAAGACCATGCCCCCTTCACATTCAGGCGTTTTGAAAAGTGTCCTGTCTTATTCAGGAAATTCAGTATCTCGGCGTCTGACTCACTGGCAAGAAAGTAATCCCTCACTTTCCACGCGTCGAAGTTCTTCCCTTCCAGCCAATCGCCGTCTCGCTCCCAGAGCTTCATGGGATGTATATGCTTCCCGTTCGCCCAAACTGTGCACCTTTTGTCCGGCTTCTCATGCCACGAGCAAGGCGTGCTACGAAAGTCTACTGTTACCGGAATACCTAAAATTGTCTGTGACATGATTTGTTGTATTTTAATACTACACAGAAAGAGTATAATTAAAGGTAGTGAAAGTAACAATACAGCTTGCCTGAATGAGTCTGAGTGTAATTGTCAGCTTCATTTGGGCAGGGACGTAAAGGCACAGCCCACAAGTTGGCTGTGGGGTCAGCCCGTCCTGACTCGAAGGCACAACCAGTCACCATTGAGAGAGCTCGGAAGGTTCTGGCAAGACCAGAGTTGACCGACCAAGAGGTAAACGATTGGATGGAACATTTATCCGCGTTTGGGGATGTGGTTGTACAAGTCTTCAATGAACAGCAATCAATGCGCTTACCCGCGCAGGTTGCTTGTGCAGCATAAGGGTGTGGGGTACGCCAGCCAAAAGGCGTATCCCTTTTAATTAAAACTATTCGGTGATCAATGGCAAAACGAAAAGAGCTGCGGCAACACCCTAAGGTTGGCTTGATTTATCTGCGGGTATCCACAAAAGAGCAAATGGAAAATCTCAGCATGGAGATCCAAGAAGCTCGATGCATAGAGTGGTGCAAAGCGCGAGGAATCACTGTGCAAATGGTGTTCCATGACGACGGGAAATCAGCCCGTACGACTGAGCGACCCGAGTTTCAAAAAATGCTGAGTCTAATCAAGTCTAGGAAGGGGCAGATCGGCTACGTTGTCGTTCACGATCTGAGCCGCTTTGCTCGAAACTTGGAAAACCAAGTTGAAGTGCTGACAGAACTTGGAAACGCAAATGTTCTGCTGCGGTCGGTTGCCGAAGATGTTGACGAAACAGCAGCAGGTAAGCTGATGCGTAATATTCACGGCACCTTTAATCAGTTCTTCAGCGATCGGAATGCCGAACGCACTAAAGTTGGAATGGAGAAATCGGCAAGGATCGGGAGATTCCCCTTCAAAGCTCCAATCGGCTATCTAAACGTTAGGGCGACTAGAGACAGCGCGAATCTAATCCCTGACCCCAACCGTGCGGCTTTGGTTAAGAAGGCTTTCGAGCTTTACAGCTCTGGAACAGTGAGCCGTGCTGACGCGCTCCGCCAAGTAACACTGCTTGGATTGACAACGCAAAAGTCTAAGCCTCTGACAGCACAAAGTTTTGAGAATTTGCTGCGAAATCCAGTTTACGCAGGGTGGGTGGTGATTCCGGCATGGGGTCTCAAAGAACGGGGCAGTTTTGAACCGCTTTTGACTGATGAGATTTTTGAACGTGTGCAGGACATCATGGACGGCAAACGGTTGGCAGTCGTCCCCAATCCCAGAAACAATAGCGATTTCCCATTGAGATTGTTTGTTCGATGTGCTGAGTGTTCCGTGCCATTAACCGGGAGTTCACCAAAAGGTCGGACTAAACACTACTCTTACTACCACTGTCGCAATGCGAAGTGCAGGGCTATCACCGTAGCCAAATCAGCTATGGAAGACCAGTTTCTAGCTTTGCTACACCGCCTTACGCCATCTCGGGAGTTTCTAGCTCTGTTTCGTGACGTTATCCTCGTTGTCTGGAAACGTAAGCAAGTTCAAGCGCACGCGCAACTCACTGCAATAACGCAGCGATTGGGAATTCACAATGATCGCAAGAATGCATTGATGGATAGATACCTCGATGGGAAGATTGATCAAGCTACCTACGAGGAACAGAGCCACCGCTTGACAGCCGAAATAGAAATAGCCAAGAAAGAGTTGTGCGATGCAGAAGAAAACGAGGAACAGGTCGACGGGTTGTTGGAATTCGCGGATCGAGTGCTGCGCGACCCCGCTGGCCTGTGGGTTGGTGCTTCTCTAGATCAGCGTCAGAGGCTACAGAAGGTTCTATTCCCCGATGGTTTGGGATATTCCATGAACGAAGGATTTGGAACCGGCCAAGCTCCTTCATTCTTCAATAGCTTAGCTGGCTTGGAGGTAACAAATTCAAGTTTGGCGTCCCCGACGGGATTCGAACCCGTGTTATCGCCGTGAAAGGGCGGTGTCCTAGGCCGGGCTAGACGACGGGGACGCTTTCTGTTGCAGGATTCGGTGGCCCAGCGCGTTCTCCCGTGGCCGACAGAACTTGCCTAGCGAAGCATCTATCCTATCAGCGGCAAAGCTGGAGTGTCAAAAACCGCTCGCTTCAATTCACATTGTGAAGATGAATTTCCACAGCCGTTCTGTGGCATGATGGATGATATGGACACCAAGAAACCCGCCCCTCAAAGCAAGTTTGCCGAAGTCACCAAGAGAGCCCAGGAAGAGCGTGCGAAAAAGCCCAAGCAGAAGCGCGATGATCCCAACCAAGGGATTCCAAAAAATCTGCGGCCCAGAGACGCAAACGAACTCTAGAATCTAGCTTCCGGCGCCAGCGGAGACTCCTGACAATCCCAGGGCGATGCTCTCGTTTTCATGGAATTCGAAAACTTTGTCGAGCCGCGTGACCCGAAATGCTTCCCGAACCGTGTGGTTCGCGCCTACGATCTTCAGCTTGCCACCTGCCGCGCTTACCGCGGAGTGGCAGCGGATCATGGTGCCGATGCCGGATGAATCGATCATCGTTACTCGCGCAAGGTTCACCACGATGGTCTTTGCGCCAGTGGCCAGAGCTTCCATCCAACGCGCGCGAAATTCATCGACAGGGCCGCCTAATGCGAGCCGCCCGTCCAGATCAACAATCACCGCATCCCCAAGCTTACGCAGGACAACCGGCATGGCGTTCTCCGAGCAGTTAAAATCAACCAGGATGATACCAGTTTAGAGTTGAAGGACAAACGAAGAATTGCATCGGCCCGCGAGTGCACCTCAGCGGCTAAAGCCAAAATGGGAGCGTCGGGATTTGGCACGGCTGAAGCCGTGCCCTTTCAAAGGGAGCGCAACGACGTTCAGATTTGCTTCGCGTGCGCGACCTACTGCACTTTTTGCAATTTCGCGATCAGCTTTTGTGCCAGGTTCTCATCCGACTCTGACCAGAGCACTCGTCCGGTAATGCCGCAATTCTTCTCGATCGCGTGGACAAAATTCACCAGCTTCTGCACGTTTGATTTAATCCGAGTGGCCACAACCGGCGTGAATTCGCCCTCTTCGTAGAGGAATGGTGTGTCCAGTCCAAAGTCGATCTGAACGTGCCCGTCCTCCCGATAGATGCCCTCGTCAAAATCCGTTCCGTAAGCAAAGAACTTTACCGGTTGCGGTGAGACGACCCAGGTCTCGTCGAGATCGCCCTCTTTTTTCGGCGTCCAGATGTCCCATGCGGCGTGCAGTTCATAAGCGTAATCAGAGTGAACGAACTCGCCTGCTTGTTGGATGGCCTGCTCGGGGTCGGCGCGGAAATCGAATTGCTCTTCCAAGATTTCCGGTTCGTTGAACGAGATGGGATGTATCGCGAGGTCGCCGACACCGGGCAGCGACTCGGAAAACGGAAACTGTTTGATGACGGAGAGCAAGCGCGGCAACATCTCGGCTTCAGAGAAGCTGGGGAACCACAGGTTGAGATAGAGTTGGTCAGCCATTGGAGCAGTAGTCAGTAGTAAGTAGTCAGTAGTCAGTAAAAACCCTTGCATCAGCTATTTCTTCTCGGTCACGATCTCCGAGAAATCTGCGATCGTGGAGAAATCATTCAGCATCTTTTGTAGCAGCAGCAAACGATTCGAGCGCAGCTTTTCATCGTCCACCATCACCATTACCTTTTCAAAGAAGGTGTCGAGCGTTGGCCGCAGCTTTGCGATCTCGGCGAGCGCATCCGCGTATTTGTGTTTGTGCCGCAGCTCAGCGACAACCGGCGCGGTCTTCTCTACGGCTTCCGCCAACTGCTTCTCTGCCGGATCTTCCAGCGCCGCTCGATCGAACTTACCATTTGGAGCTTTTCCTACCTCGTTTGCCTGCCGCAAAATATTCTTGATGCGTTTGAATGCGATGGAGATAGGCTCGAAATCGGCGGACTTACGCACTTCGGAGACGGCCTGCACGCGGTCTAGCGCGTCAGTGACACGGTCGTGTCCGGCGGCGAGCACTGCGTTGACTTCGTCATAGGCAAAGCCGCGGACGTCGCGCAAGTAGAATTCCAGGCGCTCACGGAAGAATGCTGAGACCGATTCCGAGTACTTATCCAGCTGGGTGAACTTCTTTTCTGCTTCAGAGCCCTTGTATCCCACCAGTGCGACTTGAAAGAGGATTCGCAGATCCACCGGCAGTTTGTGCTCGACAATGATCTTCACGATCCCGTTCGCCTGCCGACGCAGGGCGAAAGGATCTTTCGACCCGGTCGGCTGCAATCCCAATGCAAACATTCCGGCGATGCTATCGGCTTTATCAGCGAGCGCGAGCAGTGCGGACTCCAATGTTCGCGGTGACGCGTCGTCCATCGACTCCGGCTTGTAGTGGTCATAGATGGCATCGGCGATTGCTGGGTCGAGCCCTTGCGCGCGCGCATAGAGCCCGCCGACGATTCCCTGCAACTCCGTGAACTCTTTGACGAGCTCGGTGGTGAGGTCGGCTTTGGCCAGCCACGCCGCTTCGTAAAGTGCGTTACGTTTGATCTTGTGCTGAGGATGGTCGAAATCCGCGCCGCCGATCGTGACCAGGTGAGCCATCCGCTTTGCCTTCTCGTAATAGCTGCCCAGTTCCTTCTGGAAGGTCACGTTCTTCAACATCTCGACGCGATCACGCAGTGAAACCTTTTGATCGGCTTCCCAGAAAAATCGCGCATCATTGAACCGCGCGCGGAGAACGCGCTCGTTGCCGTGCCGGATGAGGCCGTCTGGATCGCTATCTGTATTGAGTACCGCGAGGAAGTAGGGTGCGAGCTTGCCGCTTGCGTCTTCCACCGCGAAATATTTCTGGTGGTCACGCATCACCGTCACCAGCACTTCTTCCGGCAGCGACAGATATTCTTTTTCGAAGCTACCGATAATCACAGACGGAAACTCAGTCAGGTTGACCACCGTGCGCAGCAGGTCCTCATCTTCGCGCCATCGCAATCCAGGAATGGTTCGCGTTGCAGCGTCGAGGGCCTTGCGGATGCGATGCTCGCGTTCAGCCGGCGAGACCAGCACCTTCGCTTTTTCTAGAGAGTCTTTATAGTTTTCCGGCTTGGAGAGAGGAATCTCGCCTTCGCTGAGAATGCGATGTCCGTGAGTCTTGGCTGCGGCCTTGATGCCGCCGAATTCCAGCGGTACAACATGGCCCTCAAGCAATGCGGTGATCCAGCGCACGGGACGCACAAAGCGCTCGGGCTTCCCTGCCCGCCAGTACATATTTTTCGCCCAATAGATCCCGGCCATCTCTTTGGGCAGGAGTTCTGTCAACACTTCTGCGGCGCTGCGACCTTTTTTCTGGATCGTCGCTGCCAGATACTCTCCCTTGGGGTTGCTGATCTTCCCGAGCTTCGCAACTTCAACTCCGACCTTTTTGGCGAATGCCTCCGCAGCCGGCGTGGGCACGCCATCTTTGTATGCAACCTTGAGCGATGGTCCGGTCACCTGTTCCTGAACGTCGGCTTGGGCAGCATTGATTCCTTCCACAAAAACCGCAAGCCGTCGCGGGGTGGAGTACGAAGTAAATTTTGAATCCGAGGGCGCCAGATTTTCTCTAGTGAGCAACTCCTGCGTGCGCCGGGCGAGTTCTTCTCGCGCGCTGTCTATCATGCGTGCGGGAATCTCTTCGAGACCGATTTCTAGCAAAAAGTCAGGCATAGGATTAGGAATTCACCGCCGCTGCTGCTGTATCGCTTTGTTGATCGACATAGGCCTTTGCAACTCCAACCGCGAGTGCGCGTATGCGAGCGATCACACCAACCCGTTCGGTGACGGAAATCGCGCCGCGCGCGTCGAGCAGATTAAATAAGTGCGAGCATTTGAGGCAGAGGTCGAAGGCGGGAAGAATGGGAAAGCGCTTGAGATCGTCCAGCGACTCTGATTTCTTTTCGCGAACAGCCTTTGATTTCGCGTTGTATTCATCGAGCAGCGCCTTGCACTCGGCCTCGTAGAGACGCAAGTGCTCCCAGGTCTTTTCCACGTCTGCATACTCAAAGTTGTAAACCGAAAACTGTAACTCTTCCGCTTGTCGTATTTCGCGATAAGTGATCTCGCGTCCGGTCTTCGGATCACGCGCCCAGACGATGTCATACACGCTATCCACATCCTGCAAGAAGGCGCAGAGGCGCTCCAAGCCGTATGTCAGTTCGGCCGAGATCGGTTCCAGATCGACTCCGCCGCATTGCTGGAAATAAGTGAACTGCGTGACCTCTAATCCGTCGAGCATTACCTGCCACCCGATGCCCCATGCCCCCAATGTGGGTGACTCCCAGTTGTCTTCCTCAAACTTCAAGTCATGCTTTCGTAGTTCGACGCCAATCGCTTGCAAGGACTGAAGATAGAGGTCCTGCACGTTGTCCGGCGGAGGCTTCAGGATCACCTGACATTGCGTGTGCTTGAAGAGGCGATTCGGATTCTCTCCGTAACGTCCATCCGCGGGACGGCGCGAGGGCTGGAGATAGCAAACGTGATACGGCTTTGGCCCGAGCACGCGCAGGAATGTTTCCGGCGACATGGTTCCCGCGCCCATCTCCACGTCATAGGGCTGTTGCAGGATGCAGCCCTGGTCGGCCCAGAACTTCTGCAGCGTGAAGATCAGTTCCTGAAAGGTGAGCGGATTGGGTTTAGCAGTTAGCATTTAGCGATTAGCATTTAGTGAAAATGTGTTCTACCTCAGGGGCTAAAGCCCCGTTATTATCCGCTTCTTGCGGCACGGCTAAAGCCGTGCCCTCTCAAAGCTCCAATTGCTGCGGGGCTGGCTCACTCCCGCAAGTTGAAGCCTTGCCCTTCAAAAACCTCTCCAAAACCGCAGGTCCATTCACGGCTGAATGCTAAAGTGCTGAGTGCTAACTGCTGCTTCTAATCCAATTTGTCCAGCATCGCTGCCGTGACCAGCTTCTTTTCCAATTGCCGCTCGATCCGTTGCGTTAAAAACTTTCGCAGATCCACGCCGCGCTGTCGCGGCCAGGGCTCACCGGCAAATGTACCTACTGGCGCGCGAAACATTTCTGCGGCAAGCTTTCGCGATTCCAGCGTCATCTCCGAGCTAGCCAGCCGCTTGTGCTCCGGACACATCAACCCATCCGCGAGCGCATGATAAAAAGCTTTGCCACCATTCAGCGGCGCGCCACATTCAATACAGGCATGCAGCTCCGGCAATAGTCCGGTCAGTCGCACGATCCACAAATCGAAATACGTCAGCGCCATCCATATCGAGCCGGCGCGGATATTCTGCAAAACTGCGTGGGCTAACCGGAAGATGGCATCGTTCGCTTCCCTGTCCGGCAACAACTGGTCGAGCATTTCCGCGACATAGCCCAACGCGACCGCGCGGTGGTAGTCCACTGCGTCCGTAAGCGGCGATTCCAGGACGTCACAGGAATCTATCCGCATCAAGTCAAAATCCTTGCGCTCGCGCTCTTCCCAATAGACCCGGACAAACGTCAGCGGTTCCAATGCGCCGCCAAAGCGCTTCTTCGATTTCTTAGCTGACCGCGCCACCCCGCGTATCTTGCCCTCTGCGCGAGTGAAAAACGTGACCAACAAGTCCGCCTCACGCATGGGATAGCTGCGCAGAACGATCGCTTCCGATTGTTTGAGCGGCATGGAACCTTCGATTGTAAATGAAAAAACGGAAATGCCGGTTCGCGGTTATCGGGAACGTCGCTTGGTTGCGGGCTTCTTCTTGCCTGAAGCGATCTCTTGTTGTGTCTTTTTCGGCAGTTTGGCCACGACCAATTCGTACGACTTGCGGACGAGTTCTTTGATCTCGGGGTCGCGCAATGCGCCAAATCGTTGCAGCGTCACCCAATTGTTTCGCGCCATATATGGGGCAGGGATGATGCCATCCATCTCGATCAATTCAGCAAACTTCTCCGGCGTGCACTTGAAGGAAACGCAGTGACCATCGCTGTCTAACGAAGCGACCGTAAACATCTTTTCTGCAATAAGGAAGCAGAGATCGTGGCCCCATTTGATGTCTTCCGTCACTTGCGGCAGCGACATGCAAAATGTGCGTAGAGTCTCGGTGTTCATCGACCGCCCGCAGTCGCGGACTGTGCCGCTCCGTGGTCTAACACCTCTCTGACTTTGCGCGCCAGCCCTGATGTTGTGAATGGCTTTTGCAGAAAGGCGACATCGGCCTCGAGCATCCCCTGTTGGGCCACCGCCTCACTGGTATAACCGGACATGAACAAGACGCGAGTTCCCGGTCGTGACGCCGTCAGCTTCTTTGCTAGTTCGTGGCCGTTCATCTGTCGAAGGACCAGATCAGTCAAAAACAGTTGAATCGGTCCGCGATGCGTTGAATTGATCTCCACTGCGCTGGCAGGGTCTGCTGCTTGCAACACTTTGTATCCGCGCTTGCTCAGGATTTGCGTCACTAACCCCCGCAGGGCTTCGTCGTCCTCGACGACAAGGACCGTTTCGCAACCGACTTTAAAATCGTGTTGGCCACCATCCACATCGACGGATTCGGGAAGTGCATTGACCCGCGGAAGATAGATCTCGAATCTGGCGCCTCTCCCGATCGCGCTGTTCACAGACACGTGTCCGCCGCTCTGCTTCACGATGCCATAGACGGTCGAGAGCCCCAGTCCGGTTCCCTTGCCCAACTCCTTGGTGGTAAAGAATGGTTCGAAGATGCGCGATCTTGTCTGCTCATCCATGCCTGCGCCGGTATCTGTCACAGTGATCAACACATATTCGCCCACGTTGATCCGCGACGAGAACTGATTTATGAACGATGCGTCCAGGCTTACATTCTCAGTCTTCACTGTGAGCGTACCCCCTCTTGGCATAGCATCGCGCGCATTCACAGCCATGTTCATGATGACCTGTTCGATCTGGCCAACATCCGCTTTGATGCGTCCAAGTCGAGCATCGAGATTCGTCACGAGTTCGACATCAATCCCGAGAAGACGGCGCAACATATTTTCCATGCTGCGAATGCTTTCGTTCAGGTCCAGCACTTTGGGGGCTGTCACCTGTTGTCGGCTGAAGGCAAGCAGTTGGCTCGTGAGCGAGGCCGCGCGGTCAGCTGATTTCTTTATCTCTTCCAGTGCGCTTCGTTTGGGATCAGAATGAACAAAGTCGTCGAGCAGAATATCGCTGTATCCTTTAATGACTGTCAGCAGGTTATTAAAATCATGCGCGACGCCGCCCGCGAGGCGCCCTACAGCGTCCATCTTCTGCGACTGGCGCAATTGGTCTTCCAGCAGCTTGCGGTCCGTCACATCTTCAACGATCATCTCGTAGCTTTCAACGATCCCGCTTGAACCTACAACGCTTCTTCCGCTGAGCCGCAGCGAGATGGGCTTTTCATCTTTTCGTCTCCATGTGACTTCAACGCCCTCCACTTCCGTCTTGCCTTGCAATTGCGCAAGAATCCGTGAGCGCTCCTGGGGATCGAAATAGACTTGCGTGGGCATGTGCAACTGGTACATTTCCTCAGCCGAGTCGTAGCCCATCAGCGACACCATCTTCCGGTTCACTTCGAGAAATTGGCCGTCTGCACTCGACCGGTAGATGCCATAGACCGCACTCTCCACCAGCGAACGGTAGCGCGTCTCCGACTGCCGAACTGCATCCTGATCGCGTTTGTGCAAGATGGCACTGGCCACCTGCTGCGAGACAAAACTGAGAATGTCCCGATCGCGTTTTGTGTAGCGGATCTTCTCGCTGTAACTCTGTACAACCAACGCTCCGAAGGTCACGTTGCGGTGCTTAAGCGGAGCGCCAAGCCAGTCCACTGAGGGCGCGCCGACCGACTCAACTTCATCCATCGCCACCAGCTCATCAAATCTCTCCGGCGAGACCAATTGTGCGCGGCCAGTCCTCAGAATGTATTCAGTCAAGCCATTGCGCAACCTTCGCGGCTGACGTTCTGTGTCTTCCTCGTCCACAGAGTATGCAAAGCTGATGGTCTCTGATTCACGGTCATACAGCGCAATGTAGAAGTTCTTGGCATACATCAGCTCATCGAGGATGCCGTGCACAGCGGCATAGAACTGTTGAAGATCCATGGCCGAACTCGTTTTATCGGCGATGCGGTATAGAGCGCCCTGTAGCTGTTCCGACTGCTTTCGCTCGGTAATATCGACCACCGTGCACAAAAAGGCTTGCTGCCCGTCGTACTCGATAGGCGCGACGGACATCTCTCCCCAACGAACGCTCCCGTCGCGGGGGATAAACTTGTACTCATATCGGGAAGGGACTTTTTCTCCGCGCTGCCGGTGCGCTAACCGCTCTTTCATCAACACTACGGAATCGGGGTGGGTGAGCTGCCAGATGTCCATCTTCATCAGTTCGTCGAGTGAATATCCTGACATCACCTCGGCGGCTTTGTTCGCGTATAGCAATTTTTTGCCGTCATGAATATAGATCGCCTGGGTCTCAGACTCGGCGACGGCACGGAACTTGGCTTCGCTCTCCTGCAATGCACGTTGTTGTTTCATAGCGAGCTGCAATAGCTCGACTTCCTTCTCCCGGGCGCGGAGTTGCTTGCGGATGCGTCGCTGAGCCGCCCAGATGATGGCGGCGAAAAGCAGGAGAGCGATTGCGTCGATCCAAAACGTCCCGCCTGAGACGACACTTCGGGCATCGAGCGCCATGGACTCTGGGCATAGCCAGAGACAAGCGAGCGCAGCCAGCGCCAGGCCAGATTTCCGATTTCCCATTTTCCTCATCGCAAAGATCTCCATCTGCGATTGCAGTCTGGAGAACTTCGTCCGCACCGTTGAGCGAGGGTAATCATTCACGAAATCGGTTCTTCAATCCAGCAGAAAATTAGTAATGAACATGAGACCCCAACGCTGAGAGTCATTTAAGGTGTTCCGCCCGCCTTCGCTGCCGAATGCTTCTCTGCTAAACTCGCGTCCTTCTTCCGCACGACCCAGATCAGATATCCAACTACGGCAATGTTGACCAAAAGCAGGACCACTCTGCCCAGGGAAAAGTGAGCTATTACCTCAAACAATTCAAATGGAAGAAACGACGCGGTGGCGATGATGGTCAATAACTCGGCCCACCGCTGCCCCATGAATAGTCCGATTCCCTCGGTCAACATGACCGTGGAATAGAAGAATGTAACCGCACTGATCACCCTAAGTTGCCGGTCGTCAATAGCCATCAGCCTGGTACCGATATGCCCGAAGAATCGGCTGTCGCTGTCGATTCGCAACACGTCACACCAATACGACGCGATGGCCTCCACATCCTTGTGCAACAGGTGAAGCGCTCCAACGCCTATCAGCAGCAGCGACAACCCCTTTAATATCTTGAGGAAAGCAATCAGCAGAAGGCCTTTGTCCCGGGTGCGATGCATGTTGGAAAGCTACATACAGTCAGCACTTGGGGCAAGGGATTTCCTCATTAGAATCGCCGGTAAGTACCCCGGTATAACAAAGGTAAAGACCCTAGACCAAAGTAACTTTGCAGATTTCGTGTTCTCCATCATGATACTTGCCATATCAGCGTGCTCCGCTTATTGAGGCACCTCGTCACCGGTAGTTTGAGAGCTGATGCAAGGAGAACCAAATGTTGAATTCAAACCTGCGAAAACTGGTGCCTGTGGTTCTGGTCGCAATGTTGACGCTCTTGCTGAGTGGACTGGCATTCGCTGACGGACGCGTAACCAAGCAGAAGGTCAGCCCCGCATATCCGGAGTTGGCGAAAAAGATGAATGTGGTGGGCGTGGTGAAGGTGGAATTGACCGTCCTCCCCAATGGCCAAGTGAAGAGCGCGAAAGCGATCGGCGGCCATCCACTGTTGATCGATGCTTCCGTGAATGCCGCCAAACAGTTCAAGTATGAGGCGGGCTCTGACGAGACCAAGGAAATCGTCGAGTTCAAGTTCACCGGCGCCGCGAACTAGGATCTTCGCGCTAACCTAAGACGTTGTGGCCTCGATCGGCTTCGGCCTTTCGGGGCCTTATATTCTTACTTGCCAGAACCCGTGGCCGCTTCGATGGCTGGGTTCCCGGCTCCCGCCTCAACTTGGTTCCGCTCTCTCCCGAATGGATTGAAATCGGTGTCTGTGTCATAGACATCCACCCCTTCAGCCCTCTTTAAGCTGTTCACCACCAGATAAGTGAGCGGCGTCGCAATCACCTCATAAACAACCTTGGCTACGTATCCTGAAGCGATCAGCTTGGCAATCGTCGTCATGCTCTGGCTGCCGATAAACGTCAGCGTAATGACCAGCGCAGTATCCACTGCCTGGCCGACGACCGTGGATCCCACCGTCCGCGTCCATAGATGTCGCCCATCGGTAAAGATTTTCATCTTCGCCATCACATACGAGTTGGCGAATTCTCCTGCCCAGAATGCGATCAAGCTCGCGATCACAATCCGCGGAACGAAATCGAACACTGTCGCGAAAGCCGACTGATTCTGCCATTCTGGCGCCGGCGGCAGCCAAACGATGATCTTGGCCATGATCGCCATCAGTGTGGAGGCGAAGAAGCCTATCCATATAGCGCGCCGCGAGCCCGAGTATCCATAAACCTCAGTGAACACGTCGCCGAAAATGTAGGTGAGAGGAAAGAGCAGCAGAGCCCCGCTGATCCGGAACGGGCCGATGGCACAAATCTTTGGCGCGACAAGATTTGAGATCAGCAGGATCACGACAAAGATGTGCACCAGGATGTCGTAATAGCGAAAATTCCTGAGGCTGTGGTGCTTGGTAGTGAGTCGATGGATGAGAGCGTTTGCCATTTGGGTAGACAACGATACTAAACCAGCAAATAGAAAGGGCACCGCAGCGCCCTCGCCTTCGAACGAGACGCTCTATTTACCGCAACTCGGATCTGCCGGGATCTTCGCGGCAACCGGAAGCGGCGCCAAGCTGTACTTCTGCAACAACTCGTTTACAGGCTGAACGCCCTGCGCATTCAATTCCCGCCACTGTGCCAGTCTCTTCACGATCTCTCCGCAGGAATGATCCACTCCCGCTTGCAACGGGGCTGCCGGACGCGAATCCCCACTCTCGATCATGGTCGCCAATCGCGCCAGCTCGCGGTTGAGAGGCCCCAAGCCCAGGTCCGTACGCGAGCCGTCCGCGACTGCAGCTATTTTCTCGTCCAATGCTTTTAGAGCATCTACGGCATCTTTCGCTGCGGCGTTCGTTGCTAAAGATTTATTCCGATCAGCGATTGCGTTGCGAAGCGCCAGCGCTTGCTCAGAGCCGTCGTACGTGGCCGACATCTCCGCGGAGATGTTCTTCTCCGTATTGAGTTGCTGCTCCAGATCTGCCTGCGAAACGTGGACGCGCGGATCAAGACTCACCTTCAGCGGCTGCCGATAGGTTTGCCCGCGCACCGTCAGCACTAGAGAGTATTCACCCGGAACAGCTAGCGGCCCGATGGGTTGCTCGCGCGGAGTCTCGCCGGGAATGGCGTGATCGGCAAGGGTGTACTCCATGTAATCCAGCCGATTTCCGTAGTAGCTATAACGGATCGTCTTTGGCGGAGGATAGCGGAGGTCCCAGGTGAAGCGATTATGCCCCGCGGATTTCGTCAATGCAGTCGGAGTCTCAAACCAGTAGCTGGGAACGTTCGCAGGAGTGCTGTCGATTGCTGCCGGCGTGCTCGAGTATTCGCGCACCAATTCATTTTTGGAATCGTAAACAGAGAGCTTGATTTCCGAATCGCTCGCGCCCTTCAAGTAGTAATCGATGATAGCCCCGTCGGGCGGGTTCTTTCCGGCGGGCACTTCTACTGGCAAGGGCGTGTCCTGGCTCATGTCCCAGCGCACGCGAATCGCGTTTTCCGGTTGCAACAAGGTCGCGTCTGCCTGCGACAGCTTTGCATCTGCCTGTCGCAGCGGGGTCACATCATCGAGTATCCACAGCGAACGGCCGTAAGTTGCGGCGACTAGATCGTCACCGTGAACTTCCATGTCGCGAACCGGTGTTGTAGGCAGATTGAGTTGCAAGGATTTCCAATGGTCTCCGTCATCAAAGGAAACGTACGCTGCGGCTTCGGTGCCCGCGTACAGCAATCCTTTTCGGACGGGATCTTCACGCACGATCCTCGCGATCGGCGCTTCAGGCATTCCTGTGACGATCGGCTGCCAGCTCTTTCCGTAATCCCGGGTGCGATAAATGTAGGGATGCGAATCCTGGAAAGCATTGATCACCGCATAGGCCTCGCCTGCATCGTGCCGCGATGCTTCGATCTCATTCACGTTGCTGCGCTCGGGCAGACCGACCGGAGTCACGTCCTGCCAGGTCTTGCTGTCGCGCGTGACTTGAATCAGGCCGTTGTTCGTGCCCACCCAGATGAGCCCTGCTGTTACCGGTGAGATTGCCATCGCATTGATGACTCCGGGGGCGTTGCCTCTTCCCTGTCTTCCGCCTCCGCCAGTAGCATCGGCCTTAACAGTGAGGTCTGGACTAATCTCTTTCCAGTTGTAGCCACCATCACTGGTTTCCAGAACAAACTGCGCGCCAACATATAAGGTGTGTGGGTCTTGCGGAGAAAACGCCAGGGGCGCCATGTTGGCAGTGCGATATTTTGCGGTTCGCACAAAGATGTGAACGATTTGTCCCGTCGTCTTGTCGAAACGCAAGACGCTGCCGTACCAGCCACCGGTGTAAACAAGATTGGGATTCAGCGGGTCGGGCGCGATAAATGAAAATTCAAAGCCGCCTGTGGGCGCCCATTCGTGATCGGTGATCTCGCCGAAATCGCTTCTGCTGGCAACGGCCATGGTGCCGCTGTCCTGCTGCGCCGCATAAAGGTAGTAAGGAAAATGATTGTCCGTGCTGACGTGATAAAACTGGCCGGTGGGCTGGTTGTACCACGAGCTCCATGTGCTGCCGCCATTTGCGCTGACAATCGCACCCTGGTCCACTCCCAAAATCATGTTCTGAGTGTTGGCGGGGTTGATCCAGAGAATGTGAAAGTCGTCTCCGCTTGGCGCGCCTACCCATGCATCGAAGGTTTTTCCGCCATCAGTGGAGCGGTACATCGACGTTTGCGCAACATAAACTGTGTTCGCGTTTGTGGGATCTACAAACACGCGGCTGAAATACCCGTTGCCGATCACTCGCGGATCTTTCGTGGTCTGGGTCCAGTTTGCGCCCATATCGTCAGACCGGAAGAATCCCTGGCTTGCGATGGCATACAAAGTTTTATTGCCGTTGCCCGGCGCCGCAGAGACGCCCACTCTACCCATCGGCGCAGTCGGCAAGCCTTTGCCCTCGACCATCGACCAGGTTGATCCTTCATCGGTTGATTTGTATATGAACGCGTCTTGCTCGCGAACTGCATTCGGATTTGGCGGCGGTGGCGGCGTTCCCGGCGGTTGCGGCGGCTGCCTGTGAAACATCGCTGTATACAGCAGCTTCGGATTTCCCGGCGCCATGTTTAAGTCCATGGCACTCGTCTCATTGTCCTTGTATAAGACCTTCTGCCAACTCTTGCCCCCATCTGAGGTCTTGAATATTCCGCGCTCCGCTCCGGAGCTCAAGTCTCCCGCAGCCGCGACTACAACGATGTCAGGATTCCTTGGATCGATCACCAAACCGGTGATGACATGAGTCTTTTCCAAGCCGATGCTCTTCCACGTCGCGCCTGCGTCTGTGGATTTGTAAACGCCGTTCCCTTGCGTCTGCTCGCCAGTTCCCACGTAAACGATATTCGGGTTTGACGGAGAAACCGCGACGACGCCTATCGAAGAGATCGGAATGCTGTCGAAAATCGGCTTCCACACCTGTCCGGCATCGGTGCTCTTCCACACACCGCCTCCCGGCGTACCAATGTAATAGACGGAGGCCTGGTTGGGTACGCCGGAGACTGATGTGACCCGTCCGGCGCGAAACGGCCCCACTGAGCGCCATTTCATCGCGCTGTACATGTCTGGAGAGATGTCCTGAGCCAGCGCGCAAACTGAGAATGTGGTTGCGATTGTGAAAACTGCTAGACGAAAAGAAATGAATTTCATCGGTGTCCTCTGGAGTGGCAGAAAGTTTACCATCTCACAAACGAAACCGACTCTAAGTTGTATTCCTGTGAATGAAAGTTATCGTGCCGACAATCGTTCAGCCTTCGCACGCGCATCCGCAGATTTTTCGGGCAGTCCCGCGCCGAGATAAGCGTCGGCGAGACGGCGATAGACCTCCGGCTTCTGCGCGCTCCACTCTTTGCCGTCCATCAATGCAAGGGCTTTGCTCAGCGCACCGGCCGCTTCAGAGAAATTGCGGCGTTTCAGTTCGACGAATCCCAGAGTGTCCAGCGCAGCGGCATTCTTGGGGTCGCGCTCCACAGCGATGCGTGCCAACTCCAACGCGCGATCGAGGTTCGAGCCACGTTGCGCATAAGCCCAGGCTAGATTGTTCGCAACGATGCCAGAGCTGTCGCCGGAGCGCATCGCCGATTCATAGCTCGCAATTGCCTGGTCCGAATCGCCGCGCTGTTGCGCCTGCGCGGCCCTTAACTGCAATGCCGCGGACGACGTTTTTTCTGGAAATGCATTCGCGATCAGTTCTGCCGCCGCGTTGGCATCCCCTTGCGCATAATGGGCCTCTGCGAGCGCCACGCGTGCAGATTGCCGCTGAGGATCGATCTTCACCACGCGAGTCAGTACTCGCACCGCGTCTTTCTGGAGACCCTTCTCTGCGTATAGACGCCCGGCAAGTTCCATCAGCGCTGCCGAACTCGGAGGCGCCGCGGCTACTCTTTCCATCTTCTCCAAGACCACGCGCGTAAGTCTCCCCCGCCGATAGACATTCATCAGTCCGTCCATCGCTTCCGCTGATTCCGAATCTAGCAGCAGCGCCTTTTGGTACTCGATGAATGATGCCCCGTAATGTTTTGCAGCCATCTCGACCTGACCGAGAACGAGATGAGGTTCGATCGACTTCGCATCGAGAGCCAGCGCCCGCTTCGCGATTCCCCGCGCGGAAGCCAGCCTTGCTTGCGCCAGCAACACCTGCGCATACAAACAAAGTGCATCGAGATTTGCGGGCTCATCTCGAACGACGGAACTGACATGCTCCTCGGCGGTGAGCAGGTCCTGTTCATCCAGATTCTGCCCTGCCAAGGCTAGCTGCGCAGGAACGTAATCGGAATCTGCTTCGACTGCCGAATTCCATTCCTCTTTGGCCTCCGCGATCTTGTTCTGGCGCTTGAAGACGACTCCGCGCACATAATGGGCAGCGGACGATTCCGGTCCTCGAGCCACTGCAAGCTTCGCTTTGGATTCTGCTTCCGCCAGATCGCCCTGTGCCAATGCCGTTTCTGCTTGCAGCACGGCGGCAGCGGTTCCGTCGAGCAGATCATGGTTTCGTTTCAGCAGCGATCTCGCACTCAAGGCATCTTCAATCCGAATCTGCGGCTTTGACTTGGTATCCAAAACTAATTGTGCTTCGATCATGCGGCTGGCTATCGAGGGACCATTCGACATCTTGCCGGCAAAGATTGAGGAGTTGTCCTGGCCCGGACCGGACTTTAATGCTCTTGGCGACGCATAGGTTATGAGCGCTTCCGCTGCAAGGCCCCGATTCAATTGAAAATCCGCCAATGCGCTGGGTTCGCTAGGACGCAAGCTGTCCACATGCGTGAGGACTTTTTCCGCTTCTTCCATACGCGCCGAACGTTCAAGGAATTGCGCCAGGCGGAAGTTGGTCAGCGCCGAGTCGTCCGCAGTCACGGCGGATCGGTAGGCCTCTTCCGCAGCCGCAGCGATTCCCTCTTGCTCCTCAAGTCGACCTAACGCCAGCCATGCAATCGCAGATCTTTTTACATCCGCTGTGGCCGATGCCGCCTTTAACAAGACGCTGCGCGCTTTGGCGACCTTGTCTTCGCGGTTGTATATCTCCGCCAGGGCAACAGCGATATTCGGGCGCTGGGGATCATTCACAACCGATCGCTCCAGCAATTCCCTTGCGCGATCGTAGTGCTGCGCCGCAGATTCCACTGTTCCCAACAGTCCGAGCGCTTCGGCATTTTCCGGATTTCGACTCAGGACGAAATTCAAATGCTCTACCGCGTGATTGGGGACACCCGCGGCAACCAGGAATTCCGCCAGGTGCAGTCGCGACTCTAGATTTTCTGGATCAATTTCCGTGGCCTTTTGAAAATCTGCGAAGGCCTCGTTCAGTCGCCCTAGTTCCGTAAGGCAGTTTCCGGCACTGATGAGGGCCACTGCGCGTTCACGCTTGTTGCCTTCAGGAATCCGCGGGAGTGTTCGCTCGTAGATCGCAAGGGCATCGGCAGGCTTGCCTTCGCGAGTCAACTGCTCGGCTTTCAGCAGTTCAATTTGAAATGAATGAGTAGTTGAGCAACCCGCAACCCAGAAACTCGCGCTTGCTCCCAGCAAAACCAATCCCCTAAGGCCCAAACTCATGCAGACTGAGTTGCTCAAACTTGGGCCGCTGTTGCCAAAGTCCTGTGACTTCTTGACTTTACAACTCCGGCACGGTACTTTCGCCCTTCTAGTTATTTGAGATTCTGTCGCGCAAGGGGCTGCTTGTGGCAAACAACCTGATTACTTTCACCACCGACTTCGGCACTTCTGACCACTATGTCGGCGCCATGAAGGGCGTCATTTACAAGCTGAATCCGCAGGCGCAGATCGTCGACATCAGCAATGCCGTCAACTCTTTCGACATACTCGACGGCGCTCTCACCATCGCGCAGACCTACCAGTTCTTCCCTCCGGATACGATTCACATGGTCATCGTCGACCCCGGCGTGGGCACAGCTCGGCGTCCTTTGCTGGTAACTACGGAGAAACACAAATTCATTGCTCCAGATAACGGTGTCCTGTCGCTCGTCTATGAACGGGAAGAGCGGCTCAGTGTTCGGCATATCACGTCAGAACACTATTTCCTCTCGCCCATCAGCCAGACCTTCCATGGACGCGACATCTTCGCGCCCTGCGCAGGATGGCTCAGCAAGGGCGTTGAAACGTCGAAATTCGGCGAAGAAGTCACTGATTTCGCGCGCTTCGCCGCGCCCAAGCCGAAGCCGGTGAGCCCGCAAATTCTCAAAGGCGTGGTATTGAAGACCGACAAGTTCGGCAACATGATCACCAACTTCACCGTGAAGGAAGTTCCTGCACTGTTTCAAACGCCGACGCCGCCGTTCAAAGTGCTGGTCAACAGCAAAGAAGTGAACATCATGCGCGCTGCGTACGCGCAGGGGATGCACAATGAGGTCTTCGCGATCATCGGCAGCATGGGATATCTGGAGCTGGCGTCGAACCGCGGAGCTGCCAGCCGTCTACTCGGTGCCGACCGGGGCAGCGAAGTCGGGATAGTAATAGAAGGTGTGAACTACTCCGCCCCCGCCGCACCTCCTGCTGCACCGCCCCAGGCCGCCGCTCCGGCATAGCTGCCGTGGACTCGGCAGTGCAGTTCCGATGCCGTGGCGTACAATTTTCTAAAGCATGAAAACTCAGAAAGGTTTTGCAGGCTACGTTTTTGCGTCTCTGATCGTTGCCGGCACTCTTTCCCTGCTGCTGGCCTTCCGCTCGCACGCGAATCTCACCACTGTCGCTCTGCTCATGGTGCTGGTCACAATGTTCTGCGCCTTGCTTTGGCGCAGCGGCCCCGCGCTTTGGGCGTCTGTGATTCAAGTCCTCTGCTTCAATTATTTCTTCATCCCTCCGTATCACACGTTGACGATTGCTGATCCCGCAAACTGGATCGCATTTTCTGCATTTGTGATCACCGCGCTGGTTGTAGGACAACTCTCCGCGCATGCCGAGACCCGCGCTGAGCAGGCAGAGGCGCGGCGCCTGGAGATTGAAGCGTTATATAAAGAACTGCGGAAGGCCACGGACGAAGCCGCTGAAGCAGAGCTCTTGCGACGAAGCGAAGCATTGAAGAGCGCATTGCTTGACGCAGTGACTCATGATCTGCGAACTCCCCTCACTTCCATCAAGGCATCGGTGACAACGCTTCTTTCCGAAACCAATGATGAGTTTCTTCGCGAGCTGCTTGAGGTCATCGACGAAGAGGCCGACAGGTTGAATCATTTCATTCAAGGCATGATGGACTTGGCACGACTGGAAAGCGGCAATCTTCGCTTGAAACATTCTGTGACCACAGTCGCCGACGTCGTTGAGATCGCGGTACAACGCGCGGAAACTCTGCTGAGCAGGCACCACGTTGAGATCACATTGCAAGAGGAAATGCCAGAGCTGAGAGTGGATGCGAATGCGATCTCCGAAGTCCTTTACACGGTGATTGAAAATGCAGCCAAGTACTCACCCGCGGACACGCGCATCCATGTCACCGCAAAACAAGACTCCCCTGGTTCCGTGAGGTTCGAAGTTCAGGACGAAGGCCCCGGCATCCCCATCGAATTGCGATCCAAGGTCTTCGAGAAATTCTTTCGCGGGCACGCGACTACCAACTCTCGCCCCGGCTTTGGTTTAGGCTTGTCCATAGCTAAGGGCATCGTTGAAGCCCATTGCGGCAAGATTTGGATCGAACCAACAAAAGGCGACTTTGGAACACTGATCTGTTTCTCATTGCCGACCGAAGCGGTACCAGCACCACTGCAAGCATGACAGAGACGAAAGACAAGATCCTCGTGGTTGACGATGAGCCGCAAATAGGAAAGGTGCTGCGCCGCAGTCTGCAAGCGCGCGGCTTTGATGTGCGCGTTGCATCGGATGGCGAAAGCGGTCTGGACATCTTCCGCGCGTTTCAACCCGATCTCGTCATCTCTGATCTTGCGATGCCTAATCTTGACGGCATCACCCTGTGCAGCACCATTCGCAAGTCGTCGCACGTGCCTATCATCGTGCTGTCGGTGAAAGGCGAAGAAGAGACCAAGGTCAAAGCGCTGGATTCGGGCGCGGACGACTACGTCATCAAGCCTTTTGGCATGGATGAATTGCTCGCACGGGTCCGCGCTCTGCTGCGACGCAGCTCCCGCCC